>JBIKPD010000445.1:0-3179 GCA_044357665.1 Roseateles sp. | reverse complement strand
CCCGTCGGCGCGGGTGCTGAAGGCGATGACTGAAGGCTTCGACGATTGCTTTGCCGATTTTGTACGCCTGCAATCCGAACAGACTCGCCAGCAGTTGCTCGCCATGCCTTTTGACAAGGCGATGGCTGAGCGCTTTGCCCGGATGGCGCAGCAATCGCAGACGGCACAGGCCGACATCGAAACCCTTGATTCGCTGCCTTTCGAGGCCTTTCGCCAGCAATATCTGTCGGCTGCGGCAGTCTGATGCGGCCGCATCGCCGCCTGGTCATCGCCGCGATTTTCATTCTTTGTGCCGCCTTCCAAAGCAGCCATGCTGCGGAAGATTTTTCCAGCTGCTCGCAGTTCTTTGTCAATGCAAAGCCACCGATCGTGGCCCCTCAACCCCAGCAGCGCGCGCTTTGCTACGACGCCTTTGCCATCCTGCATTCCGGCGCCAGCAAGACCGCCGTCTTCGTGGCTGAAAAGCTGAACCGGGAGGCGATTGCCGACGCCGGTGAAAAACGCACCAACCGGTTTTTTTCCGACGCCAGATTGCGCAGCTCGGAGCGCGCCAGCCTGAATGATTACAAGGGCAGCGGCTTCGATCGCGGGCATATGGCACCCGCTGGAGACATGCCGACCGCGCAAGCGATGGCGCAAAGCTTTTCGCTGGCCAATATGGTGCCGCAAGCGCCTGAACATAACCGCGGTGTCTGGGCCAAGACGGTCGAACAGGCGACGCGCAACTATGCCTCGCGCGCCGCCGGCAATGTCTTTGTCATCACCGGCCCGGTTTTCAGCCCCAGCATCGCGCAGAGCCCAGCGATCGGCCCGGGCCAAGTCCGGGTGCCCAAGTATTTGTTCAAGCTCGTCTATGACGAGCAGAAAAATCGCGCCTGGGCCCATTGGCATGAAAATTCCGACCTGACGCAGGGCAGCATGCCGATCAGTTACACCGAGTTGGTCAAACGCACCGGCATCAACTTCCTGCCAGGATTGAATCCGCTCGATTGAAGCCAGCTGGCGACCGCGCTTGACTCAAGTCAAGCGGCTTGGCGGGCCGCTATTGCCCAATGCAGCTTGCAAAACAGCCGCCGGCATCCATGAGCAACAAGCTTGATTCGATCGACAAGGTCGGCGACGATGAAATCGCCGCGCTGAAGCCATTCGACGCGGAGGCCCGCTTCAAGGATCTGCTGGCACTCAGCGCCTTGCTGCCCCCGCTGCGTTGCGCAGTCGTTCATCCCTGCGATGCCGGCTCGCTCAGCGGCGCGATGGCAGCAGCGGCTCATGGCCTGATCCTGCCGGTGTTGATCGGACCCGAAGCCCGCCTCCGCCGGCTGGCCGCCGAATCCGACATTGACCTGACCGGCATCGAAATCATCGCTGTGCCGCATAGCCATGCAGCCGCCGAGATGGCGGCGTTGATGGCCGCCAGAGGCGAAGTCGAGATGATGATGAAGGGCAGCCTGCATACCGACGAGCTGATCCAGGCGGTGCTGGCCCAGCCAGGCCTGCGCACCGGGCGCAGGATGTCGCATCTGTTCCGTTTCGATGTGCCGCTGTATCCAAAACCACTGCTGATCACCGATGCGGCGCTGAATATCCGGCCGAACTTGCTGGAAAAAGCCGACATCATCCGCAACGCGATCGATTTCGCCCATCTTCTGGGCGTGAAATACCCCAAGGTCGCGATCCTCTCGGCGGTGGAAACCGTCAACCCGGATCTGCCATCGACGCTCGATGCTGCAGCGCTGTGCAAGATGGCCGATCGCGGCCAGATCACCGGCGGCATGCTCGAAGGTCCGCTGGCATTCGACAATGCCGTTTCCTTCCGCGCGGCCAAGATCAAACATATCCAATCGCCGGTCGCGGGTGCCGCAGATATTCTGGTCGTACCTGATCTGGAATCGGGCAATATGCTGGCCAAGCAGCTCGAATACCTGGCCGGGGCCAGTTGCGCCGGACTGGTTTTGGGCGCGAAGATCCCGATCGCCCTGACCAGCCGCGCCGATGGCCCGCTGAACCGGGTCGCATCAGCGCTGCTGGCCCATCTGGCAGCCCATAAGGCACGCCGCGATCGGTCAAGGCAGGCTTGACCATGGCCATCCTTGCGGTCAATGCCGGTTCATCGACGCTGAAATTTTCGGTCTATCCACTGCTGCACGGTCAGGTTCAAGCCAGCCTGCTCAGCGGCTGCATCGAGGGGCTCGAGCCAGGCGGCTTTCCAATGCTCAGCTGGACCATCGGGGGTCGCCGTCAGCAGCGCCAGATCGAGCTTGACGCCGGGCAGCGATTTGCCGCAGCGCTGGATGGCCTCAAGGCCTTGCTCGAGTCCGAGAACTCCATTCCTGCGCTCGCAGCGGTGGCCCACCGCGTCGTCCATGGCGGCAGTGAGGCCCGCGCCGGCCTGCTCGTCACCGAGGCTTTGCTGGCCCACCTGGCACAGTTCAACGCCTTGGCGCCGCTGCACCAGCCGCACAATCTGCAGGGCATCAGGACCTTCAGCCAGGCCTTTCCTGGCCTGCCTCAGTTTGCCTGTTTCGACAATGCCTTCCACGCCAGCATCGCCGAAGTCGATTACAGCTTCGCCCTGCCGCAATCGTTGACCGATCAAGGCCTGCGGCGCTACGGCTTTCACGGCCTGTCCTACCAATATGTGATCTCGGCCCTGCAGCAGCGCAGCAATCAAGCCGACGGCCGGGTGCTGATGGCACATCTGGGCAATGGTGCCAGCCTCTGCGCAGCCCGCCATGGCCGCAGCTGCGCCACCACGATGGGATTTTCGACGCTCGACGGCCTGATGATGGGCACGCGCAGCGGCTCGATCGATGCCGGCCTGCTGCTTTACCTGATGTCCCAGGGCTGGGATCACGAGCGACTGCAAACGCTGCTCTATCGGCAAAGCGGCTTGCTCGGCGTATCCGGCTTGTCCGCCGACATGCGCCGCTTGCGCAGCAATGGCAGCCCGGCGGCGCGCAAGGCGATCCAGCTATTTACCCACCGGCTCCTGCACGAATCAGGAGCCTTGATCGCCTGCCTGGGCGGGCTCGATCTGCTCGCTTTCACCGGTGGCATTGGCGAGCATGACGCGCTGCTGCGCGCCGATCTATGCACGAGTCTGGACTGGCTTGGCGTCAAGCTTGATGCCTTGCTCAACCAGCAAGCTTGCGGCAGCGAGGCAATGGCCATTCACCGCC
>JBIKPD010000470.1:0-2989 GCA_044357665.1 Roseateles sp. | reverse complement strand
AGCCGTTGCCGGCAATCGGCCGGCTGGTGGCTTGCGGCCAGGGCCGGCCTTGCAGCCAGTCAAACAGCGCAGCGACCGGAATCGCTTCGCCGAGCAACTCGCGCGTCAAGGCGTCAAGGTCGGCAAAGCGCCGCTGATCCTCTTGCGTCTGCAGCAGCACCTCGCCGTCGCTCCAGCTCGCGCGCGCCAGCAGGCTGCCCAGCGGTGTACTCAATTCCAGTTGACCCGCAGCGGGGTTGCCGCTGAGTTCGAAGCCGGCGTTGCCGCCCGCCGCCTTGCCGCTATCGCCAGCCACCTGCACGCTGATCCTGCCGCTCAAGCGCAGATCGGACGGATTGACCGGTTCGGACTTTGGCCGCTGCAAGCCGGCACAGGCGCTCAACAACAATGCTGCCGCCAGCAGCAGCGGCAACTTCATGGTTTGACCTTCAGCCGGGTCATCGTTTCGATCAGGGTTTCGTTGCGAGGATCGCTCCTGGCGCCTTCCTGCCAGACCTTGCGGGCCTCGTCCTGGGCGCCGCTGGCCCACAGCAATTCGCCCAGATGTGCGGCGATGTCGGCATCGGGCCGCGAGCTGTAGGCCTGGCGAACCAGCCGCAAAGCTTCGGCAAGATTGCCTGCCCGGTACTCGACCCAGCCCATGCTGTCGACGATGAAGGGCTCGGCCGGCGCATAGGTCAGCGCCTTGGCGATCAATTCGCGCGCTTCATCGATGCGCAGATTGCGCTCGGCCAGCGAAAACCCCAAAGCGTTATAAGCATGGTAATGGTCGGGTTTGAGCTTGGTGACGCGCTTGAGCGTGGCTTCCATCTCATCGAGCAGACCGAGTTTTTCGGCCATCATCGATTGCTCGTAAAGCATGTCAGCATCATCAGGGAAGCGTTCGTTGGCCCGCACCAGCAATTCGTAAGCCGCGCGCCAGTCGCGTGCTTCGCGCAGCAGTTGCGATTCGGCCATGAATTTTGCATGGGTCGCTTCGGCGGTCTGGTCGGGCAGAGCCTGGATGATTTTCCTGGCCTCGGCCAAGCTTCCTTGCCTGGCCAGCAAGGAAGCGCGGCGGAACTGCGCTTCGACCAGGCGTTGCGGGCTGTCCACCTTCATCAGCCAGGCCTCGGCAGCTTTGAGATCACCGCGGATCTCGGCTACCTGAGCCAGCATCAGCCAGGCTTGCTGGCGCGATGCATCGAGTTCCTTGGCCAGGCCTTCGCTGCCTTCGAGGCGCTGCAGATATTCGCGCAGCGCAGGTTCGGCAGCCTCGGGACGACGCAGTTCGAGCTCCAGAGCGCCGAGCCCGAACCAGGCTTCCACCACGGTCGGGGCGGCCATCGTGATCAGCCGGAATTCCCTGACAGCTTCGGCAATCCGCTGCGCGCGAGCCAAGGCTCTTGCATAGGCCAGCCGCAGTTTATGGTTGTCGGCCTGGGCCTGAAGCCTGGCGGTCACCAGCGTCTCGGCGCCGGGCTGGCTCGGCATCAATTCGAGCGCGAGCTGCATCGGTTCGTCGGACTTCGGCACCATGGTTTCGACCTCATAGGTGAAGTCGAGTGCCTGCCTGGTCTCGCCGGCCAGCAGCGCGAGCCGCGCCAAAGTGAGCTTGGCTGCCAGCTTGGTCTCGGGCCGGGTTGCGGCGCTCAGCAGCAAGGGGCTGAGGACCTTGTAGACCAGCTTGGGCTCGGCCGCTTGCTGGAACAAGATCGGCAGCGACACCAGCACACCACCGCGCTGATCCTTGGCGGTGACGGCGAGCAGCGCGCGCAAGGGCTCGATTGCTTCGGCGGGCCGGTTCAGCAAGGCCAGCAACTGCAGCGTGGTCTTGCTCGCCTCGATCGAGCCGGGGATCGCTTCGCGCCAGGCCTTGGCGGCGATCAAGGCCTGATCGCCGGCGCGGGCCTGGATGGCGATCGTCACGACGCGCTGGAACAGCACCTCGTCATGGGTACGCCGTGCGGCGTCGAGCAGCACCTGGAACGCCACGCCCGGTTGGCCCGAGCGCAACTCCATTTCGCCCACCAGCAGCTGATAGAACAGCGGCGCATCCATCTCGGAATTGGCTGGCGTTGCTGCCGCGCTGTCGACCTTGGTGCCGGTGGTGCTCGCCAGTGCGCAGCCTGCGATCAAGCTTGCGGCCAGAAAGGCGATGCGGCTGAAATGCTTTGGCATTGATGGTTCCTGCGTGAATATGCTGCCGGCTTCGAAGCGGAGCTGGCCGACCATTCTGCCCCGATATCATGCGAGCATGCCTGAACTGCCTGAAGTCGAAGTCACCCGCCGCAGCTTTGCCGATGCGATTGAGGGTGCAACAGTCCTGCAAGCAAGGCTTGGCAAGCCGCTGCGCTGGCCGATCGGACTGCCATGCGCGAGCCTGATCGGTGGCCGGATCGGCGCGGTGACGCGGCGGGGCAAGTACCTTTGGCTGCCGATTTCCAAGCCCGAGGCGACCGGCGGCCTGCTGCTGCATCTGGGCATGTCGGGGTCGCTGGCATTCACGGCTGGCGGCAACCCACCCGGCATTCATGACCATTTTGATCTGCAGACTGACCGCGGCCTGCTGCGCCTGACCGACCCGCGCCGCTTTGGTGCCGTAGTCTGGTCGAAGGCGCTGACGGTTGCTCCGGCGGCCAAGCTGCTGGCCGGCTTGGGGATCGAACCTTTTGACCCCCGATTCGATGGCACTCATCTGCATGCCGGCTTCAGCGGCCGCCGCGTGGCGGTCAAGCTGGCGCTGCTGGCCGGCAATATCGTCGTCGGCGCCGGCAATATCTACGCTTGCGAAGCGCTGTTTCTGGCCGGCATCGACCCGCGTCTGCCGGCGGCAAGGTTGAGCCGGCCACGCGCCGAGAGGCTGGCGCAAGCGGTTCGCGGTGTGCTTGGCGACGCGCTGGCTGCAGGCGGAACGACCTTGCGCGATTTCCGCGATGCCCATGGCGTGGCCGGCAGCTTCCAGATGCAGGCCAGGGTTTATGGCCGCGAGGGCCAGCCCTGCCTAGTC
>JBIKPD010000444.1:0-3193 GCA_044357665.1 Roseateles sp. | reverse complement strand
AGATCACGGTCCTTGCCGGCTTGGCCCAAGCTCGCGGGCAGCAGCCCGCCGCAAGCCGACTCAGGCCAGGCCAGCAGCCACTGCCTGGCGGGGCGAGCCCCAGCCCCGGCGGCCATCAGACTCGCGACCAAGGGCGCGCAGGCCGGTGCATCAACGGCAAGCAAGGCCGAGGCCAGTTCCGGTTTATTCCTGACCGCCGACAGAACGCCGGGCAATGCAGGCAAACCCAAGCGCGCGAGCAAATAGCCGATGTCGGCTACTTCAATGCGGCCCGACTCACCAACCAGCATCTCCGCGATGAACTTGCCGGCATGAGCATTCCAGACTTCAAGCAGCACAGAGTCACTGGCCCTGATCAGCGTGGCGAAGGCGATCCGGAACGGCTTTTTCAAGAACTTTTGGACATCTGCAGCCAGTCTTGCATCGGCGTCAGCCTGTGATGCCACAGGATCACCGCCGGCCAGCTTGCCCGAATTGGCGGAGCGTCGAAGACGGTTTATCGCCCTTTCCTGCTCGCCCTCAGACCATTGCAATCGACCCAGTTCAGTCCCGACAAACCGGTCTGCGGAAATCACCAGCGGCTGCCTGACCGGTACCGAAGCCGGCCAGCAGTTGTCTCGCAAAATCAACGGCAGGTCATCGTTACCGGCCAACTCGTAGGCCGACTCATGACGCTCGATCAACCTGGCGAACAAGTCAGCGGTTTCACCGTCGCTGCATTGAACCGCGCCCCACAGCAAAGCGGATCTCGTGCGGGCGATTTTTTCCAGCGACTTCTTGACTTGCGCGAAGTCAGTGGGCCCCAGTGAAATCTGCGCACCCCGTTCCAACAAGGTAATCGCCAGAGGCAGGTCATCCAAGCGCAGCGAAGCCATCAAGGGTTCGTTTTCGAATGGATTGGGTGTAGCGCCTGCTGCGATCAACAGCCTGATTGATTCTGCTTTGTAATCGTGCGGACGCCTGGCATTGACATGCGGAACCGCCAAGGCCGTGGCTGATCTGCCGTCTATATCGAGCAGGTCGAGTTCCGCACCTGAATCAATTAGCAGCTTTACCCCCTCCTTCCAACCTTTCGTGGCAAATTCCATCAACACCGTTTTGCCCAGGGCATTTCGAACATCGCGGCCCGCTCCTGCTTTGATCAGCAGTTTGGCAATTTCTACCCCTTCACTGCGATCATTTGCAGATCTATGCAGCGCGGTGTTGCCTTCATCGTCGACTTCATCGAGTTTGGGTGCGAAGTTCAGCAGTCTGGCAACGGCGTCAGCGCTCGAAGTCACCATCAACAAGGTTTCGCCCTTCAGGGACCGTTCGTTGACGTCGGCGCCCGCTTGTATCAACGGCCCGATACAGCAACTGAGCCTAGAACTCCGCACGGCGTGCTGAATGGCCTTGTTTCCGTCTTCATCCCGTGCAGACAAATCAGCCCCATGCCTCAAGAATTCTGACAAGACCAATTGGAATCCGTCGCTGGTCCCGATCGAGTTATGGACCGCAGCGATCAATGGCGTGGTGCCGTCCTTGGACCGGGCATTGACGTTGGCTCCAGCAGCCAACAAAGCTTTCACGCAGCGAAGGCTATCACCAACCCTCATCATCGCTGTCCGGCTACCCCACACTTTGTCCTCGGCTTCGAGATTCGCTCCAGCTTCGACGAGGTAGAGCACCACTTCTTCCCTGAGTGGGCGGCTGACGGCACTGAGCAGCGCAGTCTGCCCCACCCCATTCCTGCACTCGATGTCAGCACCAGCCTGGATCAATACCCGCATGAAATCCACAGCGTTTTTTGAAGCTGATCGCGCGGCCAGCGTCAATGGCGTGTGCCCATACAAATTTTTGTCCGGGTCAATCCTGTTCGGGTCTGCCCCATTGACGAACAGCAATGCCATTTTTGCCAGGGACAGTGCCAGGTTGGTTTCATCATTCGGGATCAATTCATAAAGCAAGGTACTGATATTCGAATTCAACGGGTACAACTCACCCCCCGGCTCAAGCATTGCAGCCGCTTCTTCCAAGCTGGCAGAAAGAAACTTCTTGTGATTCATGGCAAGTTTTTCAGTGTTTTTGAATTTTTTGGCAACATGGCGAGCAGGCAATGACTAAAGACGACGCTTCCTTCAGGCAACAAGTTCCCACCCCTTCTTGATGTTGTCCTCGACCAGCAAGGCGGCAATTTCTTCCATCAAGGCCTCGGTCGGTGCAGTGCGAACTTCGCGGTCCAGCGGGGTGCCGCGGCCGGCCGAGTAGTCGGTCCAATGCAGCACGAAGGCCGGATAGCTGGGATCGACCACCGACTTGTTGGTCTGCCAGGCGACGAGCTTGCGCACGGCAACCTTGCCCTTGGTGGTCTTGGTCCAGACTTGGCGCCGAATGATCTGCGAGGCCGGCAGTTGCACCGCCGGCACATCGCTTTCGGCCTGCGCAACCAGGCAGCGTTCCAGAATCTGCGTGAAACGGGTGTCCAGCGCGTCGGGCTTCTTGTCATCGCGCAGCCGCACCAGCACCGGGTGGAGCCAACTCGCCGTCGGCATGGTGCTGATGGCGTTCCAGCCAGTTTCGACGGAGTAGCTCATCGCCATCGAGCGAAGCTGCTGGCCGTCGCTGGATTCGGTCTGCAGGTCGGTAACCTTGATCTCCGCCACCAAATCCGGTTTGACGAAGGCGAACAGATCGCCCGATCGACTCGGACAGCGGAATGCCGAGGCGCAGCCCAGCGCCTGGAGCCGCTGCATCAGCGCCCGGCGCTCGACATCGCCACCGAGGTTGCCGCAATGTCCGGCGATCTGTATGCGGCCGTCCTCGCGGGTCAGCCCCATCAACAGCGTGCGAACCGCTTGCGGATCTTCGGTCCGGGTGGTGTAGCCGATGATCAGCGCATCGATGCTGAACTCGGGCTTGATCTTGTAGATCGTGCCTTGGGCCGAGCGCACGATCAGCCCTTCGGCCTTGCCAGCTTCGACGATTTCCGAAAACATCCCTGCAAGTGCAGCCACACTATCGACCGCATCGGTCTTGATGGCCTTGGCACGCTTGCCGGCGGCCAGCAAAGTAGCAATCGCGTCAAATCTCAGCAGATAAGGCAATAGTTGCGGCGCCTCGTCGAGCAAGCCCTGCAGCAGGTCGAATGCCATGAAGCCGAGCCGCTCTACCGGCGCTTGTGCACCACCCGCCAAGGCCGAGGCCACATCACCCA
>JBIKPD010000443.1:0-3230 GCA_044357665.1 Roseateles sp. | reverse complement strand
CGGTGTGCTTGGCGACGCGCTGGCTGCAGGCGGAACGACCTTGCGCGATTTCCGCGATGCCCATGGCGTGGCCGGCAGCTTCCAGATGCAGGCCAGGGTTTATGGCCGCGAGGGCCAGCCCTGCCTGGTCTGCTCCAAGCCGATCAAGCGCATCACCCAGGGCCAGCGTTCGACATTCTTCTGTTCCTCATGTCAAAAGAAATAAGCCTGCCGCTGCAGTTCGCGCCGCTGCTGGTGGCCTGGCAAAAACAGCATGGCCGCCATCAATTGCCCTGGCAGAACACCCGCGACCCTTACCGGGTCTGGTTGTCGGAAATCATGTTGCAGCAGACCCAGGTGGCGACGGTGCTGGGTTATTACCAGCGCTTTCTGGAGCGCTTTCCCGCGGTTGCTGACCTGGCTGCAGCCTCGCTTGACGAGGTGCTGGCGCTATGGGCAGGCCTGGGCTATTACAGCCGGGCGCGCAATCTGCATGCCTGTGCCCAGGCGGTGGCGCGGCTGCCCGGCGGGCAATTCCCGCGCCATTCGGTCGAGCTGCAACTGCTGCCCGGCATCGGCCGCTCGACCGCCGCTGCGATCGCGGCCTTTTGCTTCGGCGAGCGGGTGGCGATCCTCGACGGCAATGTCAAGCGGGTACTGGGCAGGTTGCTGGCTTTCGACGGCGATCTGGCCAGCAGCGCGCAGGAACGCCAGCTCTGGCTGCATGCGACGGCCTTGCTGCCCGAGCGTGACATCGAGCGCTATACCCAGGGCGTGATGGATCTCGGTGCGACGCTCTGCACAGCGCGTTCGCCGCAATGCCTGCTTTGCCCCGTCAACGAGCTTTGTGCCGGCCGCAGCGAGCCCGGCCGCTATCCGGTGAAGACCCGCAAGCTCAAACGCGGGCAGCGTGAAAACTGGTGGCTATGGCTTGAGCACCAAGGTCGGGTATTGCTGCAGCAGCGACCCGCCACCGGCGTCTGGGCCGGGCTCTGGAGCCTGCCGCTGTATGACGATCTGGCGACCTTGAAGCTGGCCGCCAAAGAACTGGATGCACAGCTCGAAGTGATGCCGCAGATCAAGCATGCGCTGACCCATTTCGACTGGCTGCTGCATACCCAGCGGGCCGAAATTTCACAAGATCCGCTGCTGGCGCCGGCCGGCGTCTGGGTCGCACGCGAGCAACTGGCCGATTACGCCCTGCCGGCACCGTTGAAAAAGATGATCGCTTGAGGTTTGCATTGGCAAACCGGCCGCATCATTCGCCGGCGATGACTCCGCTGGCGGTCAGCATGTCGATGGTCTTGCGCTGCGTCCCCATGAAATGGGCGCGCTCCTTGACCTCGGGCTGGCCCTGTTGATCGAGCATATTGTTGGGCGGGTAGATGCTGCCGGCATAAGTGGCAGCAAACAGTTCGAGCCGCTGGCGCGCCAGCATATTGCCCATGCCGGGTTTGCGGCGATGGCGGCGCAGGGCGCCGATGTCGATCGTTGCATTGGCCACCATCGATTCGCCGTTACCGGCCTCAGCCCGCACTTCGCCAAGATAGTCGACGATCTTGGACATGCCGTCGACCGAATTGCCCGGGATGTCGTTGTCGAGGATGCCGGCCGAATTGGCCGAAATCAGCCAGGCAGAATTTTCAAAGGCACGCGCCCGCTTGGCCACATCTTTTGGGGTCAGCCGCGGGCTGCCGGTCTCGCTTGATGAATGCAGCAGCACTTCGGCGCCGCGCAGGGCCAGGGTGCGGGAGATCTCGGGGTAGAGAATTTCCTCCGAGGCCACGCAGGCCAACCGGCCCAAGGGGGTGTCGGCGACCGGATAAACACCGTCCAGGCCGTAGATCTGCAGATAGCGATCCCAAAGATCATGTGGCGTCGGCGCGAACATCGAGACCAGCCGCCGGTAGCGCAGCAAGGTCTTGCCGCTGTCGTCGATGATGAAACTGGTCTGGAAATACAGGCCCGGGAAATGCTCATCGGTCTCGTAGGCATTGCCCGAGAAATAGATGCCGGCATCGCGGCACATCTCTCCCATCCGCTCATATTCGGGGCCATCAGGCGCAATCGCCGCCTTCGCCGCCCAGCCCGGCAGCGAGTCGCCGAGCGGGTAGCTGGTCAGGAAATATTCGGGTGCGACGACCAAGCGCAGATCGGGGCCGATGAAAGCCTTGCTGCCGAGCACTTGACGGTGGACCCGGGCGATGTTGTTCATCATCCGCTCGCGCGTTTCGGCGGTGCTGGTGCAACGGTTCACGGCATGGCAAGTGGTCTGCAATGCCAGGGCCTGGTAGCTTGTGGGGTTCATGGCGGTTCCCATCAGAATGGCTTGACCGCGCCGAAGTACGCAACCGTGGCGATCGCGACCCAGTAGACATAGGCGATGCCGCGGCCGAAGCGGATCGACTTGTCCAGCGTTGCTTCAACGGCAGGGTTCGGCCCTTGCGCGAGGATGCGGAACATCGTCGTCCACTCGCGCATGATGAAGCGCAGCTTCAGCCCGATGATCAACGTGAAACCGTAGACGATGACTTTCGCCGAGTACCAGCGCTGGCCCGGGTCAGCCGCCAGCGGGCCATATCCCAGCAGCGATGCGATGCCGACGATGAACAATAGCGGAATCACGACGAAGCGGATGCGCTCGTCCAATTTCGTCAGCTTCAGGCCGCGGTCGGTATCGCGGTTCAGGAAAGCGGACCAGCACAGCGCCAGCCAGCCGGCGAAGACGATCCACATGCCGGTCAGCCAGGCGCCACCGAGTGGCTGTATGCCCCACAGATAGCCCATGTGCAGGCCCAGCGGCAGCAGCATGATGATGCCGGTGCGCGCCAGGATGTCGATCCGGTAGGCGGTCTCCATATGGCGCCGGCGCTCTTCCAGCGAGAGCTTGAAATTGATGACGTTGTAGCTGGTCTGGAATACGCCCCATTCGCCGCCGAGCCAGTAAACCATCGCGATGATGTGCAGCCAGCGCAGCACGGCAAGTTCGTTGAATTCCATTGATCCGTTCCTTGTTTCAAAGTTGAAGCGGGGGCATGCTGCTTGCATCAACAGCAATGTCAACCCCGGGAAGGCAAGTCCTGTGCCAGTGCAAGCCAACTGTCATTGCCGGGCCGCGCAGCCTCGGCTTGCGTTTCATCGCGCCCCAGCTATGTTTCAGGAACAATCGATGAAACGCGATTGACTGCCTGTGCAACTAATTGATCGGTACGCTTGCTGGCGCGCCCAGCAATTGATTCAGCTCGATGAAG
>JBIKPD010000442.1:0-3233 GCA_044357665.1 Roseateles sp. | reverse complement strand
GTTGCTTTCGCGCTGGTGCAGTGGGCGTAACAGGTAATAGGCGCGATCGCTGCGCAAGGGCTTCCAGCGGGTCCCGGCAAAGGGGCGCAGCAGCCGGCCGGTTTCGAAGTCGGATGCCAGCAATCGGGTCTGACCGATGACGATGCCCAGACCATCGATGGCCGCCTGCAAGGCCAGGATCGAGCTGCCGAAACTCATGCGTTTACTGTCGACACTCATCGAGCTCAGTTGATTGACCTCGAGCCAGTCGCTCCAGTCATTGCGCCGATAGCGCGACAGCAGCAGGCGCTGGCGCAGCAGCGACTCGGGATGCTGACTTTCGGGTGCGTGCATTGCCAGGAAAGCGGGTGAGCAGACCGGTTCGGTCTGGTCGGTGAAGAGCCGGTCTGCCTGGGTATTCGGCCATTGGCCGTCGCCGAACTGGATCGCCATGTCGACCTCGTCGCGGTCGAAATCGACATCGGGTACGGCGGTGCTGAGCCGGACCTCGATACCGGGATGCTTGGCATGGAAATCAGGCAGGCGCGGGATCAGCCATTTGGCGGCAAAAGTCGTGTAAGTCAACAAGCGCAGCGCATCCTGGCTGCTGTCCTTCAGCAACTCTTCAGTCGCGTTGGCGATCATGGCGAAAGCCGGCACGATCTGCTCGGCAAAGGCCCGCCCGGCCTTGGTCAGACTGACGCCATGGCGCTGGCGGCGCAGCAGTTCGACCCCAAGATAGGCTTCGAGCACCGAAATCTGCCGGCTCACAGCCGATTGGGTGACATGCAACTCATGCGCCGCACCGGTCAGGTTTTCGGTGCGCGCCACGGTTTCAAACACCTTGAGCGGATTCAGCGGCGGGATGCGTTGGGTCATGCGATTGGGCGAGACAGAAGTTCAAGACAATGCGTCAGAGAATACTTTTCAGTGTAGTCCCGCAACAAATCGGAATCACTCGAGGCCCAGTCGGTCAAAGAGAATGCTGGACCCAGTTCTAAGGCTTCAAATCATGAAAATCATTTCTGCAGAAGGCCCTGAACTCGCCAGGCTGCTGCTCGAGCCAGGCATCGTTGCCATCGTCGGAGCCTCCGATGACGCCAACAAGACGGCTGGGCGGCCGCAGCGTTTTCTGCGCGAGCAGGGCTTTGCCGGCAAGGTCTATCTGGTCAATCCGCGCCGGTCCCAAGTCCAGGGTGAGCAGGCTTGGCCCTCGCTGTCGGCGCTGCCCAAAATTCCCGATCATGTATTTGTGCTGACGCCGACCGAGACGGTCGTCGAGACGGTGGCTGAATGTGCGCGCCTGGGCGTGAAACTGATCACCTTGCTGGCCAGCGGCTTTTCCGAAGCGGGTGCTGAAGGACTGGCACGCGAGCAGCAGTTGCGCGAGATCGTCAAACAGTCCGGCATCCGTTTGCTCGGCCCCAGCAGCCTCGGCGTGATCAATCCGCGCCAGCAGATGTCATTGACCGCGAACGCCGCTTTTGCCGAACCGCAGACCCCGGTCGGTCGGCTCTTCGTCGCCTCGCACAGCGGCAGCATGATCGGTGCGCTGGTCTCGCGCGGCCGCGCTCGCGGCGTCGGTTTTGCCGGACTGGTGTCGGTCGGCAGCGAGGTCGACCTGAGCATCGGTGAGGTCTGCGCAGCCACGCTCGACGATCCGGGCATCGATGCCTACCTGCTGTTTCTTGAAAGCCTGCACCATGGCGCTGCGCTGCGCGCCTTCGCGATCGAAGCAGCGCGGCGCAACAAGCCGGTGATCGCCTACAAGCTGGGCCGCTCGGCGGCGGCGGCCGAGATGGCTGTCACCCATACCGGGGCGATCGCCGGAGAAGACGATATTGCCGACGCCTTCTTGAAGGACTGCGGCATCGCCCGGGTCGGTATCTTCGAGTCGCTGCTGGAATGTGAGCCGCTGGCGGCGCGGATGCCCTTCATGCCGCCCGGCGCGCCGCGTCGGGTCGGCATCGTCGCCACCACCGGCGGTGGCGCGGCGATGGTCGTCGATCAGCTCGGCATCCGCGGGATCAACGCCGAGCCGGCCTCGGCCGAGACGTTGGCCAAACTGGCTGCGGCAGGCATCCTGGTCGCCCCAAGCCGGGTTGTCGACCTGACGCTGGCCGGTGCCCGCTATGACGTGATGAAAGGCGCGCTCGACATCATGCTGGCCGCTCCCGAGTTCGATCTGGTGCTGGCCGTGGTCGGATCATCGGCGCGATCGCAGCCCGAATTGGCGGTCAAGCCGATCATCGACAGCGCCGGCGGTGCCAAGCCGCTGGCGGCGATGATGGTGCCGGATGCGCCGCAGGCGATTGCCCAGCTGACGGCGGCCAAGGTGCCCTGTTTTCGCAATCCGGAATCCTGTGCCGATGTGATTGCCGCGGTGTTCGATCGCCGCTCACCGCTGGCGCTGGCGCTGGCGCCAATATCTGCTAGCAGCAGCGGCAGCGCAACCCGCAACTTGAACGAACTGCAGGCTTATCAGCTGCTCGACCAACTGGGTCTGCCCCATGCGCCTTGTCTGAGCATCGCCATAAACAGCCAGGCGCCGCAGGCATTGCCCTTCGACTATCCGGTGGTGCTGAAAGTCTGCTCGGTCGAGATTGCGCACAAGACCGAAGTCGGCGGCGTGCTGCTCGATCTGCGCGACCAGGCAGCGCTGCAGCAAGCCTTGGTCCGGCTGCGCGCCAACCTGGCGCAGCATGCGCCTGATGTGTTGGCTGAGCAGGCGCTGATCCAGCCGATGCGCAAGGGCCTGGCCGAGGTGCTGATCGGCTACAAGGTCGACCCCGACGTCGGGCCGATCGTGATGCTGGCAGCCGGCGGCATCTGGGCCGAGTTGGCCAGCGACCGCAGCATCCGGCTGGCACCGGTGTCAGTCTCAACAGCGCAACAAATGATCAGCGAAGTCCGCATGCTGCAAACCGTCGCGGGCCTGCGCGGCAAACCGCGGGGCGATCTGCAGGCCTTGGCACAGGCGATCAGCGACCTGTCGCAACTGGCAGTTCAGCCGCAGCATCGGGTGGTCGAGGCCGAGATCAACCCCTTGCTGGTGATGGCTGAAGGTGTGCTGGCGGTCGACGCCTTGGTGTTGCTGAGCCAGGGTTGAGCTACAGCGGGCTCGGCGCATGCTGAATTGTCGGCAAGGCAAACCTTCTTCGTCAACTGAGTTGGCGCGGGCGCAGCCGCTTCAAAGCCTCCAGCGCCAGCAGCATCGCCAGGCCCAGGCCCAGCGAGCCGGCCAACAAGGGCCA
>JBIKPD010000108.1:0-11423 GCA_044357665.1 Roseateles sp. | reverse complement strand
GATGAAGTTGCGCCGGCGCAGCGTCAGCCGGTCGATACCGGTCTGGCGCGCCGCTTCGTCGATCAAGCGCTCCATGATGAAGATCGCTTCGGGTCGGCCGGCGCCGCGGTAAGCACCGGTTGGCGCGGTATTGGTCAGCACCGCCCTGAAGTGAAAATCAATCGTCTGGATGTCATAGACGCTGGTCTGCACCCAGGGGCCGATCAGCAACTGGATCGCCACGCCCGCACCGGTCGTGTAAGCGCCGACATTGGCGACCGAATCAATCCGCAAAGCCAGGATCTTGCCGTTCTCGTCGAGCGCCAGTTCGGCCTGGCTTTGCAGGTCGCGGCCATGGGTGGTGGCGATGAATTCCTCGCTGCGTTCGGCCAGCCATTTGACCGGACGCTGCAGCGCGCGGGCGCAATAGGCCAGTGCGATGTCTTCCGGGTAGGCGCCGGTCTTCATGCCGAAACCGCCGCCGACATCACCGATCAGCACGCGCACCGATGGCTTTTCCATGCCCAGCGCGTCGCAGACCGAGTCGCGCAAGCCCGAAGGCATCTGGCTGCTGATGCGGATCGTCAGGCGCTGGGTGGCGGCATCAAATGCAGCCAGCGCCGAGCGCGGCTCCAGCGTCAGCGCGGCCAAACGCTGGTTGACCAGATCCAGGCTGACAACATGGCGTGCGCCGGCAAAGGCTGCGGCCGTCGCGGCCACGCTGCCATAGCGGGTTTCAGCCGCGATATTGTCCGGCGCTTGCGGGCATAGCATCGGCGCACCGGGCGCGATCGCCGCCCTGACATCGACGACCATCGGCAGCTCTTCATAGTCGACCTGAATCGCTTCAGCAGCGTCCCGCGCCTGCTGCAAGCTGCTGGCGACGACGGCTGCCACCGGCTCGCCGACAAAACGCACCTGCTGATGGGCCAGGGCAAGCCGCGCCGGTGTCGCGCTGCGCGAGCCATCAGCACGCTTGAAACCGATCGAACCGGCCAGCGGTTTCACACCCGCCGCCACCAGATCGGCACCGGTCAACACCAGCAGCACACCGGGCGAGGCCTGCGCGGCCAGGGTGTCAACCGACAAGATGCGTGCATGTGGATAGGGTGAGCGAAGGAAGACCAGGTGGCATTGCCCGCTCGGGCTGATGTCGTCAACGAACTGACCGAGGCCGGCCAGCAAGGCGTCGTCCTCGAGGCGGCGGACCGCTTGTCCGCTGCCAAAACGGCCCGGATCAGCTTGAATGGATGGAATGGAATGAGTCAAGATCGCCTCTGCCTTGGCCGCTCGCCCGCCGGGAACGGGAGCGATGAAGCCAGGTTATTCAGCCTGACTATAAATGTCCGGGCGGATGCCAGCCTTCAAGGCCTCAGTCGAGCTTGACCGCCGCGTCCTTGGCACCCGACATCCCAACCATGGGAGCAGCCGGCTACCCGGCGGTGGAAGTGCTGAACTGGCAGGGGATCGTCGGTCCCAAGGGCATGCCCGCCGAGGTCAGCAAAATTCTCAACGCTGCCGACCTCAGTTTGAAAGGATGAGCGATCAGCCGCCACCATGCCATCAGTCGCCCCCGGAGTCGGGTAAAAAACCCGAATTTCCAGGCGGCACCTGCAAGTCCGGATCTACAGAGACTCCGGGCGCCTCGTCTTCACGAAAATAGCGATCTTGTCACCGACCTCGGCGCAGGCCGCCCCATAGGCCTCGGCAAAAGCGCCGGGCCGATCCAAAGCCGCCATCATGTCGGCCAGGTTGGCGCGACAAAGCTTGTCGTCATGCGGGATCTTGTCGCCCGCCATTTTCATCGCCGTCATTGCGGCCAGATAGGGCAGGATTTCATCCTTGGAATGACCATCGGGCGCGGCGAGATAAAGGCGGAATTCCTCGGCCTGTGTGAGCAATATTTCGCCCTGGGCTTTGGCTTCATCGCGCTGATGCGGCGAAAGATCCGGATCATTGGCATGGCGGTACACCAGAACGCCTAGCAAATGCATCGGCTCGGCGGCCAGCACCGCTTCCTGGATCTGGCGCCTGAGCTTGCGGTGCTTGAAAAATCCGAACATGAATCAATCCTCGCTGTTGCGCCTGCCGTGATCTGTTGACACGGGTCCCAGCCTGGCAATGCCTGGGGATTGGAAATGCAGCGCCATCATGCCAGCTCCCGCCGCCAGAGCGCGGGTGAAAACCCGCAACTTCCCCAGGGTTTGGCCCGGTTATGCTGCTGCCGAGCACAGCTGACAAAGCTTTACATCAGCATCGGCTTGGCTGCGCTGATTCAATCGATATAGCCGTTATCCTGCAAATCCTTGCACGCGGAGCCGCACGCCATGATCACACGCAGACAAGTCATTGCAGCCAGCCTGTTGCCGCTTGCCAGTTGGCAAACAGCGTCGGGGCAGGCGACTGCGCCATTGAGTGATCAGGAGCGGGCGCTGCATGCGCTGAATCGCCTGGGCTACGGTCCGCGGCCGGGTGACGCCGCCGCCATCGCCAGCCAAGGCGCAGGCCCCTGGCTGGAGCAGTTTTTGGCAAGCCAGCTGGAGCCCTCCAAGCTGGCCTTGCCGCAAACGCTCGACCAGCGCCTGCAAGGCTTTGCAACCACCCAGCTGAGTCAGGCCGCGCTGATTGGCCGCTATCGCGAAGCCACCCAGGCGAATCAGGCCGCGCAGCGCGCTGCAGGGCCCAACAGCACCGACAGCGACACCGCCGCCGCGCTGGCCAAGGCAAGACGCGAACTGGTACGGCCGGTGCTGGTCGAGGCCTCCTCAGCGCGACTGCTGCGCGCGATGGACAGCCCGGCCCAACTCGAAGAGCTGCTGGTCGAATTCTGGTTCAACCATTTCAATGTCTTTGCCGGCAAGGGTCAGGTGGCGGTGCTGGTTGGCGACTACGAACGACGGGCGATTCGCCCGCATGTATTCGGGCGTTTTCGCGACATGCTGTCAGCCACCGCCAGGCACCCGGCGATGCTGATCTATCTCGACAATGTGCAGAGCGTCGCTCCGGGTTACCAGCCGCCGGGCCGCCAGGTCAACCCCAATGCCGCACGGCTGACCGGCTTGAATGAAAACTATGCACGCGAACTGATGGAGTTGCACACGCTCGGTGTCGATGGTGGCTATAGCCAGCGCGATGTCACCGAGTTGGCCCGCATGCTGACCGGTTGGACCATCAACTACCGCGCGGCGCTCAGCGGCAGCCAGGGCGATCTGTTCGTTTTCGATCCGGGCCGTCATGACCGGGGGGCCAAAGAGTGGCTGGGCCAGAAGGTGGCGTCCGGCGGCAAGTCCGAAGGCGAGATGGCGCTCGACCTGCTGGCCACACATCCGGCGACGGCCAGGCATATCGCCTTCAAGCTGGCCCAGGCCTTCGTGGCCGACCAGCCGCCGCCGGCCCTGGTGCAACGCATGGCCACGCGATTCACCGCCACAGCGGGCGACCTGAAGGCTGTCATGCAGACCATGATCAGCTCGGACGAATTCTGGCGGCGCGAAAGTTTCGGCACCAAATTCAAGACGCCTTACCGCTATCTGCTCAGCACTTTGCGCGCGCTCGGCGTCAGCGATGTGCAGGACATTCCGCCCTTGATGCAGGTTCTCGCCCAGGCCGGCATGCCGCTCTATGGCGCACAGACGCCCGATGGCTACAAGAACGTCGAGGCCGCCTGGATGAACCCGGAAGCGCTGGCGCAACGGGTGCAGTTTTCAGCCAAACTGGCCGAGCGCCGCGCCAGCCGCGCCGCCAATTCAGATGGCGATACGGCGGTGTTGCTGGGCCTGCCGATGTTCACGGCGGCTACACGCGCCAGCGTGGCGGAGGAGCCCGCCCAGCTGCGGACGGCCTTGCTGCTCGGCAGCCCCGACTTCATGCATTACTGAATCAAGGGACTGCAGATGCAACGAAGACATTTCATCCAGCAGGCTGGCGCATTGACCGGCTTGAGCTTCTGGTCTTGCGGCCAGGCGTCCAGTGACGCCAGTTTTGCGCAGCGCAAGTTGGTCGTCGTGATGCTTCGCGGCGCGGTCGACGGGCTCAGCGTCGTCGTTCCTTACGCAGAGCCCGCTTATGCCGATTCGCGCAGCAGCACCGCGCTAGCCGCACCGGGCGCCGAAAAAGGCGTGCTCCAGCTCGACAGCCGCTTCGGTCTGCACCCTTCACTGGCCCGCTTGATGCCATTCTGGGACCAGGGCGCCATGAGCTTTGTCCATGCCAGCGGTTCGCCCGACAGCACAAGATCGCATTTCGACGCGCAGGATTATCTGGAAAGCGGCACACCCGGCCGCAAGAGCACGGCGGACGGCTGGATGAACCGACTGCTGTCCACCATGCCCGGCCCGGCAGCGCCGACCCGCGCGCTCAGCATGGGCGCGACGCCACAGCGGATTTTTGCTGGCGCGGCCACCGTCGCCAACCTGGGTCTTGGCCCGCGGGCGCTCGACGCCAAGGTGATCGACGAGCCGCGCATGCAAGCGGCGCTGGAAAAACTCTATGCCCAGGACGGCAATATGGCCCGCACTTACAAGGCCACCACCGAAGGCCGCAGTGAAATGAAGCGCAGCATGGCCGGTGGCGCGATGGATGCTGGCGCTGACAAGGGCGCGGCTTCGGCCAGCAGTTTCGCGGCTGACGCCAGGCGCCTTGGCAACTTGATCAGCAAGGATCGGCATACCCAGTTGGCCTTTACCTCGGTCGGCGGCTGGGATACCCATGTCAACCAGGGCGGCGCAGTGGGCCAGTTGGCAAACCGCCTGGCCAGTCTCGGCGAAGGGCTGGAAGCCTTGGCGCAAGGTCTGGGCGACAGCATGAAGGACAGCGTCATCGTCGTGCTGAGCGAATTCGGCCGCACGCTGCGCCAGAACGGCACCGGTGGCACCGACCATGGCCGCGGCAATGTGATCTGGTTGCTTGGCGGCGCATTGGCCGGCGGGCAGGTACTCGGCGACTGGCCCAGTCTCGATGCGAGCGCCTTGGTTGACGGCCGCGATCTGGCCGTGACCACTGATTTCCGCGCCGTGCTGCGCCCGCTGCTGCAAGGCCATCTCGGGCTCGGCGAAGCTGCGCTGGCCCAGGTATTCCCCGACTTCAGCGGTGCCCTCAAGGGCAAGTTGCTGCGCAGCGCTTGATGGCCTGATTGCCGACCGGCGGTGCAAGGGGCGATCTTGATGCCAGGGCCAAGCCCGTTAGTGACCCGGTACCTGAACCAAGGAGGCATTCCCCGATAACTGATAAACAGGCTGGTAAAGAATCCGGGCGTTTCCTCCCGCCCGAATCGATATTGGGGCCTGTTGCAAACGAATTTTTGACAAGCATTGCTTGACAAAGACAACTATATATTGACAATCTCCGTCAATGATCTCAAATTTCAAACACAAGGGTTTGGAGCTCTTTTTCACCAAGGGCAGCTACAAGGGTATTCCGGCCCAGCATGGCTCGCGCATTGAGCGGATGCTGGACCGCTTGGATGCTTCCAAAGCGGCACAGGACATGGATTTACCGGGCTACAAATTCCACGCGCTTAAAGGAGACAGAAAGGGTGAGTTCGCTGTTTCTATTTCCGGAAATTGGCGAATCACTTTTGAATTTGATGGGCAAGATGCCATGAACGTTTGTCTGGAGGACTACCACTGATGAAGTCTCTACGAAACCCCGATCGCAAACCCACGCATCCCGGTGCCGTGCTGCGCGAAGATGTGTTGCCAGAACTTGGATGGACCCAGATCGAATTGGCCAATCGACTCATGGTCAGTCGGCAAACCGTTTCGCAACTACTTCTTGAACAGAAGTCGGTCACCGCAGAAATGGCAATTCGCATTTCCAGCGCTGTTGGCGGAACGCCTGAAAGCTGGCTCACGATGCAACAAGCTGTGGACTTATGGGATGCTGGGATCAAGTTCAAAAATAATCCCGCACTTGCAGCGCTTTTTCGGCAGTCATCGATGGCGAACTGAGCACTCAGACCGCCCGGAGCCACGACAGCACAAGGCTTGAGGAGTTCTGCAGACTATCCTTGATTCCTATAGGTAATCCCCGCCCACCAGAAATCCCAAGCCCGGCAATAATCCGCCGGCTGTGCCGGTTTGAAAGCACGCGCAGCCCCTGCCAAGTTGCACCTGCACTTCTACCGGCTGAGGGTCAAGTTGAAGGCCGGTGAAGAGCAATCGATCGCCTTCAGCATCTTTGCCACCAGCAGGATCCGGCTCGAATCACCTGCAGCACAAAACACGCCGGCAAAGGACAAATACCCGACTGTATTTCGCCAGCCTCGGAAAAATCGCGCCGGGCGCCCGTTCGGCCGCGTCCAAGCCCCCGATCTAGATTGAACCTTCAGTCTGCTGCGCTGCTGGCCTGATCGAGTGAGGCGAGCTCATCCGGCTGCAGCGTCAACCTGGTCGCGGCCACCAGATCGTCGAGCTGAGCCAGGGATGTGGCACTGGCGATCGGAGCGGTGATGCCAGGTCTTGTCAGCAGCCAGGCCACGGCGATGACGGCCGGCCTTGTCTGGTGGCGCTGCGCGACCCGATCGAGCGCCTCAAGAATGCGCAGCCCGCGCGGGCTCAAGTACCTGGCCGTCACATTGGCGCCGCGCGCGCTTTTGCCGGCATCGGCTGCACTGCGGTATTTGCCGCTCAGGAAACCGGCGGCCAGCGCGTAAAAACTGATCACGCCGACCTCGTTGGCCAGGCACAGCGGCGCCAGTTCATCCTCGAAGACCGCGCGGTCGCTGAGGTTGTAAAGCGGCTGCAGACTTTCATAGCGCGGCAGTCCCTGAGCTGCGCTGGTTTGAAGCGCCAGCGCGAAGCGCGCCGGGCTGTAATTCGACGCACCGATCGCCCTCACCTTGCCCGCCTCGATCAGCCCGGCAAAAGCCTCCAGGCTGTCTTCGAGCGGCGTGGCGGCATCGTCTTCATGCGATTGGTAAAGGTCGATATGGTCAGTCTGCAAGCGTCGCAGCGAAGCTTCAACTGCGGCCTGGATATAGGCCGGCTGCAAGCCTTTCTGCTGCGGCCCCATCGGCTTGCCGACCTTGGTTGCCAGCACGATGCGGTCGCGCTTGCCGCTGGCGCGCAGCCATTTGCCGATGATGGTCTCCGATTCGCCGCCGCTGTGACCCGGCACCCAGCTCGAATAGACATCGGCGGTGTCGATGAAATTAAAACCGGCGTCAATCCAGGCGTCGAGCAGACTGAACGAAGTCGCCTCATCGACCGTCCAGCCAAATACATTGCCCCCAAAGCACAGTGGCGAGACCTGCAGGCCCGAGCGGCCGAGTTGACGGATGTGCATTCATTTCTCCTGTCGAAGCGCTTGTTTCAATTTGACCCGGGGAATGGCTTGCCACTGAATCCGTGCAAATTAGACCATTCTTGGCCGCACAGGCAAGAGGCCTGCTTGCTACACAATCGAGCGTCAGGAGAATGTCCAGTTGTTGCTGCGGAAAGGGCAGAAAATCAGCCCAGCAATCCGCTCAAGAATGCGCCCCAAGTAAGTGGTGAATTTTTCGACCGGGTCGCTGAACAAGCAGGAGCTCAAAGTCCATGATTTTCGTCGCCGGTTCAGCCAATCTCGATTTCGTCGTGCGCGCGCCGCAGATTCCGTCCCCGGGTGAAACGGTGCTGGGGCGTGATTTCCAGACGTTCCCAGGGGGCAAAGGCGCCAACCAGGCGGTCGCCTGCGCCAAGGCCGGGGGCATGGCCACCGCCATGCTGCTGGCCCTGGGTGACGATCCCTATGCCGCACTGATCGAGAACTCGCTGGCTGATGCCGGCGTCACGATGCACAAGGTCCGCGCGGGTGGACAGCCGACCGGATGCGCTTTCATCTGCGTGTCGGACGACGCAGAGAATGCGATCACCGTCGCGCCGGGCGCCAACCGCTGTTTGCGCGCTGAACATCTGCCGCCGCTGCAAGGCTTCACGCATTTATTGCTGCAGTTGGAAATTCCAATGGAAACCGTCAGCGCCTATGCAAGCAGCGCCAAGGCCCAAGGTGTCTGCGTCATGCTCAATGCCGCACCGGCGCAGGAAATCCCGGCGCAACTGCTGGCACAGCTGGACATCTTGGTGGTGAACGAGGCCGAACTCGCCACCATCGCCGCGCCGCAGACCGGCATCGCACAATGCCTCGCCAGTCTGGCTGTGCCCTGTGTCGTCGTGACGCTAGGGGCAAGCGGCTGTGTGGCGCGCCTGAACGGCCAGTTCTACACCCAACCCGGGTTTGCGGTGCAGGCGGTCGACACAACGGCGGCTGGCGATACCTTCTGCGGTGTGCTGGCGGCGGCGCTGTCCACAGGCTCGGGAATGCAGGCCGCCTTGACCCAGGCCTGTGCGGCTGGCGCGCTGGCCTGTACCCAAGCCGGTGCGCAAGAAAGCATTCCGAGCTTTGAGACCTTGCAGCAGTTCCTGCAGTCAGCCCCGGCCGGCAGCGCCGAGCAGCATGCCGCCCTGCGTCGCAGCTGCGGCATTACCGACCCGCTGCTGTCCTGACCCGCGGAACCTGGCACTGCCTAGACCTGCAGGTCAGTCCGGCCGTCAGCCGATAGAGTCGACTTTGGCCGCGTGATGGAATTGCTGCCAGAACCGACTTCAGTTGTAATGACATTGGCGTTACGGGGAATTAGAATCACAACATTGCTGGAGAAGATCATGAAACCCATCGAAACAAGCCTTGCCAAACGTCCAAGCAGGGAGACCTTGAACCTGCGCATACCTGCTGCCGAGCGCGGACTGATCGATCGGGCTGCAAAATCAAGCGGCAAGACACGCACCGATTTCATCCTCGGTGCCGCGCGCAGAGCCGCGGAAGAAGAGTTGCTGGATCGGTCGATTTTCATCGTCAGCCCCGAAGAGTATGCAAACTTCCTGGCCCTGCTTGATGCCCCACCGAAGCCCAACGAACGGTTGCGCCGAACGATGCAGGAAACGCCACCCTGGCCCCAGGCCTGAGTCATGCTCCAAGCTCCGGTGCCGCTGACGGCTGCACATGCCCTCAACCGCTTCGATAGCGGTGTGTCATCGCTTGACGACTGGCTGCGCAAGCGGGCCTTGCAAAACCAGGCAAGCGGCGCCTCCCGAACCTTCGTCGTTTGCACAGCTCAGGGAGGCGATCCTCCTGGGTCTGGCGCAAGGCCATCCGATGTACTGGCTTATTACGCGCTGGCGGCGAGCGCCGTCGCACCTGATGCAGCACCCGGACGGTTCCGACGCAATATGCCCACGCCGATTCCGGTCGTCGTGCTGGCACGTCTTGCAGTCGCCCGTGATCACCAAGGGCAGGGGCTGGGGCGCGCGTTGTTTCAGGATGCCGCCAAACGCGTCCTCCATGCAGCTGACAGCATCGGCATTCGTGGCCTGCTCGTACACGCGATCTCGGCTGAGGCAAAAGCTTTTTACCTCAGCCTGGGCCTGGCACCCTCGCCGCTCGATCCGATGAGTTTGATGACAACCGTGGCCGATCTGCAAGCTGCCTTGAGTTGAACCTGCCCCCCTGAGCAAACAAGCTCAGGAAGGCGAACTGGCCAGATAAGTCTCGACCAGCCTTGTCCAGTAAGCCGCGCCGACGGTCAGATTGCCGTCGTTGAAATCGTATCTGGCGTTGTGCAGCATGGCCCCGCCCTCGCCGTTGCCAAGGCGCAAAAAGCAGCCCGGGCGGTGTTGCAGGAAATAGGCAAAGTCCTCGCTGCCGGTGACCGGGCCGAAGGGCGAGATCGTCCGCTCGGCACCCACCAGTTGCTGGGCCACCTGCAGCGCGAAAGCAGTTTCGGCCTCGCTGTTGACCACCACCGGATAGCCTTGCTGATATTCGATCTCGACGCTGCCGCCATAGCCCTGCACATGCAGGGTGACGAGATCGGTGATGCGCTGGCGCAGTTGTTCGCGCACCGCGGCGCTGAAACTGCGCACGCTCAAGCTCATGCTGGCGCTCTCGGGAATCACGTTCGCCGCAATGCCGGCCTTGAGCGTGCCGATCGTGACCACGGCCGTCTGCGTCGGGTCGATATTGCGTGACACCACAGTCTGCAGCGCCATCACCAGGCTGCCGGCGATCAGCACCGGGTCGACCGTCTGATGCGGCCTGGCAGCATGGCCGCCGCGGCCGTGGATGGTGATGAAAACGCTGTCCGAAGCCGCCATGAAAGGCCCGCTGCCGAACATGAAGCTGCCGACCGGATAGCCAGGGTGGTTGTGCAGACCGAAGATCGCATCGCAGGGAAAGCGTTCGAACAGGCCATCGGCAATCATCGCTTGAGCACCGCTGTCGCGCCCGGCTTCTTCGGCGGGCTGGAAGACCAGGTTGACGGTGCCGGAAAAATTGCGCGTCCGCGCCAACTGCCGCGCTGCGCCGAGCAGGATCGCCGTATGGCCGTCGTGGCCACAGGCATGCATGCTGCCTGCCACCTGGCTGGCATGGGCGACGCCGCTTTCCTCCATGATCGGCAAGGCGTCCATGTCGGCACGCAAGCTGATGGCCCGCTGACCATCACCCAGACGCAGACGGCCGACAACGCCATGGCCACCGACATTCCGGGTCACCTCATAGCCCCATTCATCGAGGCGCGCGGCCACCAGGGCAGAAGTCGCGACCTCCTTGAAGGACAACTCGGGGTTGCGGTGCAGATGCTGGCGCAACTCGGTCAGGAACTGCTCGGAATCGGCCAGATCGCCGACCTGGCAATAGGCTTTGTAATTGCTGCTCATACTGAAGCTCCTTGATGTGGTGTGTCGCCGGCGCCGAGGTCCCAATAGAGCCCGGTCATCAACTCCAGCCCTTCGCGCAACAAGCCCGGCGGCAGGTGTTCGTTGGGCGCATGCTGCGAGCAGCCCGGATAGGAATGCGGTACCCAGATCGTGCGCAGGCCGAGGATGTCGGTGAAGATGTCATTGGGCAGCGAGCCGCCGAGATTGGGCAGCAAGGCCGGCTGGCTGCCGCTGGTTCTGGCCAGCGAGGCGACCGCCCATTGGACCCAGGCATCGTCGGGGTCGATGCGGGTCGCGTGGAACATGCCGTCGCGGGCGTTCTGCACCTGCACCATCGGAAAGCCCTGGCGCTGCAAATGGCGCTGCAAAGCCGGCAGAAATTCATCCGGATCGGGGCCGACCACAAAGCGCAGTTGGCAGCGCGCCCAGGCCCGTGCCGGGATCGCATTGACCGGCGTGTCGGGATTGCCGGTCTTGAAGGCCAGCACTTCGAACGAGCACCAGCCGAAGACCCGCTCGGCCGGCGACAGGCCGGGCTCGCCCCATTCGGGCTCGATCACCGGGCCATCGGCGCCACCATCGACTTCGCAGCCGACCAGCGCGCGTCGCACCGCCGGCGGCAGTTCAGTCGGCACCCATTCGGGGATGCGGATCTGCCCGGTCGGCGACACGATGCTGGCGATCGCATGGGCCAGCTGGATGCCGGGGTTTGAAATCAGCCCGCCCCAATTGCCCGAATGGTGGGCGCCG
>JBIKPD010000107.1:0-11426 GCA_044357665.1 Roseateles sp. | reverse complement strand
GAGCTTGCAAGCTCGCGGCCGGGGAGATTTGGGACCGGTTGTGAGTTTTCAGCCCTGCGGCTGCTGGCTCGCCCAAATCACGCTGCGAGCTTGCAAGCTCGCGGCCGGGGAGATTTGGGACCGGTTGTGAGTTTTCAGCCCTGCGGCTGCTGGCTCGCCCAAATCACGCTGGGAGCGTGCACGTTCGCGGCCGGGGAGATTTGGGGCCGGTTGTGAGTTTTCAGCCCTGCGGCTGCTGGCTCGCCCAAATCACGCTGCGAGCTTGCAAGTTCGCGGCCGGGGAGATTTGGGGCCGGTTGTGAGTTTGCAGCCCTGCGGCTGCTGGCTCGCCCAAATCACGCTGCGAGCCTTAAGCTCGAATCGCATCGGCCATAGATCGCAGCGCAGCGACAAGCAGTCAGCCGCAATACACTTGAGGCCTGTCCAATCTGCTGCCCAAGGATTTATTCCATGCACTTCCTGTCCCGGCTGCCTGCTGTCTATGTCCTCGGGCTGATTTTTTGCAGCTGCGCTGCCGCTGCGGTGACCAACCCGCCGCCGCCGATCTTCGTGCTGAATTCGCTCGATGCCGACATCAGCGTGATTGACCCGGTCAGCTTCAAACAGATCAAGCGCATTCCCACCGGCAAGGAGCCGCACCATCTGTATCTGACGCCGGATGAGAAGTCGCTGATCGTGGCCAATGCCTTGGGCGATTCATTGACCTTTCTGAATCCGGCCAATGGCGATGTGCAGCGCGTCCTGCGCGGCATCCAGGATCCCTATCACCTGCGGTTTTCGCCCGACATGAAATGGTTCGTGACTGCAGCGAACCGGCTTGACATGGTCAATCTGTACCGCTGGATGCCGGCGGACGCGAATAATCCGCTGCAACTGGTCAAACGCATCGCAGCACCAAAGACGCCGAGCCATCTGGCCATCGACAGCAAGAGCCGGACGCTCTATGTCAGCCTGCAGGACAGCGACGAATTGACGGCGATCGATCTGGCCACGCAGGCCACAAGCTGGAAGGTCCGCGTTGGAAAAATGCCGGCTGACATCTTCCTGGCGCCCGATGACAAACATATTCTGGTGGCGCTGACAGGTGAAAGCCAAGTCGAGGTCTATGACGTCAGTGGAGCCGGTCCGGCCAAGCTGATCAAGCGCCTGAATACCGGCAAGGGCGCGCATTCGTTCCGCGCCTGGGGTGATCATCGCCATGTGCTGGTGAGCAACCGCAGCGGCAACACGATCAGCAAGATCGATCTGCAGTCGTTCGCGGTTGTCGACGAGTTCCCCGGACCCAATGGCCCGGATGATATGGAAATGCTTGGCGACGGCCGCACGCTGCTGGTGACATCACGCTGGGCCGGCAAGCTGACGCAAATTGACACCCAGACTCGCAAGGTCGTGCGTCAGGTCAAGGTCGGCAAGTCGCCGCATGGCGTCTGGACCCTGGACCATATGCCGCGCCAGTGAGGTCTTGGCGATGAACTGGCGGGTCATTTTCGGGTGTTCGTTGGCCTGCTTCTGGCTGCCCGGCGCTGCCGCAGCGCCGGCTTGCGACAAGCCGGTCTTCCTGAGTTTTGACACCGGCCATATGGGTGTGGCACCGCTGATCGCGGCGACGCTGCAGCGACACGATGTCAGGGTGACATTCTTCCTGGCCAGCGAGCCGACGCTGACCGGCGGCAGCACGCTTGATGATCAATGGGCACCCTGGTGGCGCGAGCGGGCCGCCGAAGGCCATGATTTCGGTTCCCATACTTGGGACCATGACACCTGGTTGAAGGACCTGCCCGGAGGCGGCTTCAAGGTGCGTACCGGCGCCGGCCAGCAAAAGCCGCGCTTGCACGAAATCTCTGCGGCTGACTATTGCGCCAGCCTGAACAAGGTGGCGCTGCGCTTCAAGGCGATGACCGGGCAGGCGATGGCGCCGATTTTCCGTGCCCCGGGCGGCAAGACCTCGCCCGCCTTGCTGGCCGCTGCCAAGCAATGCGGTTATGAGCATGTGGGTTGGAGCGAGGCCGGTTTTCTGGGCGACGAGTTGTCCAGCGAGTCTTACCCGAACAAGGCCTTGCTGGAGCGCGCGCTGGCCAGGATCAAGCCGGGTGACATCCTGATGGCCCATCTGGGCATCTGGTCGCGGCAGGACCCCTGGGCGCCCGCCGTGCTGGAACCATTGCTGCAGGGCTTGAAGTCGCGCGGCATGTGTTTTGCGCCGTTGCGCGAACATCCGCGCTATGCGGCCTGGCTGAACAAGGCACGGAGCAGCAAGCCATGATCGAGTTCTGCATCGACGCTTTTTCGCAAGCTCAGTCGTGGCTGTTCGAGGCCTTGATCCAGCCCCTGGTTTTCGGCCTGGGCGGCGGCAATCTGCTGGAGGATGCCTTTGCAGCGACCGGTTGGCTGCTGGTCGGGATGCTGCAGATCGCGGTGATGTTGCTGCTGCTGGGTCCGCTTGAGCGTTGGCGTCCGGTTGAAGCGGTCAGCGACCGGGCCGCGGTACGCACCGATGTGATCTACACCTTGATTCACCGTCTCGGGCTGTTCCGGTTGGCGCTGTTTTTCAGCCTTGATCCGCTCTGGGATTCATTGGCCGGCGCGATGCGCATGCACGGATTGCCAACTCTGCAAATCGATGCTTTGTGGCCCGGTGTCACCGACATCGCCATCGTCAGCTTTTGCATCTACTTGCTGCTGCTCGACCTGGTCAGCTACTGGCTGCATCGCTGGCAGCATGCCTCCAACCGGTGGTGGGCCTTGCATTCGCTGCATCACAGCCAGCGCCAGATGACGATGTGGAGCGACAACCGCAACCATTTGCTCGACGATTTATTGCGCAGCGCGATATTTGCCCTGCTGGCGCGCTTGATCGGTGTCGAGCCAGGCCAGTTCATTGCGCTGGTCGCGGTTTCGCAGTTGATGGAAAGTCTTCAGCATGCCAACCTGAAATTGAGCTTCGGGCCGCTCGAATATCTGCTGGTCAGCCCGCGCTTTCATCGCCTGCACCATTCGATCGGCATCGGCCATGAATCAAGCGGGCCCGGTACGCTTGGCGGACATAACTTTGCGGTGCTGTTCCCGTTCTGGGACATCCTGTTCCGGACGGCCAATTTCGAATTGCGCTGGGATGCCACCGGCGTGCGTGATCAATTGCCTGCCGAGGGTGGGCGCGATTACGGGCGCGGTTTCTGGCAGCAGCAATGGCTGGGGCTCAGGCGAATTTTTTCTTGAAAGAGCATCCATGATCAATTCCATGGGCCGTATGGCCGATGCCTTTTGGCGTGCGGCCGCCTATTGCCTGCGACCTCAGGTGATCATGCTGTCGTTGCTGCCGTTCTTGCTTTGCGCCAGCACGGCTTTCGGCCTGGGCTATTTTTTCTGGGAACCCTCGGTGGCTGGCATGCGCAGCATGCTGGAGTCCTGGTTGCTGGTCGACACGCTGCTCGGCTGGCTCGATTACGTGGGCGCCGGCGGGTTCCGCTCGGTCATGGCACCGCTGCTGGTGCTGGCTTTTGCGCTGCCGGTGATTGTGGTGCTGAGCCTGCTGCTGGTGTCGGGCCTGATGACGCCGGTGCTGGTGCGGTTGGTTGCAAAGCGGCGCTTCGCCGGGCTGGAACTCAGACAGGGTGCGCCCTGGTGGCTGGGTCTGGCCTGGTCGTTCGGCCATGGTTTGCTGGCCTTGCTGGCAATGCTGGTGAGCATCCCGTTCTGGTTGATCCCGCCACTGGTGCTGGTGGTGCCGCCGCTGATCTGGGGTTGGCTTGGCTACCGGGTGTTTTCATTTGATGCGCTGGCCGAACATGCCGATGCCCAGGAGCGGCAGCAGTTGCTCAGAGAACATCGTGTGCAGTTGCTGGGCATGGGGCTGGTGACCGGATACCTCGGTGCAGCGCCTGCGGCGATCTGGGCCTTCGGTGTGATGGCGGTCGCTTTGGCGCCGGTGCTGGTGCTGGTTTCGATCTGGCTTTACACGCTGGTCTTTGCTTTTTCGACGCTGTGGTTCACGCATTACGTTCTGGCAGCCTTGCAGCAGCAGCGCCAGCGTCAAGCTCCGCCTTCCAGCGACAATGAACCGGTAAATCAAGTCGATACCGACTTGCTGTTGACGCAACTTCCTCCGGTTTGAGTCTTTATGAAAATTGGTTTGATCATCATTGGCGACGAGATCCTCTCGGGCAAGCGCCAGGACAAACATATGTCCAAGTTCATCGCCTTGCTGAGTGCGCGCGGCATGAGTTTGTCCTGGGTTCAGTACCTGGGTGACGACCGTGATCACATCACGGCACAGTTGCGCCAGGCTTTTGCCAGCGGTGATCTGGTCTTCAGTTGTGGCGGCATCGGCGCCACGCCTGACGACCATACCCGCCAGGCCGCTGCGGCTGCGCTCGGCCGCGAATTGCTGCTGCATCCGCAGGCGCGCGAGCTGATCTGGCAGCGCATCTCTGAGATGGCCGCCGAGTCGGGTCAGACAATCGATCCCGGCAGTCCGGACGCGCTGCGTCGCTTCGAGATGGGGCGCTTCCCCGCAGGCGCCGAGATCATTCCGAACCCATACAACAAAATCCCCGGCTTTTCTATCGGCAGCGTCTATTTCGTGCCCGGATTCCCGGTGATGGCCCATCCGATGATCGCCTGGGTGCTCGACGAGCGCCATGCTGAACTGCATCGTGCCGTTCACCTGCAGGAAAAGTCATTGATCGTCCAGGGCGCGATGGAAGCGAGCCTGACGCCGCTGATGCAGGAGGTTGAAGCGCAGTTCCCGGGCATCAAGGTATTCAGCCTGCCCAGCGTCGACCATCCGCAATGGGGTCGGCATATCGAGCTCGGCGTCAAACTCGAGACTGAAGGCGCGCCCGAGATTCTGGATCCCGCCTATGAAGCGCTAAAAGCGGGTGTGTTTCAGTTTGGTGCGTGTATAAGCGCCGAAATGGTGCGTTGACCGGCCTGGCGTCGCACCGCTATGGTGCAAATGGGTTTTGTCCCATGCGTAATTTTCACCGTCCCTGCCGGACTCAAAGGCAAGCCTGATTTGGAGGCTTTGCTGGCACATATACTGCTAAGGTTAGATTGCCGTGCTCGACTGAAAGCACGCGCCGAATTCCAGTTTTCCCCAATTTTTTTTTCCGCTAGCTAGGAGTGATTGATGGCCAAGACCGTCGCCGATGTGATGAATATGGTGAAAGAAAACGAAGTCAAGTTCGTTGACTTCCGCTTCACTGATACCCGTGGCAAAGAGCAGCATGTGACCGTGCCTGTCTCGCATTTTGACGAAGATAAATTCGTCTCCGGCCATGCCTTTGACGGCTCCTCGATCGCCGGTTGGAAGGGCATCGAAGCCTCCGACATGCTGTTGATGCCTGATCCGAACACCGCCAACATTGATCCGTTCTTCGAAGAGCCGACCTTGATCATGAGTTGCGATGTGGTCGAGCCCAGCGATGGCAAGGCCTATGAACGCGATCCGCGTTCGCTGGCCAAGCGCGCCGAAGCTTATCTGAAGGCTTCCGGTCTGGGCGATGCAGCCTTCTTTGGTCCTGAGCCTGAATTCTTCGTTTTCGACAGCGTTCGCTGGGGCACCGACATGTCGGGCAGCTTCTCGAAGATCGAATCTGAAGAGGCAGCCTGGAACACCGGCAAGGAATACGAGCACGGCAATTCCGGTTACCGGCCGACCGTCAAGGGCGGTTATTTCCCGACACCTCCGGTCGACTCGTTCCAGGACATGCGCTCAGAAATGTCGCTGATTCTCGAATCGGTCGGCATTCCGGTCGAAGTCCATCACCATGAAGTGGCCAACGCCGGCCAGATGGAAATCGGCACCCGTTTCAGCACCTTGCTGCAGCGCGCTGACTGGGTTCAGTTGCAGAAATATGTGATCCAGAATGTGGCCCATGCCTATGGCAAGACCGCGACTTTCATGCCCAAGCCCATCGTTGGCGACAACGGTTCAGGCATGCATGTGCACCAGTCGGTCTGGAAAGACGGCAAGAACCTGTTCGCCGGTGACGGCTATGCCGGCCTGTCGGAATTCGCGCTGTTCTACATCGGCGGCATCATCAAGCATGCCCGTGCGCTGAACGCGATCACCAACCCGGGTACGAATTCGTACAAGCGTCTGGTGCCGGGCTATGAGGCACCGGTCAAGCTGGCTTATTCGTCGAAGAACCGCTCGGCATCGATCCGCATTCCGCATGTGGCGAATCCGAAAGGCCGTCGCGTCGAAGCCCGCTTCCCCGACCCGCTGATGAACCCTTACCTCGGTTTCGCGGCCCTGCTGATGGCCGGCCTCGATGGCGTGGAAAACAAGATCCATCCGGGCGAAGCCGCCACCAAGGATCTGTACCATCTGCCGCCGGAAGAAGACGCTTTGGTACCGACGGTCTGCCACAGCCTGGATCAAGCGCTGGAGTATCTGGACAAGGACCGTGCATTCCTGACCAAGGGTGGCGTGTTCACTGATTCGTACATCGACGCCTACATCGATCTGAAGATGCAGGAAGTCACACGCTTGCGTATGACGACCCATCCGATCGAGTTCGACATGTACTACACGCTCTAAGCTGCTTCGGGTGCTGGCGTGCAATTGACGCCGGCTCGAATCGCAACAGGGGACGGCTTCGGTCGTCCCTGTTCATTTCCGGGCCACAATCGACCCATGCTTGTTCGTACCGCCTTCGTCTGCTGGTTGGCCTTTGCTGGCACCGCCTCGGCGCAGGCAGCTTCCATTGTCTACCGCTGCCCGGGCCCACCGGTGCTCTATACCGATTCGATCTCACTCAAGGAAGCGCAGGACAAATCCTGCCGCAAGATCGAGGGCGGGCCGATCACCATCGTGCAGGGGCAGCGCCCAGTCGCCGCCAGTGCGGCCGAGCCACCCCGTCATGGCGAGACCCGCATCGACCCGGCACAGCAACGCTCACGCGACGGTGAGCGTCGTCGGGTGCTGGAGACCGAATTGCGCGAGGCCGAAGCGCGCCTGGCTGCAACCCAACGCGACTATGCCGGCGGCAATGCCGAGCGGCGCGGCGACGAACGCAACTACCAGCGCTATCTGGACCGGATGGCGGAGCTGAAAGCCAGCATCGCGCGTCAGGAAAGCGATCTTCAGGCGCTCAAGCGCGAGATCAGCAAGCTGCCTTGAATCTGATCTGCCAACCCGAGCTGATATGAGCGATTTCACCCAAACCAGGAGCCCCGACGCTGCCGTTGGTCTGGAAGCCTTTGACATGCTGACCAATATGGTCGCGGTGGTCAGACCGAGCGGGGAATGCCTTTTTGCCAACGCGGCCTTCGAGGACGTGCTGCTGCTGTCACGGCGGGCGGTGCAGCGCAGCAACCTGCTCGAATGGTTCGTCGACGCCAGACAACTCGGCGAAACCGTTCGGGCAGTCGCCAGCAATGCCTATTCGAGCAGTCGTCTGGATGCCTTGCTGCGCCGCGGCGGAAGGCCGCATGAAGAACCGCTGCCCGTGCAGGTGATCGTCTCGCAGATCGACAGCCCGGGCTTTGACGCCGGCCTGGTGATGGTCGAGTTGATCGAGAATGCCCAGCAGACCCGACAGGATCGCGAGGAGCGCACACTCGACCAGGTGCAGGCGACGAAGGAGCTGACCCGCAATCTGGCGCATGAGATCAAGAACCCGCTAGGCGGCATCCGCGGCGCGGCGCAGTTGCTGGCGATGGAACTGCAGGCGACCGACCTGGGGCCTGAACTGACTGAATACACGCAGGTCATCGTTCACGAAGTCGATCGACTGCAATCACTGGTTGATCGCCTGCTGGCCCCGCATCGCCATGCGCAGGTGATTGGCGATGTCAACATCCATGAAATCTGTGAGCGAGTGCGTTCAGTGATCCTGGCCGAGTATCCGCGCGGCCTTGCAGTTGATCGCGATTACGACACCTCCTTGCCCGACTTCCGGGGCGATCGCGAGCAGTTGATCCAGGCGACCTTGAACATCGTGCAAAACGCCGCGCAGGCGCTGCAGGGGCGTATGGCTGCTGGTGATGCACGCATCACCTTGATCACCCGGGTAGCGCGCCAGGTAACGATCGGCAAGCAGCGCTGGCGCTTGGCATTGGAATTGCATGTAGAGGACAACGGCCCGGGTGTGCCGGCGGAAATTCTCGACCGGATCTTCTTTCCCCTGGTGTCGGGGCGGGAGGGTGGATCAGGTCTGGGCTTGACGCTGTCACAGACAATCGCTCAGCAGCATCAGGGGATGATCGACTGCGAGAGTGAACCGGGACGGACGAATTTCCGATTGACCCTGCCTTTGCCCTGAACCTCAGGCAAAGGGGAGCCTTGCATGAAATCTATCTGGGTTGTTGACGACGACCATTCCATCCGCTTTGTGCTGGAAAAAGCCCTCAGCCGCGAAGGGCTGCCTGTGCGCACCTTCAGCAATGCCCGCGACCTGCTGGCCGCGCTGGATGACGACACCCCGCAAGTGCTGGTGTCCGACATCCGCATGCCCGGCGGATCAGGCCTGGACCTGCTGGCCAAGGTCAAGGCGCGGCTGCCCGGTTTGCCGGTCATCATCATGACCGCCTATTCCGATCTCGACAGTGCGGTCTCGGCCTTCCAGGGCGGCGCTTTTGAGTATCTGCCCAAGCCCTTTGATCTGACCCGCGCGGTCGAGTTGATCCGCCGCGCCCAGGAAGAAAGTGTTCGCGAAGCCGTGGCCGAAGAGGGCGCGGGGCAGATGCCCGAGATGCTTGGCCAGGCGCCGGCAATGCAGGATGTGTTTCGCGCGATCGGGCGTCTGAGCCAGAGCCATGTGACGGTGATGATCACCGGCGAATCGGGCTCGGGCAAGGAGTTGGTTGCGCGCGCTTTGCACAAGCACAGCCCGCGCGCCGAAGGCCCATTCGTCGCGATCAATACGGCGGCAATCCCGAAGGATTTGCTCGAATCCGAGTTGTTCGGCCATGAGCGCGGCGCGTTCACCGGCGCACAGGCCACCCGGCGCGGCCGTTTCGAGCAGGCTGATGGTGGCACGCTGTTTCTCGACGAAATCGGCGACATGCCGCTGGAGTTGCAGACCCGTTTGCTGCGCGTGCTGTCCGATGGGCAGTTTTATCGGGTCGGCGGCCACAGCCCGATGCGCAGCAATGTGCGGGTGATCGCGGCCACGCACCAGAACCTTGAAGAGCGGGTCCGTAGCGGTGCATTCCGCGAGGATCTGTTCCACCGCTTGAACGTCATCCGTCTGCGTCTGCCGGCCTTGCGCGAACGGCGCGAAGACATCCCGATGCTGGCGCGCTTTTTTCTGCAGCGCAGCGCCAACGAACTCGGTGTCGAGGCCAAACGGATTTCCGAACCGGCCTTGCTCAGGCTGGCAGGATTCGACTATCCCGGCAATGTGCGTCAGCTTGAAAACATCTGCCATTGGTTGAGCGTGATGGCGCCTGGCCAGGTCATCGAGACCAAGGACCTACCGCCTGAATTGCAGGCTCCGGCCATGGTCGCCACGGCGGTCGAAATCGAGAGTCATTCGGCTGCTGTTCAGCATTTGCCTATCCTGCCGAGCTTTGGTTCGAGCCCCGAGACCTGGGTGGCTGAAATGGCCCGTGAAGCCAGGCGTTTGCTCAGCGCGGGAGAGACCGATGTCTGGGATGCCTTGACGCGCCGCTTTGAAGCCAGTCTGATCCTTACCGCCCTCGATGTCACCCGCGGCCGCCGCATCGAGGCAGCGCAAAAACTTGGCATCGGGCGCAATACGATCACGCGCAAGATCCAGGAACTGGGGCTGGACGCTTAAGCCGGTCAGTCTTCAAGCCCATCGAGCCAGATGCCCAGGCCGATGGCATTCAATTCGATGTCAAAGGTCAGCAACTCGAGTTGACGCTCGACCGGCAACGTGCAGCCATGGGCTTGTACGCGCTGCAAGGTCATTTGCTGCAAGCCTTGCTTGAGGCGGTTGAGGCGATCTTCGGACTGCCGCAACTGCAGACCCAGCGCGACCATCTGATCAACCTGTTCCAGCAGGGAAATTGCCAATTCCTCAGGGCGGTCGACCCGGCCGTAATGGGTCAAGTACATGGCTTGCGGCGCAAAGCTCAACATCCGCTGCACCGAAGCATGCAGGGCTGCGGGGTCGAACTGGGTCGGCGTGCTGATCGGCATGATCAAGGCGCCGTTCTCGCCCTTGAATTCGCCATAGCTGAGGCCGAAGGTGTCGCCGCTGAACCAAGCGCGGCTTTTTGCGTCCCAGATGCAATGGTGGTGGCGGGCATGTCCTGGGGTGTCGATCAACAGCAGCGGCCGGTCGGCCAGCATCACCGTCATCGAGTCGGTGCTGGCCTGTGCCCGCGATGCCGGAATCGCTTGCAACTGACCGTAGGAGCGCTGCATTTCGGCTTCGCCGTAGAGTGCCATTGCGCCTTGATAGAGTGCGCTCGGGTCGATCATGTGGCGCAGCCCGCGTGGATGCACCAGCAGCCTGGCCTCGGGCAGGGACTGCAGCAGCAGACCAGCGCCGCCTGCATGGTCAAGGTGGACATGGGTCGGGATGACCCAATCGACCGCTGATCGCGGCAACTTCAATGCATCGAGCGCGGCCAGCAAGCGCGGTACCGCATGGTTGGTGCCGGTGTCGATGAAAGCAGCCCGGCCGTCCTCGACCAGCAGATAAGCGGCATCAAACCGTGGTCTTTGAAACCCGGTGTCGATCGCATAGATCCCTTGCCCCAGCGCTTCGATGAAATCTTCCATTGATCGTCCTTAGAATCGAGGCCTCATAGCGTAACGGAGGCCCGATGGCCGTACATGAAATTTTGAAGATGGGTGATGCGCGATTGCTCCGCACAGCCAAGCCGGTGACCGAGTTTGGCACGCCAGCGATGCAGACCTTGATCGCCGATATGTTCGAGACGATGGAGGCCGCCAATGGCGCGGGACTGGCCGCGCCGCAAATCGGTGTTGATCTGCAACTGGTGATCTTTGGCTACCAGCGCAATGAACGTTACCCCGAGGCGCCACCGGTGCCGCTGACCGTGCTGATCAATCCACAGATCACACCGCTGTCGGATGAACTGGTGGAAGGCTGGGAAGGCTGCCTGTCCGTGCCGGGCTTGCGCGGCGTTGTCGAACGCTTTGCATCTGTCCGTTACAGCGGCGTCGATGCCGAGGGCCGGCCGATCATGCGCGAGGTTGACGGGTTTCATGCCCGCGTCGTGCAGCATGAATGCGATCATCTGGTCGGTACGCTGTACCCGATGCGAATGAAGGATTTCACCCGTTTTGGCTATACCTCGGTGCTGTTTCCGGCAATGGATCCGTTGCAGGACGATTGATCCGAAATTTTCCAACCCAGTCAGCCTGTTGCTTGCTTCAAGCGTTGTAGTTGAACTTCAGGAGTAAATCGGATGAATCTTGCTGTCCTGCATCGAACCATTGGCCGGCTCGCCTTGGCTTGGCTTTCGTTGCTGTTCTCGCT
>JBIKPD010000106.1:0-11433 GCA_044357665.1 Roseateles sp. | reverse complement strand
AACTGGATGCACCGGGTCGAGCTGGCCTGTCATTCGCAGCTCGCCGCGATGGCTTGCAACACGCCCCTTGTCAAGGTGCCGGCGCAGATTCTGGAAGAAACCTGGAACAACTACCAGCCCGGCACCCGCCGGCCTTATGGGCTGATGGAATGGCCCGCCCTGCTCAGAAAACTCGACCGAGCCGACCCGAGCTACAAGACCTGAGCCGTACCGGCGAAAAGGGGCGCGATACCGCGCCTGACTGACGATAGCTTCCTGCTCAATTTGCTGGCGCGCGGGCTACCGCAGGAGGAGTTGCGCCGGCAAATGCTGATCGACAACCCGGCCAGACTCTACGGCTTCGGTGGCTTAGCAAGGCATTTGTTTTATGCGCCAATGGCGTATATCATGCGGGGCGTGGAATTCATTGAAACCCCGACGTTTACCCGCTTGCTCGCGGATCTATTGACGGACGACGAGTACGCCGGCCTTCAGAATGTCTTGATGGAAGACCCGTCGAGCGGCGACATCATCAAGGGTGGCGGTGGAATCCGTAAACTGCGCCACGCAAAGACCGGACAGGGCAAGAGTGGCGGTGTACGGATCATCTACTACTGGCTCAGGAGTGATGGGCAGATTTACATGCTGCTGATCTATCCAAAGTCAAAGAAAGACGATCTGACAGATCGGCAGACTGCCTTGCTGCGTGAATTTGTGAAAGTGCTATGACGATGGACCAAGCAATATTTGATGATTTACTGCAGAGCCTGAAGGAGGCCAAGGCGATTGCCCGAGGCGAAATCGCTGCGTCGCGCCGGCTCACGCTGGCAGCGCCAGACGTGAAGCAGGTACGCGAGCAAATTGGCCTATCGCAGAGTGAATTTGCGAGTTTGATGCGAGTCAGCGTCAAGACATTGCAAAACTGGGAGCAGCACCGCCGCAACCCGACCGGACCCGCCGCAGCCTTGCTCAAGATCGTGATGACAATGCCGGAGTTGGCGCTCAAGACCTTGCATACCTGAGCCGCCAGGCTCGCCGCACAGCCGTTGGGCGCGCTTGAATTACTGTCGCTATTGCCTGACTGCCTACGCCAGTGCAGACTAGGCCTGGCTGAAACCAATACTCAATCAGGTTTCAACCGGTATTGCGCAGCCCTGCAGCAATGCCGTTGATCGACAGATGAATGCCGCGCTGGATCCGCTCCATCGCCGGGTCTGCCGCGCGTTGGTCGGCTGGCAAGGCCCGGTAGCGCCGCATCAGCTCGACCTGCAAATGGTTCAGCGGGTCGATGTAGGGGAAGCGGTGCTCGATCGAGCGGGCCAGCGAAGGGTTGCCGGCGAGCCGGTCGGCCTCACCGGTAATCAACGTCAGCGCCTGCTGGGTGCGGTCGAACTCGGCGCGCACGGCGGCAAAGATCTTCTTGCCCAGACGCTTGTTGTCGACCAGGTCGACATAGCGCTGCGCGATGCCCAGATCGGTCTTGGCCAGCACCATGTCGAGGTTGGAAAGAAGCGTGCGGAAGAACGGCCATTGCTTGACCATGCGTTTGAGCAGGGCCAGCTTTTGCGGGTAAGGCTCGCCATCGGGTGCACCGAGAAAGGCCAGCACGCCCGAGCCGAAGCCGCACCAGCCGGGCAGGGCGATGCGCGACTGGCCCCAACTGAAGCCCCAGGGGATAGCGCGCAGGTCCTCGATTGCATGGCTCGGTTTGCGCGATGCCGGGCGCGAGCCGATGTTGAGCTCGGCGATCTCGCGAATCGGCGTGGCGGCAAAGAAATATTCAGCAAAGCCGGGGGTGTCGTAAACCAGACCTCGATAAGCGCTGAAGCTGGCATCCGACAAGGCTTGCGCGGCTTGCAAGAAGGCCTTCGGTGCGCTTTTGGTCGAGTGCAGCAAGCTGGCTTCGAGCGTGGCGGCGACCAGGGTCTCGAGGTTGCGCCGGCCGATCTCGGGGTTGGCATATTTCGATGCGATCACCTCGCCCTGCTCGGTCAGACGGATCTGGCCGTTCACCGTTCCCGGTGGCTGTGCCAGGATTGCCTCATAGCTGGGGCCGCCACCACGGCCGACGGTGCCGCCGCGGCCATGGAACAAGCGCAAGGTGATGCCCTGTGCCTGCGCCAGCGTGGCAAACATCTCGACCAGCGAAATCTCGGCGCGGTACAACTCCCAGCTGCTGGTGAAGACGCCGCCGTCCTTGTTCGAGTCGGAGTAGCCGAGCATGATGTCCTGCTCGCCGCCGCTGCGTCTGACCAGTCCGGCAATGCCGGGCAAGGCGTAGAAGCCGGCCATGATGGCGGATGCCTCGCGCAGATCACCGATGGTTTCAAACAGCGGCGAGACGATCAGGTCGCAGACCGCGCCGCTGGCCGAGTCGTCGTCGAGCGTGCCGCGCAGCAGACCGACTTCCTTCAGCAGCAACAGCAATTCAAGCAGGTCGCTGACCGATTCGGTGTGCGAGATGATGTAGTGGCGCAGCGACTCGCGGCCATAGCGCTGCAGCGAGGATTTCGCCGCTTCGAAGATCGCCAGCTCGTTCAAGGCTTTTTCGCTGTAGGCCGCGCCATGGACGCGCAGCGGGCGTGCATCGCAGAGCTGCTGCAGCAGCAGCTCGCGCCGCTGTGCTTCGTCGAGCGACGCATAGTCAGGCTGCACTCGCGCGGTGCGCAGCAACTCGGCCACCACCGCTTCATGCTGGTCCGAGCTCTGCCGCAAGTCGAGCGTGGCGAGGTGGAACCCGAAGACCTTGACGGCGCGCAGCAAGGGTTTCAGGCGCGGCGCGATCAGCGCCTGTGCATGGTGGCTGCGCAGCGACTCTTCGATCGTCTCCAGATCGGCGAGCAGCTCAGTCGGGCTGGCATAGGCATCCTGCGGTGCGACCGCATGGCGCAAGGCCTCGGTACCGGTCAGCTGCAGCAAGCTGGCGGCGGCGCGCGCATACATGCCGGTCAAAGCTCGCCGGTAGGGCTCATCCATGCGGTGTTCATTGCGGTCGGGGCTGCGCTCGGCAAGCCGCTGCATCGCTGGCGAGACCTGCGCAAGCCGGGCCGAAATCGACAGTTCGGCGCCGAGTTCATGCAATTCGGTCAGGTAATGACGCAGTGCCACTTCGCATTGCCGCGACAAGGCATGCCGCAGCGTGTCAGCGGTGACGTTGGGGTTGCCATCGCGGTCGCCGCCGATCCAATGCCCCATGCGCAGAAAACTGTTCAGTTCATGGCCGGGTAGCGCTTCTTCCAGTTCGGCATAGAGCTTGGGGATCTGGCGCAAAAAGGTCGCCTGGTAATAGGACAAGGCGTTTTCGACTTCGTCGGCCACGCTCAGTTTTGAGTAGCGCAGCATGCGGGTCTGCCAGAGCTGGGTCGTGCGGGCACGCAGCAGGCTTTCGTTTTCGCGCAACTCGCGCTCGGTCTGCAAGCTGTCGCGGGCGCCGACCAGGGCAGCGATCGCGCGTTCGGCGTCGAGAATGCTTTTGCGCTGCACTTCGGTTGGATGCGCAGTCAGTACCGGCGAGATGAAGCCATGCTGCAAGGTCGCCGCGATTTGATGCGGGCGCACGCCTGCCTGGTGCAGGCGCTCGAGCGCAAAGGCCAGCGATCCTGGCTGCAGGCCGCCGGTGCGCTCATGGATGTCGCGCCGCCGCACATGGTGGCGGTCTTCGGCGATATTGGCCAGATGCGAGAAATAGCTGAAGGCCCGGATCACCATCACAGCCTGCTCGCCACTGAGGCTTTTCAGCAGCTTGTCGAAACTCCTGCCTGCCTGCGCATCGCGCTTGAGCCTGAACGCTACCGACAACTTGCGGATCTTCTCGACCAGTTGGTAGGCCTCATGGCCTTCCTGTTCGCGGATGACTTCACCCAGAATCCGGCCGAGCAGGCGGATGTCATCAGTCAAGGGCTGATTTTTTGCCTCGCTCTTGTCCTTGAGTGAGGTTTTCGATAGGGCGGCTTTGGCGGTCATGGCAGGCTCAGGAAAATTGGCAGATGTAACAAAATTACCTGACTGTGACTCTAACAGTTTCTTGTGGGCCGCGACCGGCTGCTAGCATCGGGGCATGAATCAATCCAAAGTCAAGCCAGCGGTGATCATCGCCACGCGCGAGAGCCGGCTGGCGCTGTGGCAGGCCGAGCATGTCAAGGCCCTGCTCGAACAGCAGCTCGGGCTGCAGGTGAGTTTGCTGGGCATGACCACCAAGGGCGACCAGATCCTCGACCGGGCGCTGTCCAAGGTCGGTGGCAAGGGGCTGTTCGTCAAGGAGCTCGAAACCGCGCTCGAAATGGGTCAGGCGCATCTGGCGGTTCACTCCTTGAAAGACGTGCCGATGGAGTTGCCTGAGGGCTTCGAGCTTGCGGCGATCCTGGAGCGCGAGGATCCCCGCGACGCCTTCGTCTCGAATCATTTCGAGAACCTGGCGGCCTTGCCGCAAGGCGCTGTGGTCGGCACTTCAAGCCTGCGCCGCGTCGTGCAGTTGCTGGCCCTGCGGCCTGATTTGAAGATCCTGCCCTTGCGTGGAAACCTCGACACCAGGCTGCGCAAACTCGACGAAGGCGGCTATGACGCCATCGTGCTGGCAGCAGCCGGACTCAAACGCCTGGGGCTGGCGGATCGTATTCGCAGCGTCTTCAGCACCAGCGAGATGATTCCCTGTGCTGGCCAGGGCGCGCTGGGCCTGGAGCTGCGCAGCGATGCGGTGCAGTTGCAAGCCATGCTGGCGCAATTGATTCACCGGCCGAGTTGGCTCGCCACCCAAGCCGAGCGCGCGGTGTCGCGCAGCCTCGGGGGCAGTTGCAGCATGCCGCTGGCAGCCCACGCCGAATGGGTTGGTGAGCAATTGCATTTGACGGTGGCCCTGGGTCATGCCGAAGACCCGCAGCGCGCCTTGCTGAAGGCCTCGCGTAGCGCTGCTGTGCAGACCGATGCGCAAGCGCTGGCGCTGGGTGGGCAGGCCGCGCAGGCTTTGCGCGATCTGGGCGCGCAAGGCTATCTGCTGCCCGTCTGATTGGCCGGCATGCAGTCGCCGACGCTGGTACTGACAAGGCCGCGCCAACAGGCATGGCCTTGGCTGCAGCGTTTGGCGGCCTTGGGTGTGCAGGCAGTCAGCCTGCCCTTGATTGCGATCGAGGCCGCCGCTCCCGAGGCTGCACACGCGGCCTGGCAAGCGCTGCTGGCGCCGCCGGGCGCCGCGCTGGCCACCTTTGTCAGCCCGAACGCGGTCGAGCATTTCTTTGCCGGGAAACCGGCCGGTCAGGCCTGGCCGGCAGAGACCTTGGCGGCCTGTGTCGGCCCGGGCAGCGCGCAGGCCCTGCGCGAAGCGGGCGTGCCAGCCGATTTGATCGTGCAGCCCCCTGATGATGCGGCAAGCCTGGATTCCGAACATCTCTGGCCGCAGCTGAGCCAGCGCGACTGGTTCGGCCGCCAAGTACTGATGTTGCGTGGCGATGGGGGCCGTGATTGGCTGGCCTTGCGGCTGCGCGAACAAGGGGCTTGTTTGCAGTTGTTCAGCGTCTACCGGCGCCGCTGCCCCAGCCTTGAAACGGCTGAGCAGGCCCTGCTGGCCGAGATCCTGGCAGCTCCCAGGCAGCATGTCTGGCTGTTCAGCAGCGCCGAGGCGATCGGCCATCTGCAAACGCTGGCGCCGCTGCAACAAGACTGGTCTGAGGATCAATGCATCGCGACGCATGAACGGATTGCCGAGCGGGCGCGCCGCTTGGGCTTCGGTCATGTGGTTTTGACGCGACCCGATGCCCTTGCCGTTGCGCAAGCGCTCGATCGAATGCAGCCCGGCGCCCTACAATCTCCGGCAACGTGAGTGAAACCCCAATCCCCCTGATCCAGAGCGGCCCGGCCGAGGCGCCTGATGCCCCCAATGCGAGCTCAGCATCCGCCGGCAAGCTGCCGCGCTGGTGGCCGATGGCGGCGCTGGCGCTGGCTGCGTTGGCCGGTATCGGCCTGGGTTGGCAAAGCCTCAGCCGGCAGCAAACGCTCGAGCAGGAACTGGTGCGGCGCTGGGAGACCGTCCAGCTCGACGCCCGCGAAGCTCGTGCCTCAGCCGCGTTGGCGCAGCAACTGACACGCGATATTGCGGCCAAAGTGGCCTTGCTCGATGCCAGACTGGCCGAAGTGGCGCTGCAGCGCGGCCAGTTGGAGGAATTGATCCAGTCGATGTCGCGCTCACGTGACGAGAACGTCATCGTTGACATCGAGGCTTCGATCCGTGTGGCGATGCAGCAGTCTGCGATCACCGGCAGTGCCGAGCCGCTGATCGTCACATTGCGCCAGGCTGACGAGCGGCTATTGCGTTACAAGCAACCGCGCATGGAAGGTGTGCGCCGCGCGGTGTTGCGCGATCTGGACCGGGTCAAAGCGATCAGCGGCGTCGATGTCGCCACCCTGACGATCAAGCTCGACGAAGTGGTCCGGCTGCTCGACGAATTGCCTTTGCTGGCCAGAGCTGACCTGCCGGGCGAAGTGTTGGCTCAGTCGCCGCCGCGCAAGGAAGCTGCCGCGTCGAGCCCCGGGGCCAGCCCGGATACGGCTGTCGGCAAGCTCGAACAAGGATGGGCGCAGGCACTGCGCCGCTGGGACGGGCTGACAAGAATGGTCTGGGACGAAGCCAGAAACCTCTTGCGCGTCACCCGTATCGAACATCCCGAAGCGATGTTGGTGGCCCCTGAACAGAGTTATTTTCTGCGCGAAAACCTCAAGCTGCGGCTGCTCAATGCCCGTCTGGCTTTGTTGAGCCGGCAGTTCGACACCGCGCAGGCTGACCTGCGCAATGTGCAGGACAACCTGAACCGCTATTTTGACCCGCGTTCGCGCAAGCTTGTCGCTGCAACCGAGTTGCTGCGACAGGTGACGGGTCAGGCCCGCCAGGTCAACCTGGTTCGTCCGGATGACACGCTGGCAGCCTTGCTTGCAGCGGCGGCTGGCCGCTGAGGCATCACCATGCGGACGGTGATCTGGCTGGTCCTGCTGTTCGCTGTCGCGGTGGTGGCGGCGCTGGCGCTGGGACGCAACGATGGCCTGGCGAGCTTTTACTGGAACGGCTGGCGTCTCGATGTTTCGCTGAATCTGTTCCTGCTGGTGCTGGTGGGGTCCTGTTTTGCGCTGGTGACCGTGATCCAGACCCTCAACTCATTGACCAGCTTGCCGCGACGTGCCCATGAATGGCGGGTGCTGCAACGCGAACGCAGCGCGCAAGCGGCCTTGCGTTCGGCCTTGTCAGAGTTCTTCAGCGCTCGCTACAGCCGGGCCCAGAAAGAAGCGCAAAAAGCCTTGAGCATCCAGGCCCAGACGCCAGAACTGGTGGACGACCATGGCTTCATGGCGCTGGCCCACCTGCTCGCTGCCAATAGCGCCCACCGCCTGCAGGACAAGCGCCGGCGTGACGAACAACTGCAACTGGCGCTGGAGCTGTCCAGCAGCGCCAAGCTGGGCCGGGCTCAGGAAGAGGGCGCGCGGCTGCTGGCGGCCGAATGGGCGCTGGACGACCGTGATGCCGAGAAGGCCTTGCACCTGCTGGCCGAATTGAACCCAGGCGTGGCCAGGCGCACGCAAGCCTTGCGCTTGAAGCTGCAGGCAAGCAGGCTCGCGCGGCAGCCGCTCGAGGCCCTCAGCACGGCGCGCTTGCTGGCCAAGCATCAGGGCTTTTCCAAGGTTGCTGCACAGGGACTGCTGCGATCGCTGGCATTCGAGGCCTTGGATAGCGCACGCGACATCGAGCAGTTGCGCAGCGTCTGGCATCAGCTCGACAGCGCCGATCGTCACGATGTCATCGTCGCAGTGCGCGCCGCGACTTGTGCTGCGGCCTTGAGCTCACCAGAAGATGGGCGCAGCTGGTTGCGGCCGTTCTGGGACGACATTGCCGATCTGCAAGCCGAAGAGCGCGGCGCGCTCGGTGAAGCCCTGGTGCCGGTGGTCATCGGCATCGGCCCTGAATGGTTGGCACGACTGGAATCGGCGGTAAAGCGCTTCCCGCGCGACAAACCATTGGTCTATGCACTCGGTCATGCCTTGGTCGAGCGCCAGCTGTGGGGCAGGGCGAGGCTGATGCTCGAACAAATCCGCGACGAGCGCAGCCTGTCTTTGGTGGCGCGCCGACGCAGTTGGTTGACCCTGGCGCGACTGGCTGAACAGGACGGCGACCTCGAGCGCCGCGCGAGTTGCCACAGGGCTGCGGCCATGCTGCAGTGAGCGCCTGACAGGGGTGGCCATGCTAAACTGGAGCGCGTTGCGGCTGTAGCTCAGCTGGATAGAGTACTTGGCTACGAACCAAGGGGTCGTGGGTTCGATTCCTGCCAGCCGCACCATATGAATCAAGGACTTACATTCGAAAGGGTGTAAGTCCTTTCTTCTTTATGGATTCCGCTGTTGCTCTGCTTGCCGTTTCTCCAAATCTTCCGCAAATGCCAATCCTGCGGGATTCAAGGACTGCGGCGATTCTGGACGGCTGATCCGCATGGGTCGCTAAGCGGTGTGTCAAACCAGGCCTCAAACGCCCAGGTCAGTGAGTCAAAATCGCCCATTTCTCTCCCGTGGGTTAGGGATGCTCTGCATAACTCAACTCGAGCGGCTGCGGTGCGGATCGGGATGGGATGCAAGGCGCATTTTGCGGCCAATAGCGCGTGCTATTGGCAATAAATGCAACGCCGCAGACCGCCCGAGGCAGCACTTGCACAAGCCGAGAGGGGTTATGCAGAGCATCCTTAGTGTTGAAATACACTCTATTGCGCAGTGCTGGATCAAATGTACATGGCTTGTGCACGAAACTGGTTTTGCGCCACGAAGGGATAAGACGATGACTACAGCCAACAAAATTGAATCTGAAATTTCAGCCTTGCCGCCGCACTTGCAGGCCGAGGTGCTTGATTTCGTGCAGTTCGTGAAGCAGCGCCATGGCATTGCCAACGCGTCTATCGCCGATAGCAATCTGCAGAGCGGTGGTGACTCGCCATTTTTTCAGGCACTGTCTGACGCGGGGTTTGTGGGCTGCATCGAAACAAACGAGCAACTGTCCACCAGTTATAAGCAACACATTGATTTCTCCGCCAAGGTTGGTGTGCAAGCATGATTTTGGTGGACACGGGCGCATGGCTGGCCTTGGCCGACAAGGGCGACGCTTACCACGCGAGATGCGTTGCGTTTTTCCGCAGCAACCGCGAACCACTGATGACGACTTACCCCGTGCTGGTGGAGTGCGTGCATTTGATGTTCCGGCGCATCGGGGTTGCCAAGACGCTGGCATGGATGGACACGCTGGCGGCGCAAGGCTTTGGCGTGTTTGCAATCGGTGCCGACCATTTGCCGCGCCTGACCGAATTGATGCGACAGTATGCGGATCTGCCCATGGATCTGGCGGATGCTTCGCTGGTCTTGCTGGCCGAAGAGTTTGGAGAAGGCCGGATTGTCAGCACGGATGAGCGCGATTTTCATGCGTATCGTTGGAAGAGCCAGCACCCGTTTAGCAACCTGCTGCTTGTCCAAAGCTGAACGGGTAGTTGGTTACGCCATCAGCTTGGCCAGCCTTTGGCCCAGGGCATCGAACGCCTTGACCTGTTCCGCCTCGCGCCGGTCTTGGATGTACACGCCGCTCATGCCCTGCTTGATGTGGTTCTCGCATTCGTTGATTACGTCATTCGAGGTGCCGAGCTGACTCATTAGCGTGGACGCGGTGCGGCACAGGTCGTGCGCGGTCCAGCGGCCACTTTCCAGCACCAGTGCGTCCACTGACATGGTTCTGTTTTGCAGGCGTGCGCTTTCGCTGCTCTGGCGGTCAGCCAGTTGTTTGCCAAATGACTTGACGCACACCGGCCCAGTGGCCCGGCTATCGGGAAAGACCCAGGCCACGAGTTTGCCAGTGATGCGGTCCGCTTCGCGCAGGGTGGCCAACTCGGTGAACTGCTGCACGGCGAAGTCGCTCAGGTGGATCAGGTGATCGCGTTGGTTTTCGGTGGTGGGCAAGTACCAGGTGCGGGCTTGCAGATCAACGAACCCGAGTTGCACTGCGCCAGACTTCTGCGCCGTGTTGTGCGCGTCAACCGTGGCCTGCAGCGCCTGCTGCTGGGGCTTGGCATCGGCCAGGGTTGCAGTCATAGGAACTTGGCTTGCGGAGTGCTTTTTATTCGTTCACTGGCGGATGCTGTCAGGGCGGACCGCCCATCAGTGTCGCGGCGCCGTGCCGAGGCCTGGCCTACCGTTTTGCCTCTCCGTACCCGGACGGTGGCGTTGCCGTAGCTCTCGAAGAACATCGCCGCCGAACGGCCCGTCGCATGCCGGCGCTGAGAATGATGACGTCGGTTACGCTGATCATGGCCAAGCGGCCCAGATGGGGCTGTGAAATGGCGTCCAACGGGAGATTCATGTTCGATGGGTGGGCGGCATCATGGCGCGTCGGTCACCTGAACGGCCGACGCGGGCCCATCCCAGATCGCGGGCTATCATTTTCCGTCACTCGAAGGCTCATCGCCATGCTCACCTCGGGGTGAGCCAGCGGCCGAAAAGACCCAGCCAGACCCAGACAGCCGTCACGATGATGCAGAGCATCAGCACCATGCCCTGATGGATACAGCTCAACGCCGCAACTGGACCGGCCAGACAGTCGAAGCCAGGCCCGCTCAGCATCACGATGCAGGTGCCGACTAGGGCCAGCAAACCCAGCGCCGCCGCGATATGCATGTGGACCAGTAGTGGGCTGGAGTTTCCTTGCAGGATCTGCAAACTCGCGCTTTCCAGGCGGCCTAGGCTGCGAACTGCAAGTGCACATGCAGCGACCAGCGCAACCAGCAAGGGTACAAAGGGCGACCATGCTCCCTGTGCCGACCAGCCGAGGGCTGGCGAGCTCAGTAGCAACAGCCACGCCATCAATCCGAGCCGATGTGTCGCCGGCTGCAGCCATGTGGCAACCGCGGAGCGGATGTGGACCTCGCGTTGACCAGAACGCATCATGGCCGGCCGGCCAGCGCAGTCGCCGAAGGCCACCACCAGATCATTCAGACCGATGTTTGCGGAGACCTCGAACGCGAGTGTGAGATTTCCCTCCGCCGAAGGCAGACAGGGGCTTTGGCCTCCAATGGATAACACGTCACCGCGACGCTGAACCCGGGTTATGCCGCGTCCTCCCAACAGCGTCAGTGCGCGCTCGGCACTGGCTAGGGGCAGTTTGCTGCTGACGTAGCTGCCAGGGCGCGGTCTCGCCTCGGCGCGGGGCTGTGCAGCCGGCGCTGCCGGGCCAAGTACGGCACGCACCAACGCACCCCACATCTGGTCACTCGAGAACGGCAGATCCGGCGGAACCACGGCAGCTGAAAACAGCGCGATGTCCGCCTGCGGAAATACCTGCAGCAGTGCAAAGTGGCCAGGCCAGGAGCCCGTATGCCCCAGCACCAATTGACCGTCCCGAGTGAAGCGGGTGAAGAACAAGGCTTGCTCCAGGGCACCCGATGCGCCGAAGCT
>JBIKPD010000441.1:0-3252 GCA_044357665.1 Roseateles sp. | reverse complement strand
CGACCAAGCTGGCGGTGGTGACGAAGTTGCAATCCGAAGGCCATTGCGTGCTGATGGTTGGCGACGGCATCAACGATGCGCCAGTGCTGGCGCTGGCCGATGCCAGCGTGGTGATGGGGCAGGGTGCCATGTTGGCCCGTGCCAGCGCTGATGGCTTGCTGCTTTCCAATCGATTGATGGACCTGGTGCTGGCCATTGAGCTGGCCTTGAAGACGCGGCGCGTGATCAAGCAAAACCTGATCTGGGCCGCAGCCTATAACGCCGCCTGCATTCCGTTGGCCCTGGCTGGTTTGCTGCCGCCTTGGGCTGCCGGCTTGGGCATGGCCGCAAGCTCGGGTCTGGTGGTGCTGAATGCCCAGCGGCTGGCTCGCCCGATCGTCGAGAAATAGCCAGGAACTCAGCCGTGGATGTGCTCTATCTGTTGATTCCGCTGTCGGTGCTGCTGGTGCTGATGATTGTTGGTATTTTTGGCTGGGCAATCAACAACGGCCAACTGGAAGACCTGGAGCGCGAGGGCGGGCGAATTCTGGAAGATCCGGCTGGATTTGATGAATATCAAGCCTTGCCGACTGCTGCTGACGAAAAATCTGCCCGGTCGAACTAAGAGTTCCAAGGAGCCAAAGCAATGGCAAAGTCTGCAGGTCCGGTAACAACGGTAAGTGTTTACGATGATGGCGTGGTACGGGCCTTTGCCTTGGCTGCTGTCCTCTGGGGGGTCGTTGGCATGTTGGTTGGGGTGATCATCGCCTCCCAGTTGACCTGGCCTGAGTTGAATTTCGGCATACCCTGGCTCAGCTATGGCCGCTTGCGGCCCCTGCATACCAATGCGGTGATCTTCGCTTTCGGCGGTTGCGCCTTGTTTGCGACTGCCTTTCATGTGGTGCAGCGTACCGGCCAGACCCGATTGTTCGCGCCTGGCTTGGCCTGGTTCACGTTCTGGGGCTGGCAACTGGTGATCCTGGCTGCGGCAATCACGCTGCCGCTTGGGTTTACGCAAGGCAAGGAATATGCCGAACTTGAGTGGCCGATCGACCTCCTGATCGCAGTCGTCTGGGTCTCCTATGCAATCGTCTTCTTCGGCACCATCGGTATCCGCAAGGTGCGGCATATCTACGTGGCGAACTGGTTTTTCGGCGCTTTCATCATCGCGGTGGCGCTGCTGCACATCGTCAACAGCGCGGCGATTCCGGTCAGCCTGACCAAGAGCTATTCGGCCTATGCCGGCGTGCAAGATGCGATGGTGCAATGGTGGTATGGCCACAATGCGGTGGGATTTTTCCTGACTGCTGGTTTCCTCGGAATGATGTACTACTACATTCCGAAACAGGCTGGCCGACCGGTCTACAGCTACCGCCTGTCGATCGTGCATTTCTGGGCCTTGATCTTCACCTATATGTGGGCCGGCCCGCACCATCTGCATTACACCGCCTTGCCGGATTGGGCGCAGAGCGTGGGCATGGTGTTTTCACTGGTGCTGCTGGCGCCGAGCTGGGGCGGCATGATCAACGGCATCATGACTTTGAGCGGCGCCTGGCACAAGCTGCGTGATGATCCGATTCTGAAGTTCCTGATCGTTTCGCTGTCCTTTTACGGCATGTCGACCTTCGAGGGTCCGATGATGTCGATCAAGACGGTGAATGCGCTCAGCCATTACACCGACTGGACCGTCGGCCACGTGCATTCGGGCGCCTTGGGCTGGGTCGGCATGATCTCGATGGGCAGCCTCTACCACCTGATTCCGCGCATGTATGGCCGCACCGAGATGTTCTCGAAACGCGCCATTGAATTGCATTTCTGGATCGCAACCCTGGGCATCGTGCTTTACATCGCTGCGATGTGGATTGCCGGGGTCATGCAAGGTTTGATGTGGCGTGCAGTCAATCCGGATGGCAGTCTGGTTTACACCTTCGTCGAAAGCGTCAAGGCGACCTTTCCCTTCTACGTCGTGCGGCTGATCGGCGGCTTGCTCTACCTCTCCGGCATGTTGGTGATGGCCTGGAACGTGATCAAGACGGCAGGACTGGGTCGACCCGTGCCGACGCCGATCCCGGCAGTTCTGGCCCATGCTTGAACAACGTTGACCGACAGGAGAGATAGAAATGGCAACGACAAATACCAAGGCAAGCGGCCACGCAAGAATCGAGACCAGCAACTTTCTGATGATTGTGCTGATACTGCTGACGGTGGCAATCGGCGGTGCAGTCGAGATCGTGCCCTTGTTCTTCCAGCGTTCGACGACAGAGGCGACGCCCGGACTTAAACCCTATACGGCGTTGCAGTTGGCCGGGCGGGACATCTATATCCGCGAGGGCTGTTACAACTGCCACTCGCAGATGATCCGGCCTTTCCGCTCCGAGACCCTGCGCTACGGTCAGTACTCGACCGCGGGTGAATTCGTTTATGACCACCCGTTCCAATGGGGCAGCAAGCGTACCGGACCTGATCTGCATCGGGTCGGCGGTAAATACAGCGACGAATGGCATCGCATCCACCTGACGAATCCACGCGATCTGGTGCCTGAGTCGAACATGCCGGCTTACTCATGGTTTGCCACAAACACCCTGAACCCTGACGATATGGCGCCGAAGTTGCGCGCTTTGCGCCTTGTTGGTGTTCCCTATACCGACGCCGAAATTGCCGCCGCTGGCGATGAGGTGAAGGGGCGTAGCGAACTCGATGCCGTGATCGCCTATCTGCAAGTGCTCGGCACTGTGCTGCCGAAGTGAGGGGCGAGGTAATGGATATCAATATGGCAAGAACTGCAGTGACCCTGGTGTCAATGCTGGTGTTCTTTTTGATCGTCGGCTGGGCTTATTCAGGCCGCAACAAAAAGCAATTCGATGAGATGGCGGTATTGCCGCTCGATGATGATGTCGGTGGGAGGTCTTGATGAGTGACTTTTTCTCCAGCGGATGGTCCTGGTTCGTGGCGATCGGGACGGTGGGCGGACTGGTTTTCTGCCTGTTGCTGCTGGCCATCGCCAGTCGGCACCAAGTGATGGCGGTGGACAACAGCACCGGCCATGTGTGGGACGAGGACTTGCGCGAGATGAACAACCCTCTGCCGCGCTGGTGGGCGATTCTGTTCGTGCTCACCATCGTGTTTGCAGGGATCTACCTCGCCATCTATCCGGGCCTGGGCAGCCGACCTGGCGCACTGGGCTGGTCAAGTGCGGGGGAGTACCAGCAGGAGCAAAGCGACGCACATGCCGCGATGAACCTGGTCTATGCGAAATATACGGGCAAGACAGCG
>JBIKPD010000440.1:0-3276 GCA_044357665.1 Roseateles sp. | reverse complement strand
AGCATGCCCACCAGATTCTGCCGCTGACCCAGCAAGCGATGGTGCTGGAGCGCGGCCGGGTGGTCTATTCAGGCAGCAGCGATTCGTTGCATCAGGATCCAGACCAACTCGAGCATTGGCTGGGAATCGGCACCGGGCTCAAGGCCCAAGCAGGCGCTGCAAGGCCGCCGAGTCGATCAACTTGATCGAATAACCTTTCACCTCGATCAGACCCGCACTGATCAACTGACGCAGCAGGCGCGACAGGGTTTCCGGCGTGATTGCCAATTGGGCGGCGAGCTCACGCTTGCGTTCTCTCAGGGCAACATCGGCGCCGCTTGCAGCTGACCGCTGCAGCAAGAAGGTGATCAAGCGCTTCTGCGCGTCTTTTGCCATCAAGTCATGGGTTGCGCCGGTCAGACTTTGGATGGCACGCGCCATCGCCCTCAGCATGCGGTCTCGCATGTCGGGAAAACGGACAAAAAGCCGTTCGAAACCGGACAGCGGTAATTCAAGCAGCAAGGCCTGGCCCAGGGCCTGTGCATCCTGAAGATGGCCATTGCTGAGCCAGACGCTGCTGATGTCAAGCCATTGCGGCCCGTGAACTGCCCGTTCAAGCTGGAACTGACGATCCTGGTTGATCCTCCCGAGCCCGACGGTACCCTGCAGCACCGCAACCAGGTCATTGGCTTCATGACCGATCTCGAAGGCCAATTCGCCCGCAGCCAGCCAGCGGGTTCTTGCCATGGTCTGCAGCGCATGCAATTCATCCGCTGCCAGCTTGGGATCACCTAGAACAGCGCCCAGGACCACAGCTGACGGAGCGTCGAGGCGCAGGCTGTCGCGGGCATAGCTGCGAAGCTGCTCTCGAACGGGATGACGGGCGCTGACAGATTCCACGATTTGGCTTGAAAAACGGTTGTGAGCCAATGTCTGCCAATAGGGAGTGATCGACTTTGCGCCATGTCAAGCGCAAGCAAGGGGTTGCTGGACCGCCCGTACAGGGGGCCTACCTTTGCTTCGGCGAACCTCAGGACCGATCGCCAGCAGAAGCCAAGTCTTGAAAAATTTGGCCTGCCTGTTTTTTGTGCATGCCTCGCCAAGCCAGCAACGGCGCCGCTTGGCGGACTTGTGGGTCAAGATATCCACAGCCTTGACCACCCTTTGGAGGGAGAACTTTTCGCCGCGCGGGCTTACTTGAAATCGCCGACAAATATCAGCTGAAAGTCACCCAGCAGCAGGTATTTGTGCAAGGCTTTGTTGACCTGAACCAAGGTCAGCCCGGCAATCTCCTGATCCACCTGCCGCGACCTGGCCGGCATCTTGGGCAGGGGCGAGACGGCGCTGACTCTGCAAGCCCTGTTGCTCGCTCGCCAGCCCTCTGGCAGTGAATCCATCCCGGATCAAACGCGCGACTTCCTCGCGCAGCGCCTGTTCGACTTTGACCCTGCTTTGAGGGGCAAAAATAGCGCCGATATTCCAGGGCGAATTCAGGTCGATCGAGCTCCAGTCCAGATCGGACCATCTTCAAACCGCGGGCCAGCTTCTTACGGCTGCCCGCTCCCAGCCAGCAACTTCTCCAGCGCCGGCAGCAAAGGTCCGAGTCTTTCCTCGACCGCATCCCTGACGGTGTCGACGATGACCTGGGTCTGCCGCTCGATTTCGATATTCATGGCCATGCCCGGCTCCTTCTCGCCGAAGGTGGTCATACGCAGCGTTTCTGGTATCAGCCAGACCTCGAACCAGCCTTCCTTGCGATCGGCCTCGGCAACGGTCAGGCTCGCGCCGTTGATCGCGATATAGCCTTTGGCGAAGATATAGCGCATCCATGGCTGCGGCACTGCCAACCGCAACACATGGTTGTTCTCGGGCCGGCGTATTGCGGCAAGCGTTGCCTTGAAGTCAACATGGCCCGACAGCGGATGGCCGCCGATTTCGGCGCCATCGCGTGCGGCGCGCTCGACGTTGATGCGGCTTCCTGGTGCCAAATCGGCCAGCGTCGTCAATGACAAGGTCTGCTGCATCACGTCGAACTCGGCCGCGTCAGCACCGACCAAACTTGTGACCGTCAGGCAGACGCCATCACAGGACACGCTGGCGCCGATTTCCAGACCAGCGCAAAAATGCGGCGGAAATTGCAGCGTGAAGCTGCGCAGACCGGGCCGATCCTTGCTGGCGGAGACGATGGCAAGCGCTTGAACAATGCCTGTGAACATGGAAATCTATACTGAAGCGGAAGGCCCGCCAGCTTACCAGCTGCTTTCATGCTCCGGGGTCGAGCCAATCTTGTGAATGCTCAGGTCAGCACCGTCAAATTCTTCTTCTTGGGTCAGACGCAGTCCGACGAACTTGCCCAGCAGTCCGTAGACGGCAAACCCACCGACCAAGGCCCAAGTGATGCCGGCCAGCGTGCCGAGCAATTGCGAGGCCAGGCTGACACCACCCAAGCCACCCAGCGCTGTCTGGCCGAACAGCCCGCAGGCGATGCCGCCCCAGGCGCCGCAAAGGCCGTGCAGTGGCCAGACGCCCAGCACATCGTCGATCTTCCAGCGATTCTGGGTCAGGGTGAACAGCTTGACAAAGATCGCTCCGGCGATGCCGCCGACGACCAGGGCACCGATCGGGTGCATCAGGTCTGACCCGGCACAGACCGCGACCAGTCCGGCGAGCGGCCCGTTGTAAGAGAAGCCAGGGTCGTTGCGGCCCATTAGGGTGGCCACCAGCGTGCCACCGGCCATGGCCATCAGCGAGTTGACCGCCACCAGCCCGGACATCTTGTCCAGGGTCTGCGCGCTCATCACATTGAAGCCGAACCAGCCGACCGTTAGCACCCAGGCGCCGAGCGCCAGGAATGGAATGCTCGAGGGCGGATGGGCGCTGATTGCGCCGTCCTTGCGATAGCGGTTGTAGCGCGGCCCAAGCAGCAGCACCGCGGTCAGACCGATCCAGCCGCCAACCGCATGCACGACCACGCTACCGGCAAAGTCATGAAATTCAGCGCCAAATTGAACCGTCAACCAGTGCTGGAAACCAAAGGCATGATTCCAGGCCACGCCCTCGAACAAGGGATAAATCAGTCCGACGATCACGGCAGTGGCCGCCAGTTGCGGGCCGAAGCGAGCGCGCTCGGCAATCCCGCCCGAGACAATCGCCGGAATCGCTGCGGCAAATGTCAGCAGGAAGAAGAACTTGACCAATTCGTAGCCATTCTTGGCGGCCAAAGCTTCAGCGCCGATGAAGAAATTGGTCCCGTAAGCCACCGTATAGCCGATGAGGAAATAGGCAACGGTCGAGACC
>JBIKPD010000439.1:0-3281 GCA_044357665.1 Roseateles sp. | reverse complement strand
GCCGGTGACGCCATGAGCCAGCGTGTGGCCCTGGGCGTCAGTTATCGCGGCCAGGCCTACCATGGTTGGCAGAGCCAAAGCTCGCTGAAGTCGGTGCAGGATGCGCTGGAGGCCGGCCTGAAGCAGTTTGCCGCCTGCGATCTGCGCACGATTTGCGCTGGTCGCACCGACAGTGGCGTGCACGGCCTGAACCAGGTTGTGCATTTCGACACCGACATCTTGCGCGAACCGATGTCCTGGGTGCGCGGTACCAACCGCTACCTGCCGCCTGATCTGGCTGTGCAATGGTGCTTGTTTCCGTCAGACCAGTTCCATGCGCGTTTCTCGGCGCAGGGCCGGCGCTATGCTTTCTTGCTGCTTGAGTCTGCAGTGCGACCGGCGATCGAGGCGGGGGCCTGTGGATGGGTTTTCAGGCCGCTGGATCTCGAAGCGATGCTTGCTGCCGCAGCGATGTTACTGGGCAAGCATGACTTCAGCGCCTTTCGTTCATCCCAATGCCAGGCGCTCAGCCCGGTGAAGACGATGCGGTCGATCCAGATCAGCCGGCGCGGCGCCTACTGGCGTTTTGACTTCGATGCCTCGGCCTTTTTGCACCATATGGTTCGCAATCTGATGGGTTGTCTGATCGCCGTGGGCAATGGCTCACGCGATCTGGACTGGCTTGCCGCGGTGCTGGCAGCCCGCGACCGCAAGTTGGCGGCCCCGACCTTTCCCCCTGACGGCCTCTATTTCGTCGGACCGTACTACGATGCCATCCATCAAATCCCGGAGCACACGGCAGCAATGGACTGGCTGCCGTGAACCTGGATTCAGCAGTTGACCGATCTCCATTGCCTTGCCTTGAACCAAACCATGCACCGAACCCGTATCAAGATCTGTGGTCTGACCCGCGAGGCCGATGTCGCTGCCGCTGTTGAGGCCGGTGCCGATGCAATCGGCTTCGTCTTCTATGCCAAGAGTCCCCGCTATGTGACTGCCCAGCGGGCGGCTGAGCTGGCGAAATTGCTGCCACCTTTCGTCACGCCGGTCGGCTTGTTTGTCAACGCCAGTCAGCAAGAACTCGCGGATGGCCTTGCGCTCTTGCCGAATATGTTGCTGCAGTTCCACGGGGATGAGACGCCGGCCGACTGCGAGCGGGCAGGGCGGCCATTTATGCGCGCTGCACGCGTTGCTGCGGGTTTTGATTTGTTAGACTTCGCCCATCAATATTCAAAGGCCCAGGCGATATTGCTCGACGCTCATGTCGACGGTTTTGGTGGCGGTGGAAAGGTTTTCGATTGGTCTGTCATTCCAAAAAATCCGGGCTGTCCCCTCGTTTTATCTGGTGGGTTGCATGCCGGAAATGTGCGAAGCGGGATTCTTCAGGTACGGCCTTGGGCCGTTGACGTCAGCTCTGGGGTTGAATCAGGCAAAGGCCTGAAAAACACCGATCTGATGCGTGAGTTCTGTGCTGCTGTTCGCCTGGCGGACGAGCAGATCCATGCTTCCATACCCTGAAATGTCAATCAAGATGACTAGCTATCAACAACCCGATGCCTCCGGGCATTTTGGCCCGGTCAACGGCCAGACCTATGGCGGCAGCTTTGTCGCCGAGACGCTGGTGCATGCGCTCGACGAGCTCAATGCGGCCTATGCGCATTACAGCCGCGACCCCGACTTCATTGCCGAATACAAGAAAGAGTTGGCCCATTTCGTCGGTCGCCCGAGCCCGATCTACCATGCCGACCGGCTCAGTCGCGAGTTGGGCGGCGCGCAGATTTTTCTCAAGCGCGAGGATCTGAACCATACCGGCGCGCACAAGATCAACAACACGATTGGCCAGGCTTTGCTGGCCCGGCGCATGGGCAAGAAGCGCGTCATCGCCGAAACCGGTGCCGGCCAGCATGGCGTGGCCACGGCGACGATCTGCGCGCGCTACGGCATCGAATGCGTTGTCTATATGGGCAGTGAGGATGTCAAGCGGCAAAGCCCGAACGTCTACCGCATGCATCTGCTGGGCGCGCGCGTCGTACCGGTTGAATCGGGTTCCAAGACCTTGAAGGATGCCTTGAACGAGGCGATGCGCGACTGGGTGACGAACGTCGAATCGACGTTTTACATCATCGGTACCGTCGCCGGACCCCATCCCTACCCGATGATGGTGCGCGATTTCCAGCGCATCATCGGCGATGAATGCCTGGTGCAGATGCCTGAAATGATCGGCCGCCAGCCTGATGCGGTGATTGCCTGCGTCGGTGGCGGCAGCAACGCGATCGGCATCTTCTACCCGTACATCAACCATGCCGGCACGCGCCTGATCGGCGTCGAAGCGGCCGGCCTGGGGATCGAGACCGGTCAGCATGCGGCGACGCTGAGCATGGGTAGTCCGGGGGTTCTGCATGGCAACCGCACCTATTTGCTGCAGGACGCCAACGGCCAGATCATCGAGACCCATTCGATTTCGGCCGGTCTTGACTACCCTGGCGTCGGCCCCGAGCATGCGTATCTGAAGGACATCGGCCGGGCTGAATATGTCAGCGTGACCGACACAGAGGCGCTGGCAGCCTTCCACCATCTTTGCCGTACCGAGGGCATCATCCCCGCGCTCGAGTCCAGCCATGCCGTGGCTTATGGGATGAAACTGGCGCCAACCTTGAGCCCCGATCAGCATCTGCTGATCAACATGTCAGGGCGCGGCGACAAGGACATCGGTACGGTGGACGATCTGTCGAATGCCGAGTTCTATTGCCGGCCTTCCTGCAAGGGGCAAACAGTCAAGGGGGGCGATTCCGTGGTGCAACTGCCCAAGGGGGGCAAGCCATGAGTCGCATCCAGGCAAGATTCGAGGCCTTGGCAGTCCGCGGGCGCAAGGCGCTGATACCTTTCGTGACGGCCGGCGATCCCTATCCCGAAACCACCGTGGCGCTGATGCTGGCGATGGCTGAAGCCGGCGCTGATGTGATCGAGCTCGGCGTGCCGTTTTCCGACCCGATGGCCGACGGCCCGGTGATTCAGCGCGCTGGTGAGCGGGCCTTGAAGCAGGGGATCGGCCTGACCCAGGTGCTGGCTTATGTGGCTGCATTCCGCTTGGCCAACGACACCACGCCGATCGTGCTGATGGGCTATGCCAACCCGGTCGAACGCTACGGCGTCGAGCGCTTTGCCGTCGATGCCAAGACGGCGGGTGTCGACGGGGTGCTGATCGTTGACTACCCACCGGAGGAATGCGAGGGCTTTGCCGCAGCCTTGAAGCGTCAGCAGATCGACTTGATCTTCCTGCTGGCACCGACCTCGACAGAGGC
>JBIKPD010000438.1:0-3288 GCA_044357665.1 Roseateles sp. | reverse complement strand
AAGCGCGCACGGTACCCAGGATCACCGAGACCCACAGAATCAGCCCGCGCGTGGCAAAGCCGCCATCGGTCGCCGCCACCAGCAAAACGGCCACGGCCGCCTGCAGCAGCATGCAGACAGCGAAGATGCGGCCGCGGTGCAAACGATCAGCCAGGTGCCCGGCCGGCAAGGTCATCAGCAAAGCCGGCAAGAACTGGAATAGCCCCACCAGGCCAAGATCCCAGGCGCTGGAAGTGATGTCATACATCTGCCAAGCCACCGCGACCATCAACATTTGATTGGCCGTAACACCTGCCAAGCGCGCCAGCCAGAAGCGGATGAATTGTGTTTGGGCAAGCAGCTGCGAGATTTGGCTTTTCGGCATCGGCCGAGCTTAGCAGCGCCGGGCTGGAAATCAGAAATGAAGCCCTTTCATCATCTGCTGCAGCGCCAGGGCTTCAGCAGATAGTTCAGTCTCACTGGTTCCAGTCGATTGATCGGTTTTGGTGTTTTCAGGAAACATCCGGAAGCTCGTGTTCATGATGATCTGCGCCACCCTGGGCAGAGCCGTGTGCAGCAATTCACCGAATACTCCGAGGCGGGTGCTCAGCCGCACCGGGCGTTCAATGCAGGCCTGCACGACCAATGCCGCCGCCTCTTCAGGATCCAGCGCAGGCACGCTGTCGTAGATCCTTGTCGGCGCGATCATCGGTGTGCGCACCAGCGGCATATTGATGGTCGTGAAGGTAATGCCCTGATCGGCAAACTCGCTCGCGGCGCAACGGGTCCAGGCATCGAGCGCCGCCTTGCTGGCGACATAGGCCGAAAAGCGCGGCGCATTGGTCAGCACCCCGATGCTGGAGATATTGACCACATGGCCGCTGCGCTTGGTCACCATGCCGGGCAGCAAACCCAAGGTAACGCGCAGGCAACCAAAATAATTCAACTGCATCGTGCGCTCGAAATCATGAAAACGCTCATAGCTGCTCTCGATCGCGCGGCGGATCGAACGGCCGGCGTTGTTGATCAGGAAGTCGACGCCGCCAAATTTCTCGTCCAGCCAAGCGAGCAGTGCATTGCAGCTTCGCTCATCGGCGATGTCGGCCGAATAGCTGTGGATCTGCGCTTGGGCCCCGGCCGCTGCCTGGATGGCCTTGACCGCTTCGGCGAGTTTGTCCGCACCGCGCGCGCAGATGATGGTGATCGCCCCGGCCGCAGCAAACTTCTTGGCCGAGGCCAGACCGATGCCCGATGAACCCCCGGTGACCAGCACCACCCGCCCGGCAACTGTTCCCTTCAGGCTGCGGTCGATGAACAGATCCGGGTCGAGATGTCGCTCCCAATAATCCCAGAGCCGCCAGGCATAACTGTGCAGATCCGGGCAAGCGATGCCCGAGCCTTTCAAGGCGAGTTCGGTTTCACGGCAGTCAAAGCGCGTCGGGTAATTGACGAAGGTAAAAATGTCCTCGGGCAAGCCCAGATCCTTCATCACCGCACGCCGGATCCTTCGCACCGGCGCCAGCGCCGCCAGAGATTTCTTGACGGCCTGGGGGATGAATCCCAGCAGGGCGGCGTTGACGAACAGGCTCATCTTCGGGGCATGGGCGGCAATCGAGAAAATGTCGAGCACCTCGCCCACCCGGTAACCGACCGGGTCGACCAGATGAAAGCAGCGCCCGCTGTTGCCGGACTGATGGCTGAGATGGTCGAGCGCAGCCACGACAAAGTCCACCGGTACGATATTGATTCGACCGCCCTCCAGGCCGATGGCAGGCAGCCAGGGCGGCAGTATTTGACGCAGGCGTTGGATCGGCTTGAAGAAGTAATAAGGCCCGTCGACCTTGTCCATCTCGCCGGTCCTGGAGTCACCCACCACAATCGCCGGACGGTAGATCGTCCAGGGGCAGCGGCACTCTCTGCGGACGATCTTTTCGCCCTCATGCTTGCTCAGGAAATAGGGATGATCAAGTCCCTCGGCCTGCTCGAACATATCCTCGCGGAACACGCCCTGGTACAGGCCGGCGGCGGTGATCGAAGAGATATGGTGGACATGCCCGGCATCGATCAAAGCCGCAAACTCGACCAGCTTGCGCGTCCCCGCAACGTTGGCCCGCATCTGCGAGTCTGCATCGGCCCTCAGGTCATAGACCGCGGCCAGATGGTAGACATGATCGATCTGCCCTTTCAAGCGCCTGATGTTGTCGTCGCTGACACCGAGATTGGCGGCACTCAGATCGCCGAAAACCGGCAGCGCACGCGCCTTGCCAACGCCCCAGAAAGCCAGCAACTCGGGTAGCTTGCTGCGGCTTTCCTCCCGCAGCAGGAAATGGACGGTGCTGCCGCGGTGCGACAACAACTTTTTGACCAGACGTTTGCCGATGAAGCCGGTGGCTCCGGTAACGAAATATTGCATCGAAATCTCCTTGATCGATCGATTCAATCGCTGATCAATCAATGCAAGGTTGCGGAGGCGCATTTTCGCTGGGGAGACGGGCGCCCATACTTGGCTTTGCCACCCGGGATAAGCGGTGCGTTTTTCAAACTTTTATGCGTTGACATACACAAAGGATAGACACCATGGTCAAGAAACTTCAGAAGATGGCAGGCAAGGGCAAGTCCAATGGCGGTTCGGGTGCGGCGATGCTGGACAGCCAGTTCGCGCAAAGCGTCAAGGACTCGGCGCAGCAGATCTGGTCTGCAGGGCTTGGAGCTTTCTCCAAGGCACAGGGCGAAGGCAGCAAGGTTTTTGAAGCGCTGGTCAAGGAAGGAATGAACGCCCAGAAGCGCACCCAGGCGGTCGCTGAAGAAAAGTTCGTCGCCATGGCAGGCAAAGTCTCCGACCTGGCCGGCGATGTCAGCAGCAAGGCGGGCAAGCAGTGGGACAAGATGGAAGCCATCGTCGAAGATCGAATCGCTCAAGCGCTGAAGCGCCTCGGTGTGCCTTCGACCAAGGATCTTGAGGCCCTGAATCGCCGCATCGATGCATTGAGCAAGGGCGCCAAGCCAGCGCCAAAACCCGCTGCTGCACCGAAGCCCGCGGTGAAAACCGTCAAACCGGTGGCCAAGGCGGTAACCAAGCCGGTGGCAAAACCGGTTAAAAAGGCGGCAGCAAAACCGGTGGCGAAACCGGCGGCAAAGGCGTCAATACAGCCGGCCGCGAAAACTGCAGCAAAAGCAACGCCAGCAATCAAGGCAGTGACCAAGCCGGTGGCCAAGAAAGCTGCCAAAGTGGCGGTACCAGCCTTGCCAAAAGCAGCACCCAAGAGCGCCGCCAAAGCTCCACCGCTTGTGCCTGCAGCGCCAGCGCCC
>JBIKPD010000009.1:0-33449 GCA_044357665.1 Roseateles sp. | reverse complement strand
GCTGCTGGCGCAAAACGAATTTGCGGCTTTCCTGCGGGCTTCGGACGATGAACGCGCTGAGTTGCTGCAGACGCTGACGGGCACCGAAACCTTCACCTTGATCTCGCAGCAAGCGTACGCGCGCATGAAGACCGAGAAGGAACAACTGGATCGACTGCAAGCGCAGTTGCAGGACCAGGCGCCGCTGACGCCGGAACTGCGCACCGAAACGAACAATCATCTGCTGGCCCAAGACGAGAAGGTCAAGGCACTGGAATCGAGCAAGTCCCTCGAAGAAGCTCAACTGCGCTGGTTCAAGCAACTCGACGACTTGACTGCCGCATGGCTGAAAGCCAGCCAGCAGCTCGAGGCTGCGCGGGCTGAGCAAGCAGCGGCAGCGCCACGTCAAAGCTATCTGACGACCCTGGAGCAAGTCCAGTCAGCGCGACCGATTTGCGTCGAATTTGAGCGTCTTGGCACCGAGGTCCTTACCCATGAGCAGGGCCTTCATACAGCGAGCAGCGCATTTGCAGCCAACGCCAGCGCGCTGACCAACTGCACTCAAACACAACAGTCCGCAATCCAGCGGGCTGGCAAAGCCGAGGCTGACAGAACGCTGGCCCAACCCTTGATCGCCAAAGCGCGCGAACTCGACGCTGCGATGCAGGCGCTGGAACCACAAAGGCAATTGGCGATAAAGGCAACCGACCTGGCGCAAGCCCAAGCGACCGAATTCAATGCGCAAAAGGTTGAAGCCGAAAAGAAACTGGCAGCAAGCCATGAACAGATTGCTGCTGCCCAAACCTGGCTCGCCGGGAATGAAGCCTTGCGCACCCTGGCTGAAGGCTGGCAGCGCTGGGAGGGCCTGTTTGAAAACGCACAAAGCCTTTTGACAGCGCAGCAGCAGGCAGCTCAAAAAACTGCCGAATTAGCCACCCAGGCTGCAGCCATCGCCAATTCAACGCAAGAAAAGCAGGCGGTCTTGACCACGGCTGCCAAAAAATCCCAGCAAACGCAGCAAGATCTGGTCGCACGCCAACTCGATTGCACCACGCTGGACCTTGAAAAATTAGCGCAAGAAAAGCAGCGACTCGACTTGCGCCGCGACCATCTGCAATCCGCAGCAAACCTGTGGCAGCAACTCGTCGACGGTTTGAAGAACAAGGCCAAACTTGAACAGCAGCGTGAGCCGCAGGCCACGATCGTCTTGACTTGCGAACAAGAGCAGCTTGCGTCTGGCAAACAGCAGCCCTTGATGGCGCAGGATGTCCAGGCGGCTCAACAGTCGCTGGACCTGGCCAACTTGGCTGCCGGCAAAGACGCGAAGTCTCTGCGTGCCAAACTGAAAGCCGACAACCCTTGCCCAGTCTGCGGCGCGACAGACCATCCCTATGCGGATCAGTCACCGCAGAGCGACGCGATACTCAGTGTGCTGAAAGCGCAGGTTGACAACAAACGGCAGGCCTTGGACAGCTTGATTGCAAGCCAGGCAGCCAGCACAGCGAAGTTGGCCGCGGCGACCAGTCTGATCAAGTCGATCGACAGCGATATGGCGGCACTCGTGGTCTTGAGCCAGGAGCGGCAAACCAACTGGCAAGCGCTGGAACTGCAAGCTGAATTGGCCGTTGAAACCGACCAGGGAAGTTGGCTGGAGGCTCAACAAGTCCGGGTCAAGGGTGAGTTGGAACGGCTGGCCGGCGATGAAAAATCCTCCCGCGACAAGCTGCTCAAAAGAGACCAAGCGCAAGTTGCCGTGACAAGCGCCCTGGATGCCGAGAAGGTCGCCCAAGAGGCGATCAACCAGCAGACCTTGACACAAAAACTCAATGGGCAAGAGCTTGAAGTTCAAGCGCAACTGATCGCTGACAGCGGCACGAAACTGGCCGAGCTTCAGCTTAAATTGGACCCAGCCTTCCCGGCTCAGTCCTGGCGCGACCAATGGTCAACGGAGGCGAAATCTTTCGTGGACCGCTGCAGCAGCCAGGCCGAGGATTGGCGTCTCAGGCAGCAAAAACTGTTGGATCTGACCCACCTGATCAAGACCCAGCAGTCCGAGCACACTGGTTGCGAGAAGGCGAACCTTCAAGCTGCAAAACATTTGAAGACGCAGGCAGATCAGCTGAGCAAGCTCGCCAACGAAATCCAGCAATATCAGGGCGAGCGCAGCAAGATCTTCGAGGGCCGACCAACGCCCACTGTCGAGGCGAAACTGAACAGCCATCTCGCACAGGCCAAGGCTGAACAATCGCTGGCGCAGACCGCACTAGAAAAAGTTCAATCAGAAAACACCCGCCTGACAGAGTCGGTGAAGCTGTTCAGCGCGCAATTGGAAAAGAGCCAGAGCCTGCGGGCGACGGCGCTGGGCCAGCTCGACGGTTGGCTCGCTGCCTATTGCGCAACCGCCGGCGACGCTGCGCTGGCGCACGCCGACTTGAAGCAGATGCTGGCCATCAGCGACGACTGGATGAAGCTGGAACGAGCAGCCTTGCAAGCGATGGGAGCCGCAGTCACCAGCGGCCAGGCGGTGCTTGAAGAACATCGCCGGGCCAAAATCGGCCATGAAGCCGGCAAGACCGTGCAGGATGACCAGGAAACTTTGCGCGCCAAACAAGCGGCCACTCTGGCGGCCCTGGAGGCCGCAGCCATTGCATTGAATGGTCTGAAACTCGCCATCGCCCAGGACGACGAACGGCTGAGCAAGTCATTGGCACTGCGCGCCGAAATCGAAACCCAGGGCAATCGCTCAAAAGTATGGTCGCAGCTCAGCGAACTGATCGGTTCGGCAGACGGAAAGAAATTCCGCAACTTCGCCCAGCAACTCACGCTCGACATCCTGCTGCACGATGCGAACCAGCACCTGCAGAGTCTGTCCAGGCGCTATCGACTCGAACGGATCAAGGACAGTCTGGGTTTGCTCGTGGTCGATCAGGACATGGGGGACGAACGGCGATCGGTGCACTCGCTCTCGGGTGGGGAATCTTTCCTCGTGTCACTGGGGCTGGCACTGGGTCTTGCCTCGCTGTCATCCCACCGGGTCCGGGTCGAGTCGCTGTTCATCGACGAAGGCTTCGGCAGCCTGGACGCGGATTCGCTGCGGGTTGCCATGGACGCGCTCGATAATCTGCAAGCCTTGGGCCGCAAGGTGGGCGTGATCTCCCACGTGCAGGAGATGACCGAACGCATCGGCACAAGAATCAACGTCAGGCGAACCTCCGGGGGACAGAGCAAAGTGACGGTCACCTGATATTCGCTACCGAGTCCATTATGAAAAATCTTCTTACTCTCAAGCCCGATGCGTTGGCCGAATATCAAGACTGGCTCAAAGCCATCAAGCAGAAGATCCACGCCACACGCATGAAAGTTGCGTTGGCCGCCAATGGTGAGTTGATTGCCCTGTACTACGAAATTGGGGCGCAAATTGTTGATCGTGAGTCTCGTGCGCAATGGGGAAGCGGATTCATTGACGCTTTCAGTCATGACCTGCGAGTTACATTTGCTGATGTAGGTGGCTTTTCATCCAAGAACTTGCGGTATTGCCGCGCTTTCTTTCGGTTCTACTGTGACTCTGCAATTTGGCAACAGGCTGTTGCCAAATTGGGAGATACACCGTGGGCAGGCACTGAAGACGGACTGTCTAAAGTGTTGGCGAACATACCCTGGGGGCACAACATCCAGATTTTCACCAAGTGCGCCAGCGTAGTCGAAGCCCGGTTTTACATCGAGCAAACCCTGGAGCAGGGCTGGAGCCGCGATGTGCTGGCGATGCAGCTCAAGTCAAACCTGTACGCCCGCGCTGGGAAGGCGGTGACCAACTTTTCCCGCACCTTGCCGTTGCCACAGTCGGATCTGGCCCAGCAATCCCTCAAAGACCCTTATACCTTTGATTTCATGGCCATGACGGCGCCGTACAACGAGCTGGACGTGGAGCGCCAACTCACACAGCACATCACCCAGTTTTTGCTGGAGTTGGGCAAGGGCTTTGCCTTCATCGGCCGGCAGTACCACTTGGAAGTGGCGGGCAACGATTACTACGTCGACTTATTGTTCTATCACGTCACGCTGAAATGCTACGTGGTGGTGGAGCTCAAGAACCGCAAGTTCATCCCCGAGTACGCAGGCAAACTCAACTTTTATCTGTCAGCTGTGGACAGCCTGCTCAAACGCAACGACGACCAGCCCACCATTGGCCTGCTGCTGTGCCGCGACAAAAGCAACATCGAGGTGGAATTTGCCCTGCGCGACATGAACAAACCGATGGGCGTGAGCGAATACACCTTGGTGGAAGCCTTGCCTGACAACCTGAAGGGTTCAATGCCGACTGTTGAGGAAATTGAGAAAGACTTGCTGAAGTTGAAAGCGCAAGGGGCGGACGGCGAATGATTCAATTCAAGTGGGGGATGACAAGCCAGGCGGAACCCTGAATGCCAAGAAGCGCTATCTGCTCGCCCTTGTCCCCCGTTGCAGAGGAAAACATTGATTTACCCATGGAAAAGACCTTCGAGTATCGCTACTTGAAGGCCTTTGTCTTAACTAATGGTCGGACGGTGGGAACCCAAAGATGCCTTGCAGCCCGCCAAAATGCTAGGTTTCTTGTTTTTAAATAACGTCATGTACCCCCTCCTGTACCCCCGCCTTGCCTTGGATACTTTCGACTTGGATAGAGCATTGGATCGTCTGCGTTCATGCCAAGCGGCGTAGCGTTGACGATCAGATCGACACCTGCCGGGTCAAGATCCCCTGAAAGTGGTTCAGTTTTCGATCGATGCTAACAAGCTGAAGCTGGGGTCTTGATGTGAATCTCCGTACCAAACACCCCTGGTGCGAATTTCTGCTTAGGAATGGACGCGATGCCGGGCTTTGGCAGATGAAAGTTTTACGGAGACCCGGTTCACCGACCTTCAATCTGTGCGAGCTATTCAGCGGGCCTGTGTCCTGATCTACCTGTCGCCCGCACGGCTCATTCCTTCGAAGTTGTAAAACGTGGGCTGCGAGAAGTTGTAGTTCACTCCCACGATGTCGCTACGCACAGCACGCTGCCAATCGAGTTGGAATAACACGACCGACGGGACTTCGTCGACGACGATGTGCTGAGCCTGCCGGTAGAGGTTAGCGCGGGTGGCGGAGTCCAGCGTGCTATCGGCTTGGCCGATCAGCCTATCAACATTGGCGTTGCGATATCGCGGGAAGTTGGCGCCACCAATCATGGCCGAGTTGTAGACAAAGTTGAAAACAATGGACGGATCCGGAAAGTCGAGGTTGATCGACTGCGTGGTGATGTCGAAGTCACCTTTCATGATCTTGGTGCGCGCCGCTGTCGAAATGCGCTCGATCTCCACGTTCAGCCCAACCGCTTCGAGTTGGCCCTTGATGGCCAAGGCCAGTGGTGAGGCACTGTTGCCGTCGCCGACCACGGTAAATTTGATCTGTGTGCCTGGCGCCACTCCGGCTTCGCGCAGCAGCGCTCGTGCCAATTGCGGATCGTAACGTGGCAATGGCAGAGTTCCATCATGGCCTGGCACGCCCGCAGGGAGCACACCATGAAGCAGGCTCGTGCGGCCTTTGTAGAGCGCCTTGCCGATCAGTTCACGGTCGATGGCGAGCGACATGGCCCGCCGCACACGCACGTCTCGAAACAGTGGGCGCTCGTTGTTCATGTGCAGAAAGGCAACGGTCGGTGACAAGCCGACGACAATCTTCACGCCCGGTTGGACCGCCAGCCAGTCGTCAACGCTGCTCGCCACCGGATCAACGATGTCAATCGCGCCCTTTGCCAACTGAATGATGCGCGTAGCGTCATCCTTGACTGTCATGAAATTGATTTCATTGAAATAAACCGGCTTGCGATGTGCATACGGGTTAAGTTTCAAAGTGACCTGTTGACCCTTCTCGAAGCGCTCCACGCGGTACAGACCGCTACCTGCCGTATGCGTGGATAGCCATCGGCTGCCGAGGTCAGCGCCGTTCGCTCGCGAGAGTACGCTGGGGTTAACGATGCTGGCTGTCGGTACGGCCAGCACTTGAAGGAAGAAGGGCACGGACGTGCGAAGCGTGAATCGCACTTCGTGCGGCGCCACGGCCTCCACACTTCGCAGAAAGAACAAGAACTGTGACGGTGGCGCCTTGAGTTTAAGTGTGCGTTCGAAGGAGAACTTCACTGCTTCGGCGGTGACTTCGCTGCCGTCATCGAAGCGGTGCCCACGTCGCAAGAAGAAGGTCCAGGTCAGACCATCAGCAGACGTCTCCCAGCGTTCGGCCAGTTGCCCCAGCATGCGGCCGGTCGGCTTGCCATCGGCCACTTCCGCTACTACCAGCTTCTCATAGGCCAGGTTCATTGCCAGTTGGTTGGCCGTGATGAAAGTAGTCGCTGGATCCAGCGAAGTTATGTCGCGGGACACGGCCATCGTCACGCGGTGGGGGGCACGCGGAATGTCGGAGACATCGCAGGCCACCAAGCCAGAAGCGGCAAGCAGCAGTAGGGCGAAGCAGCGCATCAGTTGCGACTCGCCTGAATGAATGCGTCGAACAAGCGGCGCTCTGGTGCGCTGAGGAGGAACTCCGGGTGCCACTGCGTACCAATGCAGAAGCGCTTGCCTGGCACTTCAATGGCCTCCAGCACGCCATCGTCTGACCAAGCGCAGGCCCGAGCGCCGGGGCCGCTGGCGGTCACCCCCTGCTGGTGCCTGGAGTTGACTTCGAAGGCAGCAACACCCGTGATCGCAGCCAATCGCGTGCCTGGCACCACTTGAACGCGATGTTCGGTTGCCGCAAAACTAGCGCCTCTATGGTGGGCCCAATCCGGCCGCGTCTCGGCCAGAGCCACGACCAGTTCACCGCCGGTCAGCATGTTCAGCAGTTGGAACCCCCCGCAAACTGCCAGCACCGCCCGGTCAAGTTCGATCGCGCGCCGCAACAAGGCCGCCTCGAATCGTGCACGGCGCTCCTTTTCAGGCGGCTCAGTGCCATCGTGTCGAAACAGTGCCGGCACCTTGAACTGGTAGCTGCCGCCCGTGACCAACAGGCCATCGATGAGATCGAGGTAGCGGTCGATTTCATCGAACTCGTGAGGCAGGATCACCGCCGCGGCGCCAGCCTCTCGCAAGGCGTCGAAGTTGCGTGCGTCGACAAAGTAGAAGTCACGCGGCGGGTTACCGTCCGACATGAACTCCACGTCGCACGTGACGCCAATGAGGGGCTTTCTGATCATGTCAGTATGAAATCCTCGTCCAACGGCCATATCGGTCGCTGTACACGTCGCACGGACTCTGCCCCTCGTTGCGGACGGCGCAGCATCAACGCCGTTTCCGTGATCGCGTCAAATCCCAGGTGGAACTGCTGCGCGGACTTCAGGACGATAAACCTTGCTTTTGTACAATCAATTCCCAATCCGCCAAATAAGCTAGGCGAGTAAGCCTGATCGCGAATGCTGGTTAGCACCAACTTGATGCCTGCGAAGGCAATTGCGGCCGAGTCGCCCAGTGGCGCGTCGAAGTCGCCAACCTTCTGATGGTGGTCGCGCTTCAATGCCAATACCTCAGCCTGCACGTCCAGGGGAAAACCAGAGTCCGGTCCGACCTTGCCACCCACACGTAGTTGCAAGCGCGCCCCCACGCCAGCGTCAAAACAAAACCGTACGGCCAACGGATCCCACAGCGGGCCTGCACAGACATCTGTGACACCCTGGTTCAACAACATGCGCAACACCTCGGTGTTGTCACCTGCGGCGCCGCTGCCGGGGTTGTCGTCAGCTTCGACCAGGATCAACGGCCGAGCTGTGCTGGCCATCGCCTCTTGCAGAGTGTCACTCAGCACTGGCCTCGCCGATCGCAGTTGATCACGCAAGCCGAAGAGCCGCTGGCCGAACTCGCGAGCTGTAAGCTCGGCCAACGGCGCATCGTCATCCGTGACGACCAAGATCTGCGCGCCCATTTCAGGTACATCGCCCCGCGGAAAACCGTGAACGACCGAGATTGACAGCACACGACCCGTCTCGCGCTCGCGGATTGACTTCAACAGGCCACTGACCGGCTCCCGCCTGGTGGGTAGCGCCACAATCATATGGCAGTGAAATGAGCGCATCACTGGGCGCACCTTGCCAGCCCGGGTACGGTGAAGCAAGTCCAGTAGCTGCTCGCCGCACTCAACATAGTCCGTATGAGGGTACTCCTTGAAGAACACCAGCACATCGGCCTCGTCCTGCATGCGCTGCGTTAGGTGGGCATGGCAATCCAGTTCCGCTCCTACGGCGACTTCTGGCCCTACGAGTGCCCGCACTCTGGCAAGCAGATCGCCCTCACAGTCGTCAGTTCGATCGGCGACCATCGCGCCATGCAGGCCCAGTGCGACGACATCGACGGGTAATGCCTCGCGCAACTGCTGCAAAATCTCGTCACGCAGAGCCTCGTACACCGCCTGGGGTACCGGCCCCCCTGGCATCGCATAGGCGCAGGTGCCCTCCACCACCGACCAGCCGCTCTCGCGCGCGCGGCGGCGACATGCCCACAACGGCCCGGTGGCTTCGGTCGGCTGATCCGGGTGCTGCCCGGGCCGCCACAACATGGTGTCTTCGAAGGCTCTCCAGCCTGTCGGGATCGGCGATGCCGTATCGGTTTCGGTCCCGAAGGTGGCTGTAAAAACCCGCATGCAGTCTGGGCGTCAGAAAGTGAAACTGCCGACGATGCCATAGGAACGTGGTCGGCCATAGCCAACTGTCTGGTTTGTTCCCGCGCCAATGGGTGCCGCGAACCCGCCCGGGCCCTGCGATAAGACATAGCGCCGGTCAAACAGGTTATTCGAATACAAGGCTACGTCCCAGCGCCCGTTGTCACTCGCCAGGCTGACGCGTGCATTGTACAAATCATAGCCGGGCAGCCATTGTGTCGCGGCGTTTTCGCGACCGGTGAAAAAGCCGGTGGTGTGCTTGGCATCCAGTCGGAATGTCATATTCCCGAATGATAGTGGCAGCGTGTACGAGGCAGAGAGGTTTGAGTTCAAGCGGGGAGCATTATTCAGCCAATTGCCATTGAAGCTGAGTGGGAGGCCCCTGCTCGTGTCGACATAGTTGGTGTAGACCGCCTCAACGTAACCGACACCACCAGCCAAACGCAACATCGAACTCGGCCGCCAAGCGGCCTCAAGTTCCATACCGAGGCTTGTGGCTTGGCCGCCATTGGACACAATACCGACGACTGCGCCACCTCCGCCCAGCACTTGCACCTGTTGCGTCACCTGGATGTTGTCGTAGTTCATACGGAACACCGTTGCCCCTAGGCTCAGTTTTCCATCCAGCGCCGTACCCTTTGCACCGACCTCGAAGTTCGCCATGCTCTCGTCGGTGAAACGGGTCTGCTTGAAGTTCGTCGGGCCGCCAGCAGTCAAGTTGTCGACGTTCCAACCGCCACTGCGGAAGCCCTTGCTGTACGTGGCGTAGACCATTGCGTTGCGGTCGACGCGCAGGCGTGCGCTGAGCAAGGGCGTCACGTTGCTGGTGCTCAGACTATCGTTCTCCAGCGGGATCGACGAGGCCAGGAACGACGGAAAGGTGACCACCTGCTGGTAGGCAAGATCCTTCTTCTCGTTCGTATAGCGCAGGCCACCGGTCAGCGTCAGCACTTCGCTCAAGTTCCAGTCGGCGTTGCCAAACACTGCCGTCGTCTTTGAATTGATGTTGCCGAAGGTGTTACCCGTCGTGCTGCGTATGGGAGTCCACACCGGCGCTACGGGCCCGAAGGTGCTGGCCGAAGTCGCGCTGGCCTTCTGCTCATAGAGATACAAGCCGGCCAAATATTCCACCTTCGCCTTGCGGTTCGTGGCAATCCGCAGTTCTTGGCTCCATTGATCCTGCAAAGACGTACTCGCCGACGCGATGATATTGTTCGGGCCCACGTCGGTGTCCGAGGTCCTCGTGGTATCGAGCTTGCGCACGCTCGTGATCGACGTCAGCGTCAGCCCGGTTCCAAGGTCGTAATTGATGGTGCCGCCCAGGCCCTGAACGGTGCGATTGGCCAGCGTGGGCAGGTCTGTGTTGCTGGTCATGATGTCACTGCCGGCAATCGCGCCGTATCCCGAGACAATGTAAGGCGAAGCCGCAACGGATTTGTCCTTCAGATAGTCGGCCGCGAGCGTCAGGTCCAGGTTTGACGAGGGCTTGATCACCAACTTGGCGCGTGCACTGGTCACATTCTCGTCACCGCCCTTGGTGCCCGTGGCCACATTGTTCATGTAACCGTCGCGCTTGCCCGAGTAGACCGCAACACTCGCCCGCACAGTGTCCGAGCCGAGCGGTGTGCTGAGGTAGCCGCTCAGGCGGCGTAGATTGTCAGTCCCGATATCTGCACTGGCGGTGCCCTCGAATTTCTTGGACGGTTCGCGCGTCACGACACTGATGGCGCCAGCGATCGAATTCTTGCCGAAGAGCGTTCCTTGCGGCCCGCGCAGGAACTCCACACGCTCGATATCGTAGGTCTCAAGATTGAAGGCCGCGCTGCGCCCCATGAAAACACCGTCGACGTAAACGCCGATGCCGCTATCAAAGCCGATGTTCGATCGGTTCTGACTTTGAACACCGCGAACGGAAAAATTCGGCAAGGAGTTGTTCTCAGGCCCCAGAAACACGACGTTAGGAATGGCGGCATCCGACAAGCGCACGGCGCCACGTTCCTGCAATTCATCACCACTGACGACGCTGATGGAAAGTGGCACGTCAATCGCGCGCTCTGTGCGCTTGCGCGCGGAGATCGTGACCGTCTCCAGCACCTGCGGATCCGAAACGCTTTGCGCATAGGCCACGTTGGCGCTTTCGGCGACCATCAGGACCGATAGGGCCAGGATGGCAGTCGTCACTGGCTTCATTTTGAGGTTTAGCTGATTCATAGGAGTCTCCGTGTAAGCAGCCTTCAGGCCGCGATGTAAAAAGGTTCACAGACTTGCCGTGCCCGCTGCATGCAGCGTTCGACCGTTCGGGTGGTCACCCCAAGACGATCAGCAATTTCAGGATGAGTCAGATCGTGAAGGCAACTCAACTCCACCACCTGTGCCGTACGAGGTCCTGCCGCCCGAAGACAACCGACAATCTTCTTCATGGCGCGACGCCAGTGCACTTGGCTCTCCACCGAAGGGCCAGGTTGCGCAACATCGATGTTGTCGAGCGTGCAGTGAGCACTGGCCTGTCTAAAGGTGTCACGCCGCACCTTGTCGATCACCAGTCGTTCAGCAGTGCGGAATAAGTAAGCGCGAGGATTCAGGTCCAATATGGAGGGATCGGGCAACTGCGCGATCCGCAAGAACACCTCCTGCACCGCGTCTGTAATGTCGTCCTCGTTGCGCATCAAACGTCCCAGGAAGGAGCGCAGCGGGCGATGGTGCGCAGCGTAGGTCTCAGCAATATAGCGAGCGCGCTCGGCAACACGTTCAGGCTGATCCAAACCTCTCCTTACCGCGGCCGAGATTGCGGAAACCTTCTGCTCAGCGCAATTGGCGCTGGCCTGCTCATCATAATTTTCAACCATGTTTGTCAGACTCTCCAAGCACTGGCATGCTGCACTGATCACACACGCTCTGACGCCGTTAAAGCACAGTGCAGTAATCAGCTAATTGAAGTTATGCTAGCATTGAACGAACGTTCAATCAATAGATCCTCTACTCATGACAAACCCTATCCTGGCTGTCGAAGGGCTGACCGTACGCGGCCATCGCAATGGGTCGCCGCAAGTCATCTTGGACGACATCTCGCTGAAGGTGAGCGTGGGCGAGATCGCGGGGCTCGTGGGCGAATCCGGGTCGGGAAAGTCCATGCTCGGAAGCGCCATTGGGGGCTTGCAGCCAATAAATTGCAAGATCACTGCGGGGCGCATTCTGTGGCGTGATCGCGACCTGCGTGGCGCGGACGAAACCGTGCTTTCGGCACTGCGCGGCTCACAGATCGCATATATTTTTCAAGAACCGATGACGGCGCTGAACCCGACCTTGTCGATTGGGCGGCAGATGGTCGACGTCATTCGCCGGCACACAGACCCGGACGAGGGTAGTGCCCGCGGTAAGGCACTGAAGCTGCTAGCCGATGTGCGCATCGACTCACCCGAAGACGTTTTCAATGCCTGGCCGCACCAGCTTAGTGGTGGCATGCGCCAGCGGGTGCTGATCGCGATGGCTTTCTCTTGCACACCGGCGCTGATCGTTGCTGATGAGCCGACAACCGCGCTTGATGTTACGGTCCAAGCACAGGTGCTCACGCTCTTGCTGAGATTGGCACGCGATCGCCGTACCGCAGTGCTGTTGATCTCGCACGACATCGGCGTTATTCGTCGCACCTGTGAAACCGTGCATGTGATGTACGCCGGCCGCGTCGTTGAACGCGGAAACACCGCCGCCGTCCTGGCTGCGCCCAGACACCCCTACACCCGGGCCCTGCTAGATTGCCTACCTGGTCGAGTACAGCCCAAGACGCGGCTGAACGCGCTATCCACATCGCTGCAGACCATGCCTGGTTGCTCCTTCCGGGCGCGTTGTCAATCGGCATTCAATCAATGTTCTGAAGTACCGCCTATGGCTGATGTCTTGAGTGGGCGCGCGGCCGCATGCTGGCTCACCCAACAGAATCCACTCGCAGGAGACCTCTCTTGACGCATCCCCTCCTCAAGCTCGACCAAGTTTCAGTGCGCTATGCCTCGCGCCATTCAGCTGCGGTCAGCGATGTGTCGCTGTCGATCAATTCGGGCCAAACGCTCGGCTTGGTGGGTGAATCAGGCTGCGGCAAGAGCACCCTAGCCAAGGCCATTATGGGTCTTGTGCCATTCAGCGCAGGCTCACTGTTCTTCGAGGGCCGGGACATCACCCGCATGACACCCAGAGTCCGCTTACAAGCCGGCATTGACATGCAGATCGTGTTTCAAGACCCGCAGAGTTCACTGGACCCGCGCATGCGCGTGCGCGACCTCATCACAGAACCGTTGCTTATCGCGGGCCGGGCGACCGCTGGGGTCGCCGAGAGCCTGGCCGACCAAGTTGGCCTGCCCCGCGATGCGCTCGCCAGTCGATCGCACGAGTTCTCCGGGGGCCAGCGCCAACGTATCGCAATTGCCCGCGCACTGGCCGCAAGCCCGCGCCTTCTGGTATTGGATGAACCGACTTCGGCGCTGGACCTCTCGGTGCAGGCGCAGATCCTTAATTTGCTAACGGATCTGCAGCGCGAACACGGTTTTGGCTACTTATTCATCAGCCACGACATGGCGGTGGTGCGGCATATGGCCGACGACGTGGCCGTGATGTTCCGAGGCTTGGTCGTCGAGCAGGGCGCAGCCGCCGAAGTGCTGGACAAGCCCCAGCACGAATACACGCAGGAATTGATGCGCAGCGCAATGTCGGGCCAGGCCGCAAGCGCCGTTGAACAAATCACTTGATCAAGTTGGAGAGTAAAGATGACCAAAGTAAATATTGCTGCATGGGTAGCCGGCGTTGGCATGGTGCCGTTCAAAAAGCCTGGTGCGAGCGAACCCTATGACGTCATGGGTGCCGAGGCCGCCCGTCGAGCCCTTAAAGACGCGGGACTGGAGTACACCGACGTCCAGCAAGCCTATGCCGGCTTCGTCTATGGAGACTCGACCAGTGGCCAACAAGCTCTGTACAAAGTGGGGCTCACGGGCATCCCCATCGTCAACGTCAACAACGCCTGCGCAACGGGCTCGACAGCTCTTTTCCTGGCACGCCAGGCGGTTGCGCACGGCGTGTGTGACGTTGCCTTGGCCCTGGGATTCGAACAGATGAATCCCGGCGCCCTGGGTGTCACGGCCACTGATCGGCCCAGCATCATGGGTCAACAGCTTGCCCATGCCCACGAGACTATCGCTTGGAACGACCAGGTGCCGATGGCGGCCCTCCTGTTTGGGAGCGCTGGTCAGGAACATCAGCAAAAGTACGGCACCAGCGACGAAGCCTTTGGCCGAATCTCGGTAAAGGCACGTGACCACGCTTCTCGCAACCCGCACGCCATCTTCCGCGACAAGCTCACGCTTGAGGAAGTAATGGCTTCCAAGCAGATTTTCGGTCCACTCACACGCTTCCAGTGCTGCCCACCCACATGCGGAGCGGCGGCGGCGGTGATCGTGTCCGAGGCCTACGCACGACGCAAGGGCCTGAGTGATCGTTCTGTGGAGATCGTGGCCCAGGCCATGACAACCGACCCGCTAGCTACTATCCAGGGTCACAGCATGATACGGGTGGTCGGCTACGAGATGGCGCGCAACGCCGCAGCCCAGGTGTATGAGCAGGCGGGCATCGGGCCGGGTGAGATCGATGTGTGCGAACTGCACGACTGCTTCACGACCAATGAGTTGCTGACCTACGAAGCCCTGGGCCTGGCACCGGAGGGCGGCGGCGAGAAGTTCATCATGGACGGCGACAACACCTATGGCGGCCGTGTCGTCACCAACCCATCAGGCGGACTGTTGTCCAAGGGTCATCCGCTTGGCGCGACGGGCTTGGCCCAATGTGCCGAACTGACCTGGCAATTGCGTGGCCAGGCCGACGCGCGGCAGGTAGACGGGGCACGCATCGCGCTACAGCACAACCTTGGACTGGGTGGTGCATGCGTGGTCACCATGTACCGCAAGGCAAACTGAGCCACTCAACATGTCGCACGGTCCGCTGGTCGGCTTGCGAGTGCTCGAATTGGCGGGGCTCGGACCGGCACCTTTCGCTTGCGCACTGCTGGCCGATGCCGGTGCCGACGTCGTGTGCATTGACCGGCCCGGTTCGCGGCATGACCCGACCAATATCCTAGCCCGCGGGCGACGTTCGGTTTCTCTCGACCTCAAACGGCCCGAGGATGTGAGCACGGCGCTCGCGCTCGCCGAGAAGGCCGACCTCTTCATCGAAGGCTTCCGCCCGGGTGTGATCGAACACATGGGTTTGGGCCCGGACGTGCTCTTGAAACATAACCCGCGACTTGTCATCGGTCGCATGACAGGCTGGGGTCAGAGCGGACCACTGGCATTGACAGCGGGACACGACATCAACTACATCGCGCTGTCGGGCGCACTGGCCAGCATTGGCCAAGCGGGTGGCCCGCCAGTGCCACCGCTGAATCTCGTCGGCGACTTCGGTGGCGGCGCAATGTTGCTGCTCTTTGGCTTGATGGCTGCGCTGCACGAAACGAAACACTCTGGCCGAGGACAGGTGGTGGATGCGGCCATGACCGATGGCAGCATTGCGCTCATGGGTATCTTCCAGTGGATGCGCTCGCAAGGCCGATGGAACGGCCCGCGCGGCACCAACTGGCTGGACGGCGGAGCACACTACTATGGATGCTACGAGTGCGCAGACGGGCGCTGGCTGGCCGTTGGGGCTATCGAGGCACCCTTCTACCGCGCCCTGCGCGAACGGCTCGGTTTGCTCGACGACGCCCTGTTCGACACGCAGAACGACCCCGCGCTGTGGCCCACGCAGAAGGCGCGGCTGGCAGCCGTGTTTCACTTGCGGGACCGCCAGGGTTGGTGCGAGCACTTCGAAGGTAGCGACGCTTGTGTCAGCCCAGTTCTCGATCTCGACGAAGTGGCAGCCCATCCACACAACATGGCCCGTGGCGCGATGACCAGTGCCTTCGGTGTACCCCAGCCCTCACCGGTGCCGCGCTTCTCGCGAACACCCGGAACCACCGGCCAAGCGCCACGCGCACCCGGCATGGACCGGGTCTCGGTGATGCGCGACTGGCTGGGCTTGGCAAATTAAAAGGACTTAAACCATGAATGCATTGCGGCTCTTCTTCGGTGGCATACAGACCGAGACGAACACGTTCTCGCCCATCCCCGTTGGTCTGGAGAACTTCAGCGAAGGCGGTCTTTTGCGCGGTGACGAAGTTTTCGACCCGGTGCGCGGCAGCGCCATGGCAATCTACGCCCGCAAGCTTGGGCTGGAAGTGGTGGGCGGCCTGCATTGCGATGCACATCCTGGCGCAGCGGTCCGGCGCGACGCCTACGAAAATCTGCGCGATGAACTTCTGGAACGACTAGGCTCGGCAGGTGCTGTCGACATCGTGGCCCTGGATATGCACGGCGGCATGGTTGCGCAGGGCTATGACGACTGCGAAGGCGACATTATTGCCAGAGTTCGGGCCATCGTCGGACCCGACGTGGTGATTGGCTGTCTGCTCGATCCCCATTGTCATCTGTCGCAGGCCATGTACGAGAATGCGATCTTGATGTGTTACCGAGAGAACCCGCACACTGATATCCGGGAGCGCGGTCGCGAGTTGGTGGACCTTCTGCTGCGCACGGCCCGGCAGGAAGTGCGTCCGATGACCTCGGTGTTCAACTGTCGCATGGCCGATGTTTTCCAGACTCAGCGTGAACCGATGAAGAGCTTTGTGGCGCGCATGCGCGAGCTCGAAGGACGAGACGGCGTGTTGTCGATCAGCATCGTCCATGGCTTCAGGCGCGCCGACATCCCGCTGATGGGAACACATGTCATCGTCATCACCGATGAAAAACCGAGGCATGGCGCCGACTTGGCAGAGCGTCTTGGTCGCGAGCTGTTTGAGATGCGCGGTCAATGTGCCGACCCGACAACACCCATGGTCGAAGCCGTGGCGACGGCGCTTACCTGGGATGCCGCAACGCTTGGACCGTTGGTCCTTGCCGAGATGGCCGACAACCCCGGCGGCGGATCGCCTGGCGATGCCACCTTTGTGCTGCAGGCCCTCATCGACGCCGGAATTGACCGCATCGCCGCTGGCGTGTTGATCGACCCGCTGGCCGTGCGCTGCGCCATCGATGCTGGCATGGGTGCTCGTCTGACGATGCGCATCGGTGGCAAGGCCTGCCCGCTGTCCGGACCGCCGCTGGATTTGGACGTCACGGTGATGGCCATAGACCTGGCTTCGAAAATTGTCCTGGGCGGGGACATCGTGGTGCCCATGGGCCGCGCCGTAGCTTTGCGTTTCGCGCAGGGCGAGTTGCTGCTGGCCGAGAACCGGTGGCAGACCTACGGGCCATCGATCTTCGCCGATCTGGGAATCGACTTGCGTCGCCAGCGCGTGATCCTGGTCAAGTCGGCGCAGCACTTCAAGGCGCACTTCTCGGCGATCGCGCCGCACAGCTTGACGCTGGACTCGCCCGGGGTGTGCGTGGCCGACGTGACAAAGCTGTCCTTCAAGCGATTGTCGCGGCCGCTGTGGCCGTGGGACGCGGATCCGTGGCAGGCCTGACAGAAGCGCCCAGGTCAGCACAAACCACTGGAGCACGGCGGCCCCGGCGCCCCGCTTACGGGAGCCGCAATCTACGAGGTCACGCCAGCGGGCATCTCCAAAGTTTGGTTTACCCATCGTGCATGAACAATGCGCTGGACCAGCAGAGACCTACGCCCACGCAGACCGGCAAAGGCGTTGCGCTGATTAGCTCGGCGCCGGAGGGATGCTTTATGGCAGCGAATCACCGCCCTGAACCCGGGCTGATCGGCAAGTTGAATGCCGCTGCTAGACGACTGACACCAGTATCGTTTCAGGTCGCATCACGCGTCAGCCGGGGGTCGAGCCAATCGCGCATTGCGTCACCCAGCAAGTTGAAGGACGAAGCCGTCAAGATGATGACCACGCCGGGTATGGTGGCGTACCACCAATGCCCCAGCACGTACTCGCGACCGGCACCGATCATCGAGCCCCACTCGGCGTCCGGAGGCTGCGCGCCCAGGCCGATGAAACTCAATGCCGACGATGCCAGGATTGCCGCACCTAGATGAAAGGTCATGAACACCAGCACGGAGGGCCAGACATTCGGTAGCACGTGGGCACGCATCAGGTGCAAGGTGCTAGCCCCCATCGACCGTGCAGCCAGCACGTACTCGCGTTCCCGCAGGGCAAGTGTCTGGCCCCTTGCAACGCGGATGTAGGCGGGCACGGCCAGCACGCCAAGGGCGACTACTGCATTGAACAGGCTGGGGCCGAGCGCAGCCGTCAAGGCGAGCGCTACCACCAGGCCAGGCAGTGCCATCACCACGTCCGTCAGTCGCATCACGACGGTGTCAAACCAACCCGACAACAGGCCCGACAAGGTGCCGATCAGCAATCCGAATGCAGTCCCAATGCCTACGATGCCGAACGCCGCGGCCACCGATGGGCGTGCACCGTGGAGGATACGCGTCAGCAAATCACGGCCGAGTTCATCGGTGCCTGCCAAGTGTGTCCACGACGGAGCTTGCAGAACGCCGTTCAGGTCCATGGCGTTGGGCCTATAAGGGGTAAGCCATGGTGCGGCGAGCGCTGCAAAGCACACGACGGTCACAACGGCCGCCGCCACCAGGGTCAGCGGCCCACGCAAGGCCGGCGGCAGCAATGAGGCAATTGAGACCGTGTTCATGGTTTTCATCCGACTGACCGAATTCGTGGGTCCAGCACAAGGTAGGAGAGGTCAACAAGCAGGTTGGCCGCCACATAGACCACCGACGCTAGCACGGTGAATCCCATGATGACCGGGAAGTCGAGATTCAGGATCGCTCCCAGCACGTGATTACCCACGCCGGGCCAAGCGAACACGCTCTCGATGACGACCGAGCCAAAAAGCAGTGACGCCAGCTCTAGCCCAAGCACCGTGACGAAGGGAATCAGCGCATTCTTCAGCGCGTAGACGAACAGCAGCCGCCCTTTCGAAATGCCATAGGCACGAGCGGTGCGGATGTAGTCCTCACCCAGCACTTCGATCATCGAGCTGCGGATCAGCCGCACCACGGTACCTATGGACGCCAGCGCCAGCGTGCCCGCCGGCAGCAGCAGGTGGTTGAAGGCACTGCGCCAGGCCAGACTATCGCCAGCCAGCGCCGCGTCGACGAGGTACAGACCGGTCACATGCAGCGGTGGGCTCACGCCCAGGTCAAGTCGGCCCGAGCCGGGCAACCAGCCGAGCTGGGCGTAGAACAGCAGCATCAGCATGAGGCCCAGCCAGAAGGTAGGCGTGGAGATGCCCAGGATGGCCAGCCCACGCACAAGGTTATCGACCCAGGTATTGCGCCGAACGGCGGTAAGCACGCCCAATGGCACGCCCACGGCAATCGACAAAATCATCGCCACCAGCATCAGTTCCAGCGTGGCAGGGATATAACCGAGGAGTTCCGGCAAAACGGGCTGGCGCGTCGTGATAGAAGTGCCGAAGTCGCCTTGAAAGATGTCACGCACGTAGGTCAAATACTGCGCTCCGATCGGCTGATCCAGGCCCAGTTGCGCACGCAGTTGGATGATCGCCTGCGGCGTCGCGCGCGGGCCAAGCATCAACTGCGCCGGATCACCCGGAATCAGTCGCGATATAACGAAGCAGATGACCGTGACCCCGGCTGTCACGAACACTAGCATCAGCAACCGCCTGAGAATAATGCGCGTCATGGCGGGCTTCAGGGCTTGCGGCGCGCAGCAAAAGCGGCCATCGCATCACGGAATTCATCGCTGAGCACGCGCTCGGCCTGCAGCCTGGCCTCGTACGCCATCTGAGCTTCAAGGTTGTTCGTGCGCCCAAGGATAATGGCCTGCCGCGTAGGCCGGTGGGCGCCCGGCGGTAGCTTGGCCAATCGCTGGGCGAGAGCTTGCGTTTCGGCTTCGAAAGCCTCGTCATCGATGCACCGATGGATCATGCCCATGGCCTCAGCTTCTGTGGCGCTAACGTCGGAGCCAATCATCATCAGGGCTCGAGCGCGCGCCTCGCCCACCAGGCGCGGCAGTGTCAGAGTCAGGCCCGTGTCGGGCACCAGGCCCAGCCGCGCAAACGCCATTGAAAAGCGCGCCGAGCGAGCAGCGATAACGATGTCGCACAAGAGCGCCAACCCCACCGCACCGCCTACGGCCGCGCCGTTGACGGCGGCCACCGTCGGCAGGCGCCCTTCTTGCAGTGCTTGCTGCAATGGCAGCAGAGCGGCAGTGATGGCGCCCGCCAGAGCAGTGGTGTCGGTGCCGCCCAGCACGTCCATGTTGGCGCCGGCGGAAAACACCTTGCCACTGCCCGTGAGCACCAACACACGGGCACCGCTGTCTGGCCGCTGCACGGCAAGGATCTGCGCAGTCAATTCGGCAAACGCTGCAGGCGTCAGTGCATTCGCGGTGGCCGGCGATGCAAGGCGCACCGTCGCAATGCCGGCTTCGATCGTCGCCTCAATCATCGGGCTGCTGCCACAAACACCTGGGCCTGCCCTGCCGCCACGGCCGAGCCATCGGCCTGCGTCGCGGTCAGCTTCACGGTCACGAGCGAGCCGTCTTCGGTCGCCTGCACCGCCTCGATCACGCCGCTGCATTCCAAGCTGGCTTTTACAGGCAGCATGGCTGCGAACCGCGTTTCGATGGCTCGCACGCTGCCTGGTCCAGCCCATTGCGTTAGCAGTCGAGACAGCATACCCATGGAGTACATGCCATGCACGATGACGTCCGGAAGGCCGGCCTTGTCGCGCGCATAGTCAGGGTCGACGTGGATTGGATTGAGGTCGCCGGAGCCGTGGGCGTACATCGCCACGCGATGGCGTGTAACCGGGCCGGTGCTTAAAGGTGGTAGCGCTGAGCCGATAGTGAGATCTAAAGTGTTCATGTATTGCGGACAACAAGGCTGCAGTGATCTTCGCATACCGGTTCGCCGGCAACGTTGCGATATTCGATCACGGTGTCGATGAAGGTCAAGGCGCCGCTCTTGCGATCGGCGATGTTTGCGATGCGTTTGATGCCGGTAAGCGAGTCACCCACGAACATGGGTTGATGATGCACAAAGCGCTGGCTGGCATGCAGGATCTTCGCGGGATCGACCGCCAAGCGCTGCAGCATGTCGTAGATGAGGTCGACCCGTTCCGTGCTCATGGCTATCGGAAAAGTGGGGAGCACGGCAATGCCACGCAACCCGGCCGCGCGCGCGGCCGCCTCGTCCAGATAAATCGGGTCGGTCTCATCGAGGCCGCGAGCGAAGGCGATGGCCGAGCCGCGTTCGATGACCAAGTCGAACGCAGGCCATGCGTAGCCAATGTGCTGCGCCCTCATGAGCTGCCCATCAGCTTGACGAATGGCGCCATGGCTTCACCGAAGCCAGCCGGGTGTTCGCCGTTCGCGAAGTCAGTAATCGCCCCCCAGGCTTCGGCCACCGCTTCAACTGCGTTCCCGCCAGTCAGGTCAAGGTAGGCGCCGCCGGCGCGCTCCCACCGCAGCTTGGCGATGAAACCTCCGCCAACCTCGAACAGACCACCAGTCTCGGCACAATCCTCATGGCAAAGCCAAGCCACCAAAGGACTGACCAGGTCGGCGCGCATTGGCGCTAGTTGCTCGGGCGTCATCACCGTGCGCGTCAATCGTGAATCTGCTGCAGGTGCAATAGTGTTGACGTGGATATTTTTCGCTTTTCCCTCCACCGCCAGCGGCTGCGTCAAGCCGTGCAGTGCCAGTTTGAAGCTGCCATAGTTGACCTGCCCGAAGTTGCCATAAATACCGGCGGCCGAGGATGTGTTGATGACGCGCCCGTAGCCCTGATCGCGCATGCGCGGCCAAGCCGCGTGCAAGATGCGAAACGCCCCCAGCAGGTGTACCTGGTACAGGTCGTCCCAGTCGGCTGCAGTCATCTTGTGGAAGGCCACGTCGCGCAGAAAGCCAGCGTTGTTGACGACGAGGTCAATCCGGCCGAAGTGGTCTAGCGCCGCCTCCACAATTCGTCCGCCGTCGACGACGGAGTCGGCGTTGACCACCGCTTCGCCACCGGCCGCCCGAATTTCATCCACCACGCTCTGAGCGGGCGACACGTCAACGCCAGTCCCGGCTCCACTGGTGCCAAGGTCATTCACCACCACTCGGGCACCTCGCGCCGCCAATAGCAGCGCATGTGCACGACCCAGTCCCCGCCCTGCACCGGTCACCAGCGCCACCTTACCGTCAAAACGTAACATCGCATATCCTCCATTGCCGTCTGTCCTGAGGTTCTGAAACGTGCGGCAGGGCTCGGCCCCGACAGGTGTCGGGAGCAAAGGGCCGGAGCCGTTGAAGAATCATCGAAAAACCTCCTAAATCATGAGCGACCCCACTGAAGAAACCCTAAGACAAGGCGGCACCATCGGTCACTTGTTGACGCGTGCCTTCCAGCGCCGTGGCGAGGCGGAAATGCTGGTGGGCGATGGCGAGCGAGTGAGTTACAGCCAAATGGCCGGGCGAACCGCGCGCATGATCACGGTCCTGCAAGGGATGGGCTTGGGGCGGGGCAGCAGCCTGGCGCTGCTGTCGCGTAATCGCATCGACGTCCTGACTATTTCATACGCGGCCTACATCGCTGGCCTTCGATTGACGCCGCTGTCGGCGCTGACTTCAGCAGACGATCTGGCCTTCATGCTGGCCGATGCGGAGATCGATGCGCTGCTGGTCGACGACACGCTGTTTGCCGATCGCGGCCGGGCGATGCGTGAACGCGTGCCGTCACTGAAGCACCTGCTCTCACTCGGGCCGCTGGAAGGCGCCTTCGACGTCATGGCCGCCGCTGCCGCCGCCGAACCGGCACCGCTGGCCGTCAAAGCTCGCCCGCAGGACATTGCCGTCATCGGCTACACCGGCGGCACCACCGGGCGACCCAAAGGAGTGGTGCACACCCACGCCACGCTGCTGGCCTCGGTGACGATGATGGCCGCCGAGTGGGAGTGGCCCGATGAGCTGCGCATGCTGGCCGCCACGCCGGTATCGCATGCCGCCGGCGTGATGGCGCTACCGGTAGCGCTGCTGGGCGGAAGCTTTCACATGCTGGCGGGCTTCGACGCCGATGCGCTGCTGAGTTATGTCGAGCAAGAACGCATCAGCGCCACCTTCCTGGTGCCGGTAATGATCTATCGCCTGATCGACGCCGCCCGGGCCAAGCCGCGGGACCTGACAACGCTAAAGACCGTCTTTTACGGCGCCGCGCCAATGCTTGCCTCGCGCTTGGCCGAGGGCCTGGCCGTTTTCGGCCCGGTCTTCATGCAGCTTTATGGACAGAGCGAGGCTCCGACCTGCATTGCCTGGCTGGGCAAACGGCAGCATGACCTGCGCCACCCCGAGCGACTGGCATCCTGCGGCGTGCCCTTTGCCGACATCGACATTGCGCTGCTGGACGAACAGTTGCGGCCCGTGTCCGCCGGCGATGTCGGCGAGATCTGTGTGCGCGGGCCTCATGTGATGGCTGGCTACTGGCAGCGGCCCGAGGAAACCGCCGTCGCACTTGCAGGCGGTTGGCTGCACACGGGCGACATGGGCCGCTTCGATGCCGACGGCTATCTTTACATCGTCGACAGGAAGAAGGACATGATCATCAGCGGCGGTCTCAACATCTTCCCGCGCGAACTGGAAGATGTGATCGCCGCTCTGCCTGGCGTGGCCCAAGTCGCGGTGGTGGGCCTGCCGGACGAACGCTGGGGCGAGGCTGTCACTGCCCTGATCGTGCCACGACCTGGCGTCGAACTGGACGCGCAAGCGGTGATTGCCGCAGTGCGTGAGCGCAAGGGTGCGATGCAGGCGCCGAAGTCGGTGCTGATCGTCGAGGCGTTACCCCTGACGCCACTGGGCAAGGTGGACAAGAAGACCTTAAGGCTGCAACTAAGGGACCCATCATGAGCCACGTCTTCCAGCGCTACATGCGCAAACCCTACCCGGTGGCCGTGCGCGGCGAAGGGCCCTACATCGTTGACAGCAACGGCAAACGCTACCTAGACGCAGCCAGTGGCGCCGGTGTTTCCAGCCTGGGTTACAGCGACACCGCCGTGGCTGACGCCATCGCGAAGCAGGCACATGAACTGGCCTACGTCTACAACGCCTACTTCACCACCGAGGCCTCGGAACGCCTGGCTGACGCGCTGGTGGAGATGACTCCCAAGGGCTTGGACTGGGTGTTTTTCGGCTCTGGCGGCAGCGAGTCGATGGACGGCGCCTTGAAGATGGCGCTGCAGTTCCACCTGGACAACGGCCAGAACGCACGCCGCCGTTTCATCTCTCGACGCCAGAGCTACCATGGTTGCGCGATGGGCGGCTTGGCCGTTTCTGGCAACGTCGTGCGGCGCATGCTGTTCGAAGATGTGCTGATGCCGGCCGATTTCGTCTCGCCCTGCTATGCCTACCGTGACCAGCAGGCCGGCGAGACCGAGGCGGGCTACGTGGCACGCCTTGCGCAGGAGCTCGAGGCCACCATCCAGCGCGTGGGGCCACACACGGTGGCCGCCTTCATTGCCGAGCCGGTGGTCGGTGCCACCAATGGTGCGGTGCCCGCGCTGCCAGGCTACTTCAAAGCAGTGAAAGCGGTGCTCGATCGCTACGGCATTCTCTTCATCGCCGACGAGATCCTCACTGGTGCCGGTCGCACGGGCACCTACCTGTCCATCGAGCAGGACGGCGTCACGCCGGATATCGTGACACTGGCCAAAGGCCTGGGCGCGGGCTATCAGCCGATCTCGGCCATCGTCGTCTCGGGCCGTGTCTTCGACACGATTGCCGACAAGCGCGGCTACTTCATACACGGACACACCTACAACGCCAGCGCGACGCCCTGTGCGGCAGCGCTGGCCGTCATCACCGCCATACGGGAACGTCATCTGCTCGAACGGGTGCAGACCATGGGCCAGCGGCTGCGCCATGCATTGACCGAACGATTTGCCGAACACCCGCACGTCGGCGACATCCGCGGGCGCGGCCTGCTGCTGGGCCTGGAACTTGTGCGTAACCGCGAAACCAAGGCCACCTTCGACCCGCAGTTGATGCTGTGGGGCAGCGTGCAGCGCGAAGCCATGGAGCGTGGACTGATCTGCTATCCGATGGGCGGCACCGCCGATGGCATGAACGGCGACCACATCCTGCTGGCGCCCCCCTTCATCATCGACGATGCGCAGGTGGGCGAGATCGTCGACAAGCTGGCCGCCGGTCTGGACGCCGCGCTGGCCACCTTGCCCACAGAGGCGCGGCGCTGAAGCGCGGGCCGCTGCTGCTGTACGCCGTGGGGTCGGTGGGAACAGGGCTGTTCTCGTCGGTCACCGGCATTCTGCTGCTCTTCTTCATGACCGACACGCTGGGCATTGCGGCCGCCACAGCTGGCCTGGTGTTGTTCATCCCGAAATTCTGGGACGTGGTTTTCGACCCCTTGGTCGGCATCGCCTCCGACCGCACCCACAGCCGCTGGGGCCGCCGTCAGCCCTACCTGCTGGTGGGCGGTGCACTCTCGGCGGTTGCTTTCTTTGCCCTGTTCAGCGTGCCTGACCTTGGAACACCCAATGCGCGGGCGCTTTGGGTGGGCACCGCGTTCTTCGTCGGCATGAGCGCCTACGCACTCTTCGCCGTGCCCTACGCAGCCATGCCGGCCGAGATGAGCGACGACCCGCACGAGCGAACCGTGATCCTGTCCTGGCGCATGGGATTCGTCCTGCTGGGAACCCTCGCTGGCGCCGTGGCCGGACCGATGATGGTGCAGGCGGCTGGCGGCGGCCGCGCGGGATACCACACGATGGGAGCAGCGCTCGCGGTGCTGGTCGCGCTGGCGATGCTCACCACGGCACTCAACACACGCAGCTTCCCGTTGCGCCAGGCCAGTGCCCACGCGATGCCCGCCGGCGAGCAGCTGCGCTTGGCGCTGGCCAACCGGCCCTACTTCGTGTTGTTGCTGGCCTATGTCTTGGTGCTGGCCGGCAACGGCGCGATGGCGGCCGCTGCGCCCTACTTCTGCGTTCATGTGCTGGGCCGCAAGCCCGACTCTGTGGGTTTGGTCTTCGGCTGCCTATTGCTGGCTGCGACCGCGGCGATGCCGCTGTGGGTGGCGGTGGCCCGCCGCTTCGGCAAGTTGGGCAGCGCCATCGCCGCGGCTCTGGTGTTTGGCGCGGCCCTGACCGCGATGGCGGGCGTCGACCGCAACACGCCGCTACCGTTGTTCTACGCGCTCTGCGCGGTGGCAGGCCTGGGCTTTGCCGGCACGCAGCTCCTGCCCTTCTCTATGCTCACCGACGTCATCGAGCGGGACGCTGTGCGCAGCGGCTTGAGACGCGAGGGGGGTTTCACCGGCCTGTTCATCGCCGGCGAAAAGGCCGGGCTGGCGATCGGACCGCTGGTCACCGCTGGTGTTCTCAGCATTTCGGGCTTCGTCGCGTCGACCGACGGCGCAGCGGTGCAACCTGCCTCGGCGCTGGTCGGTGCAGGACTCGCGTTCTCGCTCGTGCCGGCGGCCTTCGTGCTGGCGGGCGTGCTGGTGCTGCGGCGCTACCGGCTGTGAAAATCCACCGCCGCCGCTGAAACTGCGCACAGTGACGAGGCGCGCATCCGTTCGCCGTACAGGTTCAGGGGCCCGCATGGGCCGTCCCCGACGGCTTCGTACAGCCAGGTGCCGTGGCCGGAAGGCTCGCCGAAGTGCTCGGCCCAGGTGTCGCTACGGGTGTGACGCCGCTGCGCACGACGCGCGGGCTGTCTTCGATCAGCGTGACCTGCCCGACGCCGGCCACGTCGGTGATGGCGTCGAGCGGCCCGCTGGGCAGGGTGCCGATCACCAGCCCGAGTTGGGGCAGCCTTGCGCGAGGAAGTGAGGTCATCGTCGAGATTCCGTGGTCCAGCCAGCCAGCCAGGCAGGCGGGCGCGCGCGCCGGGCACCGACAGGCCTTGTCGGGATGCTGGCGGCGCGTCCGTTGAAAAGCGACGAGGACCTGCCCATGACCGAAATGATCCGCCGCCGCCCCTTCCTATGCTTCTACGTCCTGGCCTTCGTGTTGGGTGCGGCTTTCATCTCGATCCGATCCCTGGACCCGGGCGCGATGGCAGCGGTGTACAAGGACATGAAGACCGCGCCCTGGCACCCCAACATCATCACCGTCTTTCCCAAGGTGATCGAGCGGCCGGTGCTGATTTCGGGCTATCTGTTTCCATTTGCGCCCTCTTTGGCGGCGATCATCATCGCAGCCCTGGCCTGGCGCGGCGAGGGGCTGCGCCGCCTGTTCGACCGCTTCCGCCCTTGGCGCGAGGGCGTGACCTGGCGCCAGGGCCTGCTCGTCTATGCCATGATATTTGCCGTCTACATGGCCTGCGTGACCTTTCTGCTGATCGTGCTGATCCTCAAAGGCCCCGACAGCGGCCTGGACTTGATGCTGCAGCGCTACGGAACGACGCCGCTTGCCATCTTCGGCTTGATGCTGCTGGCGCCTTTCCTGGGGCCAGGCGGCCTGCTGGAAGAACTGGGCTGGCGCGGATTCGCCCTGCCGCTGCTGCTGGAGAAGCTGAAGAACCCGCTGCTGGCCACCGTCGTGCTGGGCCTGCTGTGGGGCCTGTGGCACCTGCCGCGCGACATCCCGGCGCTGCTGTCGGGTGACTCGGCGCTCATCAAGGGCGGCAGCTACCTCGGCTATCTGGGCAACCAGATCAACTTCGTCTTCAGCACCGTGGTGGGCAGTGTCATCATTACCTACGTCTTCTTCAAGACCGGTGGCAGCTGGTGGGCGGCCATGCTGGTGCACAACTTCTTCGGCGAATTCTTCACTGGTTTGACGCTGTTTACCAAGTCGGGCCTGAGCCTGCTGGGCTGGGGCTTCACTCCGGGCGGCATCATCCAGACCGTGCTCGCCGTCATCATCATTGCCTTCACCGGCACCCAACTCGGCCGGCGGCCCGATGCGCCCACTTGAGGCCATCGTGCTGGCCCAGGTCGAGGCCTGCAGCGACCAGGACATGGAAGCCTTCATCGCCAGCTTCGGTGCGCCGGAATTCGTCGAAGCCCCGCGCCAACCGACCAAGCGCTGCAGCCGGAGTTGCAAAAGATCATGACCCGCATGGGGAGAGAGCAATCCAGAGCGGGCGTCAGGTGGCGTACATGGTTGTCTGACAGTACTGTTCTAAGCCCTGCTTTACCGCACTGCCTGGGCCGTGCGCCCCGCCAGGTAGGTCCAGACCACCATCGCGGCCATCTGGCTGGTTAACTCGGCATGGTCGTAAGGCGGCGACACCTCGACCAGGTCCATGCCGATGAAAGGCAGGTCGGCCAGCTCTTCCAGCAGTGTCGCCACCTGTCGCGACGTCAGCCCGGCCGGCTCGGGCGTGCCGGTGCCGGGCGCGTGCGACGGGTCGAGGGCATCGATGTCGAAGCTCAGGTACAGCGGCGCGCCACCTGACAGCTGCTGCCTCACTTGCATCAGCACAGGCGACAGTTGCTCGGCGCTTTCCAGCCCGCGCAGCGCCCGGGCCGGCAGCACCAGGCCACCGCGGTCGGCGATGTATTCACGCGTGCTCCGCTGGGAAGGGGAACGGATGCCGATTTGCACCACCTGCGTCGGGTCCACCAGGCCGTCCTCGACGGCCTCGTACAGCCAGGTGCCGTGGCCCGAAGGCTCACCGAAATGGTCGCCCCAAGTGTCGCAGTGGGCGTCGAAGTGCAACACAGCCATCGGCCGGCCATAGTGCGCGCGGTAGGCGCGAAGCAGCGCCAAGGTGATCGAATGGTCGCCGCCCAGCCAGACCATGTGGTGCGCGGCGACCAGTGGCGCAGCCAGGCCCACCAGCACCTCGCGCATGCCGGCCAGCGAAGTGTTGGGCAAGGGCAGATCGCCGATGTCGGCGATCCACGGCTGCGGCGACACGTCCCAGCGCGGGTGGCAGGCGTCGCACATCATCTGGCTGGCGCGGCGGATGGCGTGCGGGCCGAAGCGGGCGCCGGGGCGGTTGGTGGTGGCGCCGTCCCAGGCGATGCCGGCGACGACGAAGCGCGCGGCGGGCCTTTCGGGCGGCGCGTTGAGGAATCCGGGGCCGCTGGTGGACGTGAGGTAGGGGAAGTTGGGTGTGCGCATTGTCCGATTGTCGAAGGTCCTTCAGGACTCGGCCGTGATCACCCAGAAACGGCAGATGCGACCGTCGCCGGTCTCGTAGATGACCGTCAGCGGCGCCCGCGGACCGTCAGGATGGCCGACGAGTTGTTCCAGGTCGGTGACGTAGCGGCCGACGACCATGCGCTGGGTGATCTCGGCCCGCAAGCGCGGCGCACGTGCCCACAGCTCGCCATAGCGTTGGCGGAACTGGTCGTGGCCCTTTAACGCCACCTCGGACGGCCAGCGCACGAACTCGGCATCGGCGTGGAAGCTGTCCAGGAACGCGGGCATGTCCTGCCGGTTGTAGGCCTCGACCTGGGCCTGCACGATGTCTTCAGGTGACTTCACGTCGCCGTCCCAGTTGGGTGCCCGTTGTGGTCACGATGAGCAAGGCGATGGCCACCTTGAACGGCGTGTCGACATCCATGCTCAACCCCGCAATCTGCAACTGCGACTTGGTGAAGAGGGTCAGGCCGACCGCGAATTCGTTGCCGATGTTGTGGGTGAGGATGGCCGCCCAGACGCTACCACCTGTCTTGAAGTAGACATAGGCGATGAGGACACTCGCGACGATGGTGCCCGCCACGAACTGCAATTGATTCAAGGCGAATCCTCCCCAGCTGCCGCCCTTCAGCAAGGCCGGGTTGCCCGAGGCGATGGACGGAATCTCGCGCGGAAAATGCCACAACCCCCACAGCACACCGATGACCACGCAGGCCAGCAGCGGGTTGGCCAGCTTCTGTACCAGCAGCGGGAACATGAAGCCACGCCAGCCCAGTTCCTCCAACAGCCCGCCTGGCCCCAGGAAGGGCGCGATGATCATGAACCCGAAGATGGCAAAGGGCGTGCTTCCGTAGCGCTGCAGCATCTGGGTCAGGCCGGAGTTGGGCTCGCGCAGCATCAGCACGATGAGCAGAAAGGCGACGATGGCCAGGTAAACGGCGAAAAGCGTCGTGTAGACCATCATGCCTTGCCGCCAAGTCACACCTTCGCGCCAGAAACGCAGGCGGTCAAACAGCTCGCGCAAACCCTTCCCACCCCAACCAAGGGCGACGATGATGAGCGCCGCCGCCGTCGGTGCAAAAGGGAAAAGGTAGCCGGTCCACAGGATCGGGTTCTCCAGCACCTTGGGGAACACGCTGATGATGTTCGGGTGCCAGGGATTGGTGCGCATGTCCTTGAAAACGGCGCCCATCGCACCCGGGTCCAGCAGGCGAATTGCGGTCACGATGGCGCCCAGCACGAAGGCCAGCACGTAAAACGTGAGCAATGGACGGCGGCGGATCAGGTCGGTCATGGTGGCCCCTGGTAGATCTAAGCAGTGTTGGCGATTCAACGGCCCGCAGCCACCAGACCCGACAGGCGCTGTCGGTGTTACCTGCGCGCCGCCGTTGAGATTCATTAACCTTAACTCACGGATTTTCCCGGATGAACCTCACAGCACGCATGCGCTTACGCGAGCTCCGCTTGGCGATCGGCACCCTGCCGACCGGGCCGCTGAATGCCATCACCGACGTGGCCGGCGTCGGCATTGGCCACGTCACGCTGATCGAAGACAGCCCTCACGTCGTGCGCAGCGGCGTGACCGCCATCGTGCCGCAGTTGGGCGGACTGTGGCAGAAGGGCGTCTTCGCCGGCTTCGACCGCTACAACGGCTTTGGCGAGGTCACCGGAACGCACTGGATCGCCGAGGCCGGGCTGCTGTCCTCGCCCATCGTGCTGACCTCGGCCTTCTCGATTGGCGTCGCGCGCGACACCCTGCTCGCCCTTCCGTTCGTCCACGGCGTGCCCGAGCGCTGGCACCAGCCCTGCGCGGCCGAGACCTACGACGGCGTACTCAATGACGGGCTCGCAGCGCCTGTGAAGCGCCAGCATGTCGAAGCGGCGATTGCCGCCGCCGTGTCGGGGCCGGTGGCCGAAGGCGCGGTCGGCGGCGGTACCGGCATGATGAGCTTCGAGTTCAAGGCGGGCATCGGCACGTCCTCGCGGCAGGTACGTTGTGCGGGCCAAGACTATACGGTGGGCGTACTGGTGCAATCAAACTTCGGCAACCGGCGCCATCTCACCGTGGACGGCGTGCCGGTCGGCCGACATCTGGGCTACGACGTCGCCGACAGCCCGCAGCGCCGCGACGCCGCCACGGGTGAAGCTGAAGAGACCAAAGGCTCGATCGTCATCGTCGTGGCCACCGACGCGCCACTCCTTCCACCGCAGCTCAACCGACTGGCGCGGCGGGCCAACGCGGGGCTGGCGCGTGTCGGCGGCTTCGGCAACAACCGCAGCGGCGATTTCGCGCTGGCCTTCTCCACCGCCAACAGCCTGCCGTTTCAGCAAACCGGCATCGTGCACGGTCTGTCGATGCTGGCCGGCGAGGACATGAACCCGCTACTGCCGGCGGCGGCCGAGGCCACCGAGGAGGCCATCGTCAACTCGCTGACCATGGCTGCGACGATGACCGGCGTGCGCGGTACCACCGTGCACGAACTGCCGCTGGAAGCTCTGCTCGAGGTGATGCGACGCCATGGGCGCGGCCCGGCATGACGGAATGCGATTTCCTGGTCGTCGGTGGTGGCGTCGCGGGTTTGTCGGCGGCCTGGCAACTGGCAAGGCATGGCCGCGTCATCGTGCTCGAACGCGAGACCGGTACTGGCTACCACTCTTCAGGGCGCTCGGCCACCTACTACCACTTTGGCATCGGCAACCGGCCGGTGCGCCTGCTGACCCAGGCCAGCGGCGCCTTCTTCACCGATCCGCCAGCCGGCTTTGCCGACGTGCCGCTGGCCACTCCGGCACCGGCGTTGATGGTCGTGCGCGCCGGCCAGGACGAGCTATTCGAGACGAACCTGGCCGAGATGACAGCCATCACCGGCAGCGCCCGGGAGATCGACTTCGACGCGATGCGCCGGCTGGTGCCAGTGCTCAGGCTGGGCGACGAGAGCATCTGCCGCGGCCTACTCGACCCCGCTGCAGCGCGGCTCGACGGTCATGCGCTGATGATGGGTTTTGCCCGCGGCCTGCGCGCAGCGCATGGAAGCATCGTCACGGCAGCCGAGGTCACCTTGATCGAACGACTGGCGGGCCGATGGCGGCTGCGCACGCCGCAAGGCGACTTCGCGGCGCCGGTGCTCGTCAACGCCGCCGGGGCATGGGCCGATTCGATCGCGACACTCGCCGGCGTAGCGCCTCTCGGCCTTTCTCCGCTGCGCCGCACCATCATCTCCTTCGACCCGCCGCACGGCGTGGACGCGCGCGGCTGGCCGCTGGTGCGCTCATTGGCCAACGAGTTCTATTTCCTGCCCGAGGGTGAGCACCTGCTAGCCTCGCCTGCGGACGAGACGCCTTCGCCGCCTTGCGATGCGCAGCCCGAGGAGTTGGACATCGCGACCGCCGCCTGGCGCATCGAGGACGTGACGACGATGCAGGTGCGCCGCGTGCTGCACAAATGGGCCGGCCTGCGCACCTTCACGGCCGACCGCGTGCCGGTGGCCGGCTTCGCGGCCGACGCACCGGGCTTCTTCTGGCTGGTTGGCCAGGGCGGCTACGGCCTGCAAACGGCGCCCGCCATGGCCGCCGCCACCGAGTCCCTGGTGGTCGGGACGCCATGGCCCGCGTGCCTGAGCCTGGATGCCACGGCGCTGTCGCCGCTGCGACCGACCCTCCTTACACCGAGGACTGCAAGTACATGAACACCGAACTCGAGTCCTGGATCGACGACGAACAACGCCGCGCGCTGGCAGCGCCCATCGAAGCCGCGCGCGGTCTGCCGGGCCGCGCCTGCAGCGCGGACTTCTACGCGCTAGAGCAGGCACGCCGCTGTTGATCGTGCGCCAGGACGACAGCTTCGTCGAGCATGTGCAGCGCGCCGCCTTCAGCCGCGACGCGGCGGGCATCCAGACGCGCTTCTCGCTCGATTGGGAAGGTGCCGTGCTGCATTTCCAGCGTCTGCTGCTGCAGATGCTGTCGGCACCCTAGCTACTCAAGGCTTGCCCTCGCCATAGCGCGGCACGCCGTGGCTCTGGTAGAACGACGCGAAGGCGACTTGTCTCATCACTTCGGGCATGTCGCGCAGCCGCCAGCGCACCGTGAAGGGCGCGGTGCGCTCGCAGCCCGGCAGCCATTCCCACATCTCGGGCTGGCTGCGATCGGCGAAGTCGATCTCAAGTTCGAAACGTTCGGGCTGCGGCAGCGGCTTGAAGGACGACAAGCGTGCGAGTGCGCGCGCCACACCGTCGTGGATCAGCCGCTGAGCCACCGCCGGCTTCAGGCTGTCGATGGAGGTCAAGCCGCAGACCTTCTTGGTGACCACGGTCTCGATCTCGGGCAGCACCTGGCGGCAATGCTCGATGTAGGCGTCGTCGCCCGACGAGAACACCACCGGCACGCCGAAGTGCCCAGCCAGCAGCGCGTTCATCGAGGTCTCAGACTGCGACACGCCATTCAGCCGCACGTCGCGAAAGGCCAAGACGAAGGTGTGCGACAGGATGCCGGCCCAGCTGGGCGCGCTGGCATGGTGGCCGACGAAGATGACTGCGTCAAAGTGCCCGTCATCGATGCCTTGCATCTGCACCAGCGGCCGCGGCCACGAGCGCACCAGCCGCGCGCAGTCCGGCAGCAGGTCGAACAGGATGTTGTGCGCGCTGCCGTGGCCGTCGGTGACCAGCACCTCGGTGGCACCGGCCTCGATGGCGGCCTCGCAGGCGGCGACCACT
>JBIKPD010000437.1:0-3293 GCA_044357665.1 Roseateles sp. | reverse complement strand
CAGCCAGCCGCATCTGAATGCCTTCATCCATCTCGACGCACCGGCTGCGTTGCTCGCGGCAAGGCAGAGCGATGCGCGCCGCGCCAAAAAGCGGATCCTGGGTCCGCTCGACGGGCTGACGCTGGCTGTCAAGGACAACATCGATGTCGCCGGCATGCCGACCAGCGCCGGCATGGCGACCCGACGTGGCCGGCTGGCGAGCACCGATGCTTTCGTCGTGCAGCGGCTGCGCGCAGCCGGCATGGTGATCCTGGGCAAGCTGAATATGCATGAGGCGGCGCTGGGGGCCACCAACGACAACCCGCATTTCGGTCGCTGCGAGAACCCGCTGCGCGCCGGATTCACGCCCGGGGGTTCCAGCGGCGGTTCGGCCTGTGCGGTCGCCGCCGGTCTTTGCGCCTTGGCGCTGGGCAGCGACACGATGGGCTCGGTGCGGATCCCGGCGGCCTATTGCGGCGTGGTCGGATTCAAGGCCAGCTATGGCCGGATTTCTACCGCAGGCTCGGTCGCTTGCAGTCCGATGCTGGACCATATCGGGCCGATCCTGCGCTCGCAGCGCGATCTGCAATTGGTGCTGCCGGTGATCGCGGCCTTCGACGCCGGCTGCGCCGATGCGCGTGACCTGCCCGATCTGCCCGCCCTGTCATCGCCGCGTTGGATCGCGGCCAGCGATGTCGAACAGCTCGGCACCACGCCGGAGGTCACTGCCGCCTACCGACAAGCAATCCAGGCCTTGCGCGACCAGGGTCAGCCGGTGACCGAGATCGCCATCAGTGGCTATGACTTCGGCCGCGCCAGACGCGCCGGGCTGTTGATCGTTGAGGCCGATCTGCTGGTCGAGCATCAGCAGGATTGGGAACTGCAGCCGCAGTTGTTCTCGGCACAGTTGGCGCGTTTCCTGAAGTTCGGCGAAAAGCAGCCGGCCAGCGCTTATGCCGCTGCCGCTCGGGTGGTCGCGGCTTCCCATATCGAGGTGGCGCGCTGGTTCAGCCATGGCGATGTGATGCTGCTGCCGACCGCACCGCAGACGGCTTTTTCCTTCGCTGACCCGGTGCCAGCCAACCAGGCTGACTTCACCAGCATCGCCAATATGGCGGGCATACCGGCGCTGAGTTTGCCGCTACCTTGCGCGGGGGGCGCCTTGCCTGCCGGGCTTCAATGTATCGCGCCGGCCGGGGCCGAAGCCACCTTGCTGGCGCTAAATCTGCAAGGGATCTGCAGCCGATGAAACTCGAAGGCCTGAAAGTCCTCGATCTGTCGCTGTTCCTGCCCGGTCCGCATCTGACGATGATGATGGCCGACCATGGCGCCGACGTGATCAAGATCGAACCGCCCCAGGGCGAACCGGTACGCAGCGTCGGACTGCGTCAAAATGGTCATAGCGTCTGGTTTCGCAATACCCATCGCAACAAACGCTGCATCACGCTGAACCTGAAAATGGCCGAAGCGCGCGCTGCCTTTCTGGCGCTGGCCAGAGATGCCGACGTGATCGTCGAGGCTTTCCGCCCCGGCATCGTCGACCGGCTTGGCGTCGGTTATGCCGCAGTCAGCGCGGTCAATCCGCGTATTGTTTACTGCTCGATCTCGGCTTTCGGCCAGCATGGCCCGCTGTCGCAAAGCCCCGCCCATGACCTGGCCGTGCAGGCCGAGGCGGGTCTGCTCTCGGTCAACCTCGGCGCCGATGGCCAACCGGCGATGCCGGGCCTGCCTGCAGCCGATATGGCCGCCTCGTTGATGGCTTTGTCAGGCATCCTGATGGCCTTGCTGCGCCGCGAACAGACCGGGCGCGGCGACTATCTTGACATCGCGATGTATGACTCGCTGCTGGCCTGGACGCCCAACGTCATGGGCCCGGTGTTTGCAGAAAACCGCGCCGCAAAAGTGTGCGACGAACGCAGCTGGGGTGGTTCGTCCTTTTACGGCATTTACGCCACCGCTGATGGCGCCCACCTGACCCTGGGTGGCGGCGAACATAAATTTGTCCAGGCTCTGCTTGGCGCGCTGGGGCGGCCGGATCTGATCGAGACCGCCCTGCTACCGCCAGGCCAGGCGCATGAGCCGGTCAGGGCCTTTCTGCGGCTCAGTTTTGCGCAGCGCACGCTCGAGCAATGGACCGAATTTCTGACGCCGCTGGACATCGCCTGGGCGCCGGTGCGAACCTTGCACGAGGCGGTGCACAGCGCTCAGGCCGCCGCCCGCGGCATGCTGGTCGAACAACCGGCCGGCCAGCCTCATCTGGGCCTGCCGATCAAGTTCAGCGACGAACCTGGCCAGTTGCATGGCAGGCTCGATGAACCCGGGCAATCGACCGACCAATTGCTGCGCGACATCGGCTACGACGACGCCAGCATCGCCGCGCTGCGCCAATGCGGGGCGATCGGCTGAACGTCTGTTACTTCGCGCCCGCTGCAGCCGCCTCGACCGCTTTTTTCTTGTAGTAGGTCCAGCTGGTCTCGTTCGGCGTGGCGTAGCTGCGCGGCGAGCTCATGTACAGCGGGTAGTTCTTGCGGGTGTACTCGCGCACGTCGGTCGGCAGATCTTCGAACCTGGCGAACTTCTTGCCATGCCCGCTATAGAGCAGATAGCCAGCCCTTGTGCCCATCTTCATCCAGGGCAACCAGGGGCCGGTGCGGGCCCAGCTATAGGTCAGCGGCACCGAAGGCGACTTGTCGGCATCGAGTTCCGAGACCCGCGAGAAGAAGATGAAATGCTCGGACGCGAGGTAGGTCGGTCCGCTCGACTCGGCCGGGTATTCTGCCGGCTGCAAGGCATTCGGATAGGCAAGCGGAATGTCCAGGCGCAGGAACACGTTGTCACCGTTGACCATAAAGGGCAGGCGGCCGGCTTCGCCAGGCTTAGGCGCTGGAAAGCGCGAGTTGACCGGATCGTTGGCGACCTGCAGCACCTTGTTCTTTTGGTTGGTGAATGGATTCGCCCATTCGCTGATGATTTCGCCGCTGGCGAGGTCCTTGTAATAAGCCACCTCACGCGTGATCAGCTCCGCGCCACCATCGGGCATTTTGGCGAAATGCCCGACGTTGTAGCCGTCAAGCTTGAGGATCGGACGCGGCCGCTCGCCCGGCAGCACAGCGAAGATGGTGACCCACCAGTTGGCGAACACATCGCTACCGTCACTGTTGCCGCGCATGCGCATGAAAGTCTCGAGCTGACCGGCACCGGAGCTGGTGTCGAGCGCCGCCGCCGGTGCTGACAGGCAGCAGGCAATTGTCAGCAAAAGGGTCAGGCGATTGGTTTGAAAAGACATCCGATGCTCCAGATTCTGTCGATGGGTA
>JBIKPD010000436.1:0-3298 GCA_044357665.1 Roseateles sp. | reverse complement strand
CGTGGCTCGTTCAGTGCAAGGCACTTTGCAGCGTTACAAGGAACTGCGCGACATCATCGCGATTCTCGGCATGGACGAGCTGTCGCCTGACGACAAGCTGGCCGTGTCGCGGGCGCGCAAGATCCAGCGTTTCCTGTCGCAGCCTTTCCATGTGGCTGAAGTCTTCACCGGCTCGCCAGGCAAGTATGTGCCGCTGAAGGAAACGATCCGCGGCTTCAAGATGATTGTTGCTGGCGAGTGCGATCACCTGCCGGAGCAGGCTTTCTACATGGTCGGCACGATCGACGAAGCGTTCGAAAAAGCGAAAAAGATGGGCTGAAGTACGACCTTGTCGACTGCGCGCCGGGCTTGACCTGGCCCGCAATCGCCTTGATCCACTCAAGCATTCTTTCAACGCACAGGAAACACAGCAATGGCAACCCTTCAAGTTGACGTGGTATCCGCGGAAGAGTTGATCTTCTCCGGCGAGGCCAGGTTCGTGGCGCTTCCAGGCGAGAGCGGCGAGCTCGGCATTCTGCCGAACCACACGCCGCTGATCACCCGCATCAAGCCGGGCGCAGTGCGCATCCAGCGTGCCGACAACGGCGAAGAGGAGTTCGTCTTCGTCGCTGGCGGCATTCTCGAAGTGCAGCCGGGCCATGTCACCGTGCTCGCCGACACCGCCATTCGCGGCAAGGACCTGGACGAAGCCAAGGCCACGCAGGCCAAGGTTCTGGCCGAGGAAGCGATGAAGAACGCCAAGACCGATGTCGACTTCGCCAGTGCGCAAGCCGAATTCATCGTGATGGCGGCGGAACTCATTGCCTTGCGCAAGTTCCGCAAGCATTGAGTTCAAACTGACCGAATCAAACGCCCGCCTGGCTTACGTCGGCGGGCGTTTTCAATTGGCGCCCAGCATGGGTGCCGATTACACTGATACGAATGTCAAAAGCCATCCCGATCACTCAAGTCCAGGGCAATGATGCGGTGGAACTCGTCGCTCCCGACGGTGCACGCGCGACCGTGCTGCTGCACGGCGGACACCTGTTGTCTTGGGTGCCGGCCGGTGCCCAGGAGCAACTCTATGTCTCGCCGAAGACCTCCTACGCGCCAGGTGTCGCCATTCGCGGCGGCGTGCCGGTGATTTTTCCGCAGTTCTCTGCCATGGGTCCGCTGCAGCGTCATGGTTTTGCCCGCAACCAGCAATGGCAACTGGTGTTGGCCGAGACCGGCGCTGACGATGCCTTGGCCGTGCTGCGCCTGACCGACGATGCCGAGACCCGCAAGCTTTGGCCATATGCCTTCGAGCTCGAACTGAGCTTGCGCATCAGCGGGCGCGAGCTGCAGATCGAACTGGCTTGCGAGAACAAGGGTGACAAGGCCTTCGACTTCACTGCGGCCCTGCACAGCTATCTGCGCCTGGACGACCTCGACGCGACCAGTGTGGAAGGCCTGACCGATTTGCGCTTTTGGGATTCGGTGGATCTGGTTGAGAAGGTCCAGCGCGTGCAACTGCTGCTGCCCAGCGGCGAGCTCGACCGCATCTACCACCGGGTGCGCGACGAGTTGACCGTAAAGGAGCGACTCGCCAGCAGCGAGCGCCGCTTGCATATCAGCCAGCATGGCTTTGCAGATGCAGTGGTGTGGAATCCCGGCGCTGCAAGATGTGCGACCTTGGCCGACATGCCTGCCGACGGCTACAAACAGATGCTGTGCGTCGAAGCTGCCTGCATTGAACAACCGGTGCATCTGGCGCCAGGCGCTGACTGGGTCGGCATGCAGACCCTGGTGCTGGCCTGACTGGGTGCGGCCGGTTTCCCCGGGCTTGCGATTGGAGCAATGATGGCGAGCAACAAGTCTGACAAAGCGAAAAAGCTCGGCAAGGACGAATACCTCGAGCGCCTGTTGCCGCTGCACCTCGAGCTCAACGCGATGGCGCATTGGCTCCAAGTCAAGGGGCAACGCTTGGTCGTCGTCGTCGAGGGACGCGACGCAGCCGGCAAAGGCGGGGTGATCTCGGCGATCAGTGAAACCTTGAACCCACGCCAGTGCCGCACTGTGGCACTGGCCAAACCCAGCGACCGCGAGAACGGCCAATGGTATTTCCAGCGCTATGTGGCCGAGCTGCCAGCGGCTGGCGAAATCGCGCTGTTCGACCGCAGCTGGTACAACCGGGCCGGGGTCGAAGCCGTGATGGGCTATTGCACCGCTGAACAAACCCGGCAGTTCCTGGGTCAGGTGCCGGCTTTCGAGCGCATGTTGGTCGATGATGGCGTGTTGCTGTTCAAGTACTGGTTGACCGTCGACCAGACCGAGCAAGAGCAGCGCTTCATCGAGCGCCTGGCCGACCCCTTGAAGCGCTGGAAGCTTTCCGCCGTCGACATCGAGGCAAGGCGCCGTTACGCTGATTACGGCACCGCACGCGACCACATGCTGGCCGCCAGCCACAAGCGCCATGCACCCTGGACGCTGGTCGACTTCAACGATCAGCGGCGCGGCCGCCTCACCTTGATCCGCCATCTGCTTGACCATCTGCCTGATGTCGCCGTCCCCGACCCGAAGCTGAAATTCCCGCCTTTGGCGCACAAGCCATTGACCGAACAATTCACCGCCAAGCTCAAGCCGATCCCAGCCGTTTGAGTGGCTCCACAGCCAGGCAGCCATGAAGCAGAGCCGCATCCCGGCTGTTTACAGACGGCTACAGAAGCACCACCGCGTCGGGCAATTCGTTCGGGTTGGCAACACCGTCGGCAAGCGGGAAATGCAAGCGCAGCAAGGCGTCGACGGCGCCGATGGCGGTTTCCAATCCCTGCTCGAACTGCCCGGCGCGCAATGATTCGCGCAGCGAAGCGATGATGACTTCCCACCTCGCCTGGCTGACATGGGCGTTGAGGCCGCGGTCAGCGATGATTTCGATCGCATGTTCGGCCAGCAGCAGGTAGATCAGCACACCGTTGTTGGCTTCGGTGTCCCATACCCCCAGTTCCCCGAAGAGAGTAATCGCGCGTTGGCGTGCATGCTGTTTCTGCCATAGGCATGAAAGCGGCAGCCCGGCTTCGATGCAGACGCGGATCTCGCCGCTCTGTCTTGCTTCACTGGCAGCCACGCGCTGGGTCAGGCGTTGCATTGCCGCTTCCGGCATTACCCGGTGCGCATCGTTCTGATCCCAGAGGCGATGTTTGAACAGCCTTGTCAGCCTCTGCATCACCATCTCCCCGAGGCGCCGCCGCCGCCGAAATCACCACCGCGGCCGGATGAAAAACCACCGCCGCCACCACCACCGCCACCCATCGGCCAGCTGCGTCCGGACCGGGTTGAA
>JBIKPD010000105.1:0-11611 GCA_044357665.1 Roseateles sp. | reverse complement strand
AGCGCCACTTTGAGTGCTTGTGCTGGGCACCAAGGCTTCGGCGCCTAAAGCCGAAAAATCCGAATCCTCCCATTGCAAACCCACCAAGCCTTGCAGCGCCCCTAGCTTTGCATGCTCCAACTCGACACGCAGATCATTGCCCCGGCTTTTGAAAATGGTGCCGACTTCGCCCGTGCCCTCGACCTCTCGGTGCTCATAACGGCTGCTCCCCATGCGCCAGCTCAGTCGCTGCAGCGGGCTTTGCGCGGCCGAGCCGGGCGAATTGAAACGCCATTCACCGGCGGCGGAGAGCCGCTGGCGCTGCATTTGCACGGTGACATCAGGTTCGACCGTAACGCCATAGCCGTTACGGGAGTCTTCGACCGACAGGCCCGCGTAGCCATTGGCAAACAGCAGCGAGGCGCCTAACGCTGCGCCCTGGCTGTCGGAAGCCGAGTTGCGCACATGCTTGACCTTTTCACCGTCGACATTGAAGTTGGGCGTGCGCAAATCAGCGGCTCGGCGCGCCGAAGCGTCGGCATGCCAGGCAATGCTTTTGTCACCGCCTTCCACGATCACGCCGCCATTGCGCTCAGCCGCCGCGCCACCAAAGCGTAATTCGGCCGCACCACTCAAACCCGTCTGGGCCTGCCGCGGAATGCGGTTGTCTATCGTGTTGACGACGCCACCAATCGCATTGCCGCCGTAGAGCAAGGCAGCGGCACCGCGCAAGACTTCGATGCGCTCGATCACCAAGGGATCGAGCGGCACGGCATGGTCAAAGCTGAGGCTGGAGGCGTCGACCGAGGCGCCGGAGTTGCTGAGCATGCGCACGCGGTCGCCGTCCAGACCGCGAATAGTCGGGCGATTGCTATTGGGGCCGAAATAGGTCGAGGACAGGCCCGGCAAGCCTTCCAAAGTTTCGCCCAAGGTCGAGGCGCGCTTCAGGATCAAGGCATCGCCGTCCAGCACATTGCTGGCTTGGGCCAAGTCCTGGTTGCGCAGCGGGTTGCCGGTCAGCATCACCTTGCCGAGCTTTTCGCTCGACTGAGCTTGCGGGCTTGATTGGCCCTCAGGGGATTGCTGAGCCAGGCTGTTAATCGACAGGCACAGCAAGCTGGCGCCCAGGGCCAAGGCCCGCGGTAAAAATGTATTCGGTAGCATCAAACTCTCCAGACGCGCCGGCCCTGGAAACGGGCGGCGCAAGCATGAACCAAGCACTCGGGCGCTTACCGCCCGAGGCATCATCAACAAGGTTCAAGCAAGGAAAGGTGGCCCGCGGGCGCCGCGCTTCCAATGGTTTGGAGGCGAGCAACTGGTCCAAAGCGTGGCCTGTGGCAACAGCGGCGTCGCCGTTGAGGCATCAAGAGGCGCCAAATCATGAGGAACATGGTCCTTGCTCAGTTGATCAAACAACTGGCAGGACAAATCCCCCGCTTGATGACCCCATCCGTCCAAGGCCGGCAGCTGCACCGAAGCGGTCAAGCTGCCTTGTGCAGAAGCTGCTGCTTGCCCATGCCCATGCACATGCCGGTGCAGCTGCGCAATCGTCTGAAAACTCAGCAGCGCGAGTGCGAGCCAACACGCCAGCCAAAAATGACGGGCGGGAAGCACTTGTTGGCGATGACTCTTCTTTGCGCTCATGAAGGTCGGGATTATCTACGCTTTTCAAGACCAAGGCGTGACAGGCGTACGAGTTCAAGGCGTCACGGCTTGGCCGTCCAGCAAACGACAAAACATTCTGCAGGGATCGTTGCTGAGCACCCGAGCCGGCCTTTGACCGGCTCTGGGCTGTTACGCAGGGTTTGCTTGGTGTGTACCTCGATCAAGCCCTCCGGCCCGGCAGGAACGCAAAAAGTACAGCTGGTTGGCAAGGCCGAGAGCAAAAAATGCTGCTGCTTGGCTCCAAAGGCATCATGAAAACCAGCGCCTTGACCTTTTGCTCGTCCAGGGCCAGCACTTGGGATGCTCTGCATAACCCCTCACGGTTTGTGCCAGCCCGGCCTCGGGCGGTCTGCGGCGTTGCATTTATTGCCAATAGCACGCGCTATTGGCCGCAAAACGCGCCTTGCATCCCATCCCGATCCGCGCTGCACACACTCGCGTGGAGTTATGCAGAGCATCCCTTGAGGCGGGAATACCGGCGTGAGCATGCTCTTGTCGGTCTTTGTGGTGACCGAGGACAGCAGCGACCAGGGCAAAAACGAATGGGCATTGCAACCGTATGAGGCCAGGTATCGCCGCTTGAAATTGCCCTCAACCCACGTAGAAACCCGGGCCACGCCTGCAGCAAGGCCATACCTGGCCAGTCCACCGCCAAAATGCGCTGTTACTTGCTTGGCCGGTGCAGCCAGCGCCTTTACCGCAGCCCGGTACGCCGAATTCGGGGCCAGCGTGAGGTCAGCCTGAGCTTGCCCAATCTCGGCGCCGGATGGAGTTACTATCGATCGACGGCACGCGAGATCCGTTCCTGCCAGACCAGGAAGCCGATCGCTATCGTGCCGGCCAAGCCAGCCATGAATTGCTCAGCCGAGGAGCGTTTGCTGGGTCTGTGTTTCTAGGGAGAAGAACGATGTCAATTAGCGAAGAGTTGGCCAGGTTGCAGGAGCTTCACCAGCGCGGTGCGCTGACCGATGCCGAGTTTTCTCTCGCCAAAGCGCGTCTGCTGGACGGACCGCCCTGCGTCACGCCGGGAACAACTGGGTCCGCCATCAACGGCCTGCGACGCAGCCGCAGTGACCGCTGGATAGGTGGTGTCTGCGGCGGTCTGGCGCGCAGCACCGGGATCGAATCCTGGGCCTGGCGCTTGATCTTCGTACTGCTGATTTTCTTTGGCGGCTTCAGCCTGCTGCCCTATCTGCTGATGTGGATCTTCGTCCCGAACGAATGAAGCATCAGTCGATGCCTGCACAGACGCGTCCGTCATGGTGATCTCCTGAAGGTGAAGCCTGATTCTTGGGCCGTATGGACCCTTCCCGGAAATCCCGGGCACGGTTGATGTTTGGCGTCTTCCTGGCCCGGGCCGTGCTGGACTACATTGCCGCGTGGCGGACGGGATCGTTTTTGCATTCTGGCTGCACATGCCGCTGATCGGGCTGTGGCCGTTCGGCTGAACCGCCTACGTTGAAGGCCCGCCGGCGCAGCGGGTTGTCACGCGGCAGTCACATGCCTTCGATCTACTACTGGTAGCCCTGGCGCTGGCACGCAGTCTGTGCGTGCCATGCAGCGATACGGGGTGTCAACCCTGGATGACCCATGAAGACATTCCTGCAACAACCCTTGCTTGTGGCCATGGCCGCAGGCGCGCTGCTGGCCGGCTGTGGCGACGGCGACTCCCCGGCGGCGCCAGCCACCGTGACCGGCGTGTTCCTTGATGCCGCCGTCGAGGGCCTGGAGTACGTGGCCGGCACGGCCGCCAAGGCATCGACCAACGCCAAGGGCGAGTTCACCTGCAAGAGCGACGAGACCGTCACCTTCAGCGTGAGCGGCCTCGCGCTGGGCGCTGCCCCGTGCGGCACGGTGGTCACGCCGCTCACGCTGGCCGGCGGCAGCGACGTCAAGGCGGACAAGGTGATGAACCGCCTGTTGACGCTGCAGTCGCTCGACGAAGACGGCGACCCGTCCAACGGCATCAAGATCACGGCCGAGGTCAAGACCGCGCTGGGCAGCCGCACGCTGGACTTCAGCGTCGCTGCGGCAAGCTTCAATGCCGCATTGACGGCCACGCTGGCCGCGCTGCCCGACGCCTACAAGGCGCGCGCCGCAGACGACGCCAAGCGTGCGCTGGTGCGCGAGCACTTCGAGGACACGCTGGCCTCCAAAGTAGGCACGCCTGTGAATGAGCTGGTGACGCAGAACAACAGCCTGGGCACGGTGACCGCCACCGTCACCCGCATGGCGGTGCAGGCCTCGACCTCCTTCTACATTCCCTATGAAGGCAGTGTGCAGGCGATCAAGAACGAATTTCCCAACGGTTTCCTGCCGGCCTATGGCTCGGGCCTGGCGTTCAAGAGCAAGCTGGCCGACGGCACGCTGGAGTTCTACGCCATCACCGACCGCGGCCCCAACGGCGACGGCCCCAAGGTGCCCAACACCGGCAGCGCGCTGTGCCTCACCCGCGCAGACGCGACCTGCGACGCCAAGCTCTTCCCGGCCCCGAGCTTCGCCCCGGCGATCGGCATCATCGCTGTCGGCAAGGACGGCGCGGTGCTCAAGTCGAGTATGCCGATCCGCGTGAGCAGCACGCAGAAGGTGACCGGCCTGCCGGCGGGCGCGGGCAAGGTGGGCGCCTCCGGCGAGGCGCCGCTGACCGACAACCTCCGGTATGAAGCTGCCACCACCGCCACCTTCAGCGACTTCGGGCTCGATCCCGAGTCGATCGTGGTGGACACCGCGCGCAATGCGCTGTGGACGTCCGACGAGTACGGCCCCTTCATCGTGAAGATCGACCCGGTCACCGGCATCGTCCTCAAGAAGTACGGCCCGTCCATTCCGGCGGGCTCGACGGTGACGGCCTTGCCCGGCGTGACGTCCGTGCTGCCCTCAGTGCTGGCCAAGCGCCGCGCCAACCGCGGCATGGAAGGCCTTGCGCTGGACGTGGCCAGCGGCAAGCTGCACGGCTTTCTGCAGAGCCCGATCACCGATCTGACGTCTGCCGGTGCGTTTGCCACGGGCGTCTATGTGCAACCGGCAGGCACGGCCTGCGTGGGTGCCGGTGCCAGCGCGCGCGTCGAGCGCTATGCGCGCTTTGCGCGCTGGGTCGAGTTCGATCCGACGACCGAAACGTCGAAGATGTACGCCTACCCGATCAGCTGCTCCGACTACGCGGACAGCCGCACCGGCAACGCCAAACTGGGCGACATGGTGTCGCTGGGCAATGGTAAGTTCATCGTGATCGAGCAGGGCGCCGGTCCCAACGGCAAGGTGTTCAACAAACTGATGCTGGTGGAAACGGGCTCGGCCACCGACATCGCGCAAGTCGCATTCAACCCGGCCACGTCTGACCTCGAGAAGAGCAGCATGGCCGGTGCCTCCGTCAATACTGTGTCCGACTACCTGACGACGGTGTCGCCGCTGAAGAAGACCCTGCTGCTCGACCTGAACGCCGCCGGCTGGATTGCCGAAAAGGCCGAGGGACTGGCGCTGGTGGATGCCAACACGCTGGCGCTGACCAATGACAACGACTTCGGGCTGCGCACGCTGGTGTTCACCGCTGCTGGCGCAGCCATCAGCGGCGCCGACATCACGGGCTGTACCTCGACCGACGGCGTGCTCAGCGGCTGCGGCACCGGCACGGCCTCGCGCGTGTCGCGTGGCACCGATGCTGAGCGGCCCAACCGGCTGTGGATCATCAAGTTTGGCAAGGCGCTGGCCGAGTTCAGCGTACCGGCACCCTCCTGAGTATTGTTCGCGGCAGCCTGCCGCCTGCAGGGCCCGCTTGCGAGCGGGCCTTTTTTTGCGCGATGCGGAACCCCCTTCGCCACCCACACCCGGCACGGTCACATGATCAAGCGCGGTCAGCCGGCCCACTACGTCGTTCCGTCAAACGGCTGACATGAAATCGCGCCTTCGACCGCCATGCTGCGTTGCAAATCCTCGCCATAGCTACGGCTATGGCTGTGGTTCGCGCCTTGTCTGACGAACGAACGCATCAATTTCATTCGTAAGCTTATTGACGAAACGAGCTACTAGTTTCCGCTTAACCGCGTCATCAATTGCTAGGCCCAGGGCGTGTAACTGATGCAGGGCGGCGGCCGGCTGCCTTGCGCTGCTCGCAACTTGGCGCCGGCGCCGAACTACAAGGGCTCCGTTAGGCTTCTGGATACGCCTCGCGAAGACCGAGGTGCTTTGCGAAGGGTACGAAGTCGCCGTCAGAATGCAAGAGAGTCAGACCATCCTCGATGCACCGCGTCGCGATCAAGGTAGCGATGGTCTTCCGAATCGTGATGCCCTTTTCTCGAAGGACGCGATAGTTCTCCGAGGCCTTCAACGCCAAGTCGTACCCGCAAAGATCTAGACGAGTGAAGGTGTCGAACACTTTCTTCACCAACTTGAACTCCTTATCATTTCGAATGCCTTGCAAGACCTCAGCCACGACCAAGTCTCCGACAGCAATCCGCGTCCGTCCGAACAAGGAATCCAGCAAAGCGACCTGCGGAGTGTCGGTGGACCGAAAGTAGTCGACCCACACGCTGGAGTCGACCAGGATCACCTGTCAGTCCTCATCGCATTCAAATCACCTTCCCAGGTAATCTTCCCGCGCAACTCACGAGCCTTCTCTTGCGCACGAAGGTCAAGTAGAGTCCGCAGTCCAAGCTCAACCGCTTCCTTCTTGGTCTTCGCTCCGGTGGCACGCAGCGCATCCTTCATGAGTTTGTCGTCGATCTCAATATTTGTGCGCATGGTGTGTACTTCATTAAGTTCTGGTACACATAGTAGCAATGTCGCCGCCGCACGGAGGCCTCGAATGAACTTCAGTCGATGCCGAGTGCTTGAGCCATCTCGCCTGGATTGGGGCGCTGCGGATATTGCGGCCAGGCTTGCACCATCTCCTGCATGCGCGAGTTCAGCGGCGCTGGCCGGCCCAGGCGCTGCCCCAGGCGGATGACTTCGCCACACAAGGCCTCGATTTCAGTCACTCGTCCCCGGTCCAGGTCGTCAGCCATGCTTGAGCTGGCCTTGGCGTCGATCTTCAGCATGCGCCCTGCAAGCAATTTGAAGATCGGCGTTGGCAGGCGCAGCAAATGGATCAGCCAGCGATGCGGTAGCGGCGTCATCGGCATTGCTTGCATACCGGCAGCGTCGAGCAAGTCAAGCGCTTCGCTTTGCAGCGCGGCGAAGCAGCGTCGGTAGCCGCGCTCCAGCAACTCGTCGCGCAGCGGAAGTCCCGACAAGGCGTTGACCGGGTTGTTCAAGTTCAGCAGCAACTTGCCCCATTGCGCCCCGAGCAGGTCCGCACGCAGTTGCAGCTTGATGCCCTGCGCCAGGAAGGCAGTCTGCAGTTCGGCCAATGCCGCTTCGCCAGCCGTCCCCTGCGCCATCAGCGCACCGGTGGTGCCGCGGTGGTAATGCCCCGGCGACAACTCGGCGATGTTGAACGGCACCATGCCGGCCCGCCATTGCAACCCTGGCGCAACTGACGCCCCGCGCTCGGCATTGCCGATGCCGTTTTGCATCGACAGCACCAGACTGCCAGCAGCAAGCGCCTGCTGCAAGTCTTTTGCGGCGTCGACCGTGGCACCGCTTTTTACGCACAACAGCGTCAGCTCAGGCCTCAGGCCCTGCGGCAAGGCCTGATGCAGATTCAAGTCGGACGGAGGGATGTGAAGTCGGCGTCCCTCCAGATCACTGGTGGTCAGGCCGTTCTTGCGCAGGCCATCGAGAACCCGCGGACGCCCGACGAAATGCACCGTCCGGCCCGCAGCGGCCAGCAAGCCGCCCAGATAGCAGCCGACCGAGCCTGCGCCCATGATCAGCAGGCTGCTCACGGCGTCAAAGTCTCAGGTTTGCGGCTGGGCCAGATCGCGCAGGTAAGTCGGGCCGGCACGCCGTTCGATTTCGGCCAGCAGGCTGCGGCCCCAGCCAATGGCAAACATCGCCTCACCGACAACGAACATCGGGCCGACCAGCAGGCCGACCAGGTCGTCGACAAAAGCCGGCTTCTTGCCTTCGTAGTAATGACCGACAAACTGGATCACCCAGCCCAGCACAAAGCTGCCCAGACCCCAGCTCAGCCAGCTTGAAAAATTGCCGGCCGCCAGCGGTGCTGCGATTGCGATCAGGGCGCCGTTGACCAGCGTGGTGGCAGCGCCCAGCACGAAATTGCCACGCGTCAGATACCAGCAGGCACTGAGCGCCCAGAGCAAGCAGGCAGCGCTCACCTCAAGCGACAGTCCGGCGGCTTCAAAGGCCAGCTTCGGCCGCGCCGCCAATACCCCGATGGCAAAGACGATCAGCGGGATGCCGATGAAATGGGTGATGATGTTGCGGCGGTCGCGATGGTATTGCGCGTACTGCGACATCAAGTCGTTAGCGGGACGAAAGGGATTGATTGGCATGGCAGTCTCCGGGTCTGCGTGACGGTCAATGGGCGCAGGCATCCAGCATAGCGGGTTCGCTGTCAGAATGCTGAATGAGCTCGAGGCGACAAGAAGCAATGGCGATGATCGAACTGATTCCTTTCCGCCGTTTGGCGATTGTTCTTGTGGCTATGTTGACGGCTTGCGCGGCGGGCCAGGCGCCACAAAGCGGGGCTTTACCGGAATTGCCCCTGCTTCAGCGCCCAATTGACTTGCCCAAGTCGGGCCGGTTGCTGACCCTCGACCCCGAACGCTCGTCGGTCAGGATCCATGTATTTCGTGCCGGCAGGGCCGCGCAATTGGGGCACAACCATTTGCTGACAGCACCGAAAATGAGCGGCTTGGTCTGGTTGCCCGGGCCTGGCTTGACCGGCGCTGGCTTCTCGCTTGAACTCAGGCTCGACGAGTTGGCGGTCGACCCAGCGGCCCAGCGGGCGGCCATCGGTCCGGGATGGGACTCGGCGATTTCAGCCGAAAGCGCGGCTGCTACCCGCTTGAATATGCTTGGCGAGGCCAATCTGCAGGCGGTGCGTTTCCCCTTTCTACGCATCCGTTCGCTGCAAGTCATCGGCGAATTGCCGAAGGTCGCGGCGAGGATCGAAGTCGAACTGCATGGTCAGCGCCAGGCGCTGTGGGTGCCTTTGCAGATCCTGCTCAGCGCAGAAGCGCTGAAGGCCAGTGGTGCGATGGTGCTGCGCCAGTCCGATTTCGGCATCACGCCGTTTTCACTGCTGGGCGGGCTGCTCGCAGTTCATGACGAACTGCTGATTGAATTCGACCTGGGGGCTTTTCAGCAGCGCTGAAGGCTGTCGACCGGAGTGAATTGCAGCTCCAAACCGTCGAAGATGGTCTGCATCAGCGCCTGACGGTCAAGTCGTCGGCTGGGCAGTGACAAATTCGCGCAGCTCGCCTGCCATGCGGCGTAGCGAAGGCTGGTGGATATACATCATGTGGCCGGCTTCAAAATAGCTGGTTTTCAAATTGCCCTGCAAGCTCTCGCGCAGTCCGAGGTGGCTCAGGGTGTAGTCGCCGGCTGCATGCGGCGTGGCGAGGTCGAAGTAGCCGCTGGCCACATAGACTCGCATCGCGGGGTTGGCATGCATGGCGCGACGCAGACTGTCGCCGACGTTGACATAGCGGTTCTCGAAGCCTTTCCAGGACCAGGTCTTCCACAGCGGCGCGTGGACCAGATAAGGGGCATCGCTGTTGAACTTCAACTGCTCGCGCAGCACCCGGTTGATGCCGACCGCATAGGCGCCGATCAGATTGTTCATGCCGGGATCGTCTTCCGGATGCTCGCCGGCATCGTCGCGGTCAAGGCCGAGGAAGCGGCTGTCGAGCCTGCCGACGATCTGGCCGCGCTCGCGCAGCAACTCCTTGAAGAAGCGGAATTCGGTCGGGCGTAGATCACAGCGCAGCAGATAAGCCACTGACAGGCCGCTATAGGCCGCCAACTGTTCGGCGATCAGCTGGCGCTGGTCTGCGGGCAAGCGCGAGCCCTGCATCAGGGCCAGCAAATAAGCGCCATTGGCAAAGGTCTCGGCTGCCGCGATGACCTCCTGCAGCGATTGATTCTGCAGTTCGGGCGCCAGCGCCTTGTGGTACCAGGCGGTCGCAGCATAGGTCGGCAGATAGAGCGGGTAGGGCAACTCGTTGCCATGGTCGAAGCTGAGGGTCTGGAAATCGACCGCCAGCGATACCAGCATCAGGCCGTTCAGATGGATGTCATGTTTTTCCTGCAGGTGACGCGACAAACCGACGGCTCGCGTTGTGCCATAGCTTTCGCCGATCAGGTATTTCGGACTGGCCCAGCGTCCATGGCGGGTGATGTAGAGGCGGATGAACTCGCCGACCGCGTCGAGATCGCGCTGGTATTCGTGGAATTCAGCCAGCTTTTCGCCTTCGGCAACGCGCGAATGTCCGGTTCCCACCGGGTCGATGAAGACCAGGTCCGAATCGGCCAGCAAGGTGAACTCGTTGTCCTGCAAGGCATAGGGCGGCGCGCTGCATTGGCCCATTTCGTCGGTGGGAACTCGCTGCGGCCCGAGCAGGCCCAGGTGCAACCAGACACTCGATGAGCCCGGGCCGCCATTGAAACTGAAGGTGATCGGCCGCGGTTGGTCGGCGGCGACATCTTTCAATGTGTAGGCGATGAAAAACACGCTGGCCCGGGTTTTGTCGCCCTGACTTTGCCCGTCCTTGGCCTCGGGTTCCTGCAGCAGCAGGCTGCCACAACTGGCGCTGTAGCTGAGCCTGCGCTCACCCAGTTGCAGCTCATGTTCGGTCGTCACCAGACGCTCGACCAAGGGAGTCTTGCCAGACTCATCTTTTGGGTCTGAATTTGCTGCGGTCATGTCGGCTCCTGCGCTTGGGCGATTACATTGGCGAGCATGCACTCTAGCCTTACTTGCCCACGTCTGCTTGGCGTCGATTTCAGCAGCGCTCCGACCCGGCGCAAACCGATCACTTTGGCGCAAGGTCAGCGCCAAGGGCAGGTGCTGCGCCTCGAAGGCCTGCTGGCTTTCGACAGCCTGGCTTCATTCGGCGCCCATCTGGCTCTGCCCGAACCCTGGCTGGGTGGCTTCGATTTCCCCTTCGGTCTGCCGCGAGAGCTGGTGCTGAGCCTGGGTTGGCCGCAGGACTGGTCGGGCTTGATGGGGCATTATTGCCAGTTGTCGCGAGCCGACATCCGCAATGCCTTCGCGGGCTTTTGCGATGCCCGCCCGGTCGGCGGCAAATTTGCGCACCGCGCCTGCGATATTCCTGCCGGCAGTTCGCCGAGCATGAAATGGGTCAATCCGCCGGTTGCGTTCATGCTGCATGCCGGCGTGCCGCTGCTGCTGCAGGCCGGCGCCGACCTGCCGGGCTTACACCCAGGTGACAAATCGAGAGTCGCTCTGGAAGCCTATCCGGGCATGCTGGCGAGAGAATTCCTCGGCCGGCGCAGTTACAAGAGCGACGATCCGTCCAAACAGACCGCCGACCGCTTGATTGCCCGCAAGGACCTGATCGACGCGCTCGAGCAGGGCCGCAGCCGGCTCGGTCTGCGCCTGAAGCTGAGCCATGCACAGCGCGAAGCAATGGTTGACGATGCCAGCGGCGACCGGCTCGACGCCGTGCTGTGCCTGCTGCAAGCCGCCTGGGCGCAGGTGCAGCCGGGCCATGGTTTCCCGCCTGTCGTCGACCCGCTGGAAGGCTGGATCGTCAGCGCTTGAGGCTGGACTGTCTCTTTTTGGTGCGCTATTGCCAGTTGATCTGTAACATTTCGTAAGTTTTTCTTATCTTGACCCGTTTCGTCAGTTTCATCAGTTGACGCGTCGCTGCTCGCAGCAGGTAAGGAAATGTAAGCTGGCCGGCCACCGCCAGCGGTGCTTTCTCCCATGAAACGAGCTGTTTCCAGGGCCAGGGAAAAGCCGCCAAGCCGCGCTGGTGTCACACAAGCGTCACTGCTAGCATCAATTTTTCTAGTTGGTGGCAAGCAAAGCGTTGTGAGGCATGCCGTGCGTCCGGGATTTCCCAAGTTCAAATCGTTGCTGATATTGCTGCTGCTGGCT
>JBIKPD010000435.1:0-3308 GCA_044357665.1 Roseateles sp. | reverse complement strand
CTCGGTGTGCTCGGTCAGATTCGCTTCCACGAGCACGGCGAGGTTCAGCCCGATGCTCGCCGGGTCGACAACAGCGGTGTAGCCGCGGATGACACCGGCCTCTTCCATCTCTTTGATGCGCTTCCAGCATGGGGTGGCAGACAAGCCAACTGCCTCCGACAGCTGCTGCACGGTCTTGCGCGCGTCCCGTTGCAGTTCCTGCAGGATCTGCAGGCTGTAGCGATCGAGAACCACCGATTTTTCCTTCATTTTTCCAACTTATCAGAATGAAAATCTATAAATTAGGGAATAGTCTACGTCATAGGAGAATTATTTACTCTGTGTGAGGAACAACACTGTTCTTCATGAACGAACCCTCCGAGCACAACCCGATCCAGCGGCCTGACTACCGGCTCAGCGACAACCTCTGGGCTAGCCACGGCGTGGTCTTCCTCACCGGGACTCAGGCACTCGTGCGCCTGCTGTTGATGCAGCAGCAGAGTGATGCAGCCGCTGGCCTGAAAACCCAGGGCTTCGTGAGCGGCTACCGCGGGTCGCCGCTGGGCATGGTCGACCAGGCGATCTGGAAGGCTGGCGAGCGGTTCTCGAAGTCAGGCGTTCACTTCGTGCCCTCGATCAATGAAGAGCTTGCGGCGACGCAGGTGCTGGGCACGCAGCGAGTCGAGTCAGACCCGGAACGTACGACCGACGGCGTGTTCGCGATGTGGTACGGCAAGGGGCCGGGCGTCGATCGTGCGGGTGATGCGCTGAAGCACGGCAACGCCTTTGGCAGCTCGCCGCATGGCGGTGTGCTGGTCGTGGCGGGAGACGATCACGGCTGCGTATCGTCGTCGATGCCGCACCAGAGCGATCAGGCCTTCATCGCCTGGGGCATGCCGGTGCTGCAACCCGCTGACGTCGCCGAATGCCTTGAATTCGGGCTCTACGGTTGGGCCCTTTCGCGCTTTTCCGGGGCTTGGGTCGGCATGGCGGCCTTGTCCGAGGTGGTGGAAAGCGGCAATACCGTCGATCTGGGCGTGATCAGCCAGCGCATCGGCGCATGGGTCGACGCGAACAAGGTTCGCCAACTCACTGGCTATGCCGAGCCAGCCGATGGACTGCACTATCGCTGGCCTGACCTTCCCTCGCTGCGGATCGAGTCTCGAATGGCCGACAAGCTGGCGGCGGTCGCGGCATTCGCGCGCATCAACGCCATCGACCGCGAAATCATCTGCAGCCCGCGGGCCCACGCCGGCATCGTCACCTGCGGAAAGGCCCACCACGACCTGATGGAGGTGCTGCGCCGTCTGGCGATCACCCCCGAGCAACTGGCCGAGGCGGGCGTTCGCCTTTACAAAGTGGGTCTGAGCTACCCGATCGAGACGTCTCGGATGCGGGCATTTGCGCGCCAACTCGGCGAGATCCTGGTGATCGAAGAAAAGGGGGCGGTGGTCGAGACCCAATTGCGCTCGCTGTTCTACAACGCGCCGGCTGACCAGCGCCCTGCCATCGTCGGCAAACAGGGGCGCGACGGCCAGCCGATGCTATCCAGCCTGGGTGAGCTGAGGCCTTCTCGGCTGATCGAGCTTGTCGCTGCGTGGCTGCGCCACCACTGCGCAGGCAGGCCAGCCTTCGACAACATCCTGCAGCATGTGCGCGACTTCACGCCCCCTGACCTGCTGTCAAACAAGGCCGACAGCGTCAAGCGCCTGCCCTATTTCTGCGCCGGCTGTCCGCACAATGCCAGCACCAAAGTGCCTGAGGGCTCCACTGCGCGGGCCGGCATCGGTTGCCACTTCATGGCGAACTGGATGGACCGAGACACCGCCGGCCTGATCCAGATGGGCGGCGAGGGCGTCGACTGGGTCTCGCACTCACGTTTCACGAGCACAAAGCACATCTTCCAGAACCTTGGAGACGGCACCTACTATCACTCGGGCTACCTGGCCATACGCCAGGCGGTGGCCGCCAAGGCCACCATGACCTACAAAATCCTTTTCAACGATGCGGTGGCGATGACTGGTGGTCAGCCGGTGGACGGCGTCATCTCGGTGGACGCCATCGCAAGGCAGATGGAGAGCGAAGGCGTCAAGCAAGTGGTGGTGGTCAGCGACGACATCGGCAAGTACGACTCGCTCAAGCAGCGCTTCCCCGCCGGAACTGCATTTCATGACCGGTCAGAGCTCGACGCCGTGCAGCGGGGCCTGCGCAAGACCAGCGGCGTCACCGTTCTCATCTACGAGCAGACCTGTGCCGCAGAGAAGCGCCGCCGTCGCAAGAAGGGCGAGTTGGCAGACCCGCCGAAGCGCCTCTTCATCAACGAGGCGGTGTGCGAAGGCTGTGGCGACTGCACGGTACAAAGCAACTGTGTCGCCGTGCTGCCGCTCGAGACCGAGCTGGGTCGCAAGCGCAAGATCGACCAGAGCAGTTGCAACAAGGACTACAGCTGCGCCAAGGGCTTCTGCCCCAGCTTTGTGACTGTGCTCGGCGGCCAGCTTCGCAAGCGCGTGGGGTCCTTGGCCGGGGGCTTGCAGGCATTGCAGGAGCGTGTGGCTTCATTGCCGCTGCCTGCGGCGCATCGCTGGGATGCGCCGTACGACCTGCTGGTGACCGGCGTGGGCGGCACCGGCGTGGTCACCGTTGGCGCGGTGATCGCCATGGCAGCTCATCTTGAGGGCAAATGTGCCAGCGTGCTCGACTTCATGGGCTTTGCACAGAAGGGGGGGTCTGTACTGAGCTTTGTGCGCCTGGCCGATGTGCCCGAGCGGCTGCATCAAGTACGCATCGACACCCAGCAGGCCGATGCCTTGCTCGCCTGCGACATCGTCGTAGGAGCCTCGCCCGAAGCGCTGCAAACGGTGCGACATGGGCGTACCCGAATCCTTGCCAACCTGCATCAGATTCCGGTGGCCGAATCACTGCGTAATCCGGACGCCAGCCTGCAGATAGAAGGCCTGTTGGCCAAGCTACGGCATGCGGCGGGTGAAGCGCAGGTGCTGACCTTCGACGCTCAGTCCTTGGCCGAAGAATTTCTCGGCGACACCGTGACCAGCAACATCCTCGCATTGGGCTATGCCTGGCAACTGGGCCTCGTGCCGATCAGTCTGCAGGCTTTGACGCGGGCCATCGAGCTCAACGGCGTTGCCGTTCCCAGCAACCTGGCGGCCTTGTCACTCGGACGAATTGCGGCTGCCGACCCGACCGGGCTGCAGGCCTTGCGAGCTGGCGCTTTGCAGCCCGATCAAGAGGCCGAAACCCTTGCCGCCTTGATCCAGCGCGGCAAGCATTTGCTGACGGCCTGGCAGGACGCCAACTGGGCCGCGCGTTTC
>JBIKPD010000434.1:0-3309 GCA_044357665.1 Roseateles sp. | reverse complement strand
CTGAAGTTTGGCAAAGGCGCGACTTCGGTGGTGTGCAGGATCATGGTGTTCTTCCATTGGGTCGATGGGATTCAACGGCTTTTTTTGCTGCGCAAGCGGCCAGTTCAATTCAATTTCATCACGGTGCAGATCGATCCACTCGCGCACCATTGACGTCGCCCGGCCAGGCAATGAGCCGGCATACGCCTTGCCGTCAATGGTAAACAATGCTTTGGCCCCAAGCCGGAATGCGGGGCTCGGCTAGGGCGATAAGTTCCCGCAATCCGCTGCGCTGCGCTGCTTGGCTTGGGCTACGGGCGGATTTCCACTCAATGCAAGGTGATCTGATAAACCGCCTGGCTCGACCCTAGGGTGAAGTACATGGTGTTAGCAGAAACCATCACCAGTGCGGGCACGGTATCGACGAGCAGGCTTGACACTGCTGTGGTGGAGTTCCAGTCATAGAGCTTGCCCAGCAAGCCGTAGACCACATGGCCGCCGCCGACGCCGTAAAGCGTTGCGCTGCTGGAGGGAGTGATGGTCACCACTGAACCGTCAATGGTCGAAGCCTTCAGGCCGGTGATGGTGGTCGTTGCAATACCCTGCGCGTTGACGCTCGCCGTACCCTCGATCCAGGCCAATACGCCGCCTGCCAGCGTGAAGTTGATCATGCCGGTCGACAACACCGTGGGCGCACCGCCGCTGAGCGCTTGCGCCACCAGTGAAGCGGGGCCGCCCACGGTGGTCGATGTCGGTGCCTGGCTCCAGGCCACGCGCTGACCGTCAGTCTGCGGGTAGATGCTGCGCGTGGCTCCTCCGCTCAGCTTGACCGATGCCCGCGTAGCCGAATTCCACTGGTACACGTCGTAACTGCTGGTGCCGGTGTTGGCCCAGTAGAAGAAATTGACGACGTTGTTGACTACCGCAAAGTCGACCGAAGTGTTGCCGAGATAGTTGGCGCCAGCCGGTTGATTGATCACGCTGTAGCTCGCCTGCGCCACGTTGTACAGCGTGTAGGTGCCGGGGTTGGCGCCTGCCGCATCGATCCAGATCACATAGCCGCCATGCGCCTTGGGATATTGCTCATAGGCGCGTCCGCCTCCGACATTGCTGCTCGGGGCAAAAGGGTTGGCATTCGACAGATTGGTTTTGACACCGGCCGGGCTCCATTGATAGATGCAATCGAGCGGACAGTCGGTGTAGCCCGGCATGGTCGAACCCAGGTAGCCGCCTTCCATATAGACATAGCCGCCGTCCATGGTCCAGTTGTAGCGAAAGGGAATTGCAGCAGCGCCCTGCAAGACGACGTCCGTAGTCACGCTGCTGTCCCTGATCCGATAGCTGCCATCATTGGCGAGATAGAGCAGCAAAGCGGGATTGCTGTTGTCGACCGCGATCAACTGGCCACCTGCTCCCATCGAAAACTTCGATGTGTAAGTCAGCGCTGCGGATGAGGCGACGATGATCGAGGTCTGCAGAGTGGTGGTGACGGCCGTGCTGTCCTTGGCGTTGACCGTCAAGGTGTAAGGCCCCGCCGGCAGGCCAGCCAGGCTGAAGGCCCCGCTGAAAGCCGCAGCACTTTGCGTGAGCGTGATCGGCAAACTGCCCAGAAACGCCGTGACCGTGACTGCGCCGGCCTTGTCGCTGGACATGCTGCCGGAGATATTCAACACCCCGTTGATGAAGCCGCCGTCGACCGGGCTGCTCAACAGCAAAATTGGCGGATTCGAAATCGGCAGCGCGATCGTGGTTGTCTGGCTAGCGCCGGAACTGTCGGTTGCCGTGGCCACCACACTGTGCGAGCCCGATCCAGCCGAGACGCTGTTGATGTTGAACTGGTAGATGTTGTTGGTGCCGGAGCAGAACTTCGAACAGGCATTCGGTGCGGTCAGGAGGCCCAGCGAGTTGCTGTCCAGGGTGGCCGAGACGGTGGTGATCGGAAAGTTCGAGCTGGCCGTGACATTGACGGCGATCGATCCGGTCGTTCCGCTGGCCGAGGCGTTGACCACCAGATTGCTGTTGGAAACATTGACCTGCTGACGCAAGCTCACGGTGGAGCTATCGGAGAGCGTGATCACGGCGATCAGCAGATGCTGGCCATTGGTCGCGGTCGCGGTATTCCAGCTCAAATTGTTACCAAGCCCGGTGCCGGTACCAATCAGGGCGGTGTCACAAAACCAGCTCACCGAAGGGTAGGCGAAGCTCTTGTCGAGGGTGAGCAAGGTGGTGCCGGTAAGGTTGGCAGCCACCGAAAGCAAGGGCGGGCTGCTCGGAATGGTGACGACCAAGGTCTGGCTGCCGGTCGCGGTGGCGAGTTGATAGTTCTGGCCCTGGGCATTGGTAGCCGACATGGCGTAGGTCTTGCTGCTGGCCACGACCTGGCTCCAGGCCAAGGCATTGTTGGTGCCGGAAGCGGCCTGCGTCGCCAGGGTCAAGACGGTTCCGTCGCTACCAACCGACTGGATGCTGTAGGTGCTTCCGGAGGGAAAGACATCGAGCCAGGAGATCTGGACGGTGTTGCTGCCCAGGTTCACGCTGGCCGTGATTTGTGCGGTTGCAGCCAGCTTGGCGTAATCCGGCGCTGCGGCTGCAGGCGCTGTCACCGCCGCCGTTCCGCCGCCGCCGCAAGCAGCCAGCAACAAACCGAGCATTGTTGCTGCCAGCATGGCTCTGAGCATTGCTTTCATTTTCCCCTCCGGAACAATTATCAATACTACATTTAAAGTGCCTGATGATCACTCACGCTGATCGCGCCGGGTTGCTGCCGATCAGGCGCGGGGCAATGAAAGTCCAGTTGGCGCGCAGCAATGCCCATGGCGTGATTCGGCAAACGGGGCCATGCCAGCCTTTAGCGTGATCATGTGATGGTCAAAGGGGCTTGCGCCGGGCTTATTGCTGACGGCACCCAGGGTCAGCGCGGCTCGATCAGAGCCAGGGGTAGCGGCGGCAGGCGCTACAACTGCTGGCTGCGCGGGCTCTTGGCCGGGAGAACTTCCTTGATGACTTCGCTGCGCATCGAGTCCACCGCTTGGCCGGCGCCGTCGAGCGAAAAGCGACTCACCTGGAATTGCCCGCTTTGCATCGGGAATGCAATGCCAATTCGAGTTGAACTGCGAACAATCGAATCGATCGTGTCAAAGTCCCTGAAAGCGTAGCGATTGGCCCTTGCCAAAGGCGCGCAGAGCATTTCCAGCGGGACCGCGCTGTGATCAGCATTGACCAGGACGATGTACGACTCCCCCGGCTCGCAATCGATGTCGATCGACAACAACCAGTAGCAAGGGAAATCGTCGCCTTCAACCTGGCAGAACTGACCCAACACGCTCTGGG
>JBIKPD010000104.1:0-11629 GCA_044357665.1 Roseateles sp. | reverse complement strand
GAACCTGCTGGACCGTTTGATCCATGTGGCAGCGAGCGTGGAACGCGCCACGGCCGAGCATATGTACCGGTTCTCGGCCACCCAGGCCTATGCGGCGCTGGTCCGCCAACGCATCGATGAGCTGCGCGAAGCGCCGATTCCGGGAACGCAGACGATCGGTGACTTCATGCAGCGCCGGCTCTCGCCGGCGATCGCAACTGCAGCGGCAACCGCACAGCGGCTCGCCTCACTGTCGCAGCGCACCGAGCGCGCCAGTAGCCTGCTGCGCACCCGGGTCGACATCGCCACCGAAAACCAGAATCAGCAATTGCTGGCCCAGTTGACGCGCGGACAGCAACTGCAGCTGAAGTTGCAAACAACCGTCGAAGGCTTGTCGATCGCGGCGATTTCCTACTATGTCGTCAGCCTGCTGCTTTATGCCGGCAAGGCGCTGAAATCAGCCGGGCTGGGCATCAACCCCGAAATGGCTGCCGGCGCGGCCGTGCCAGTGGTGCTCTGGTGCGTCTGGAAAGCCACTCAGCGCGTACACGCCAAGCTGTATCGCGAAGACTGAGTCAGGGCCTGCTTTCAATTCGCATCAGCACAGCCAGCAAGGCCATGCCGAGCAGCAACACGGCCGCCGTCAACCAGAGCGCGCCGTGATAGTTGCCGCTGTGCTGCGCCATGCTGCCGGCCAGCGCAGGCGCGGTGATTTGCGCCGCACCGTAGCCGAGCGTCAGCCTTGCCATCGCCTTGCCCGGATTGGCCGGTGAATGGCGCCCGACCAGGGCCAGGGTCATGCTGACGATGCCCAGGAAGGTCGCCCCATAAAGCAGCGCGCCGGCAATGGCCGCCGCCAGGCTGTCTGAAACCGCCGGCAGCAGCATCGACAGCGCCTGCAAACCAAACGCAATCAGCAAGGCCGGCAATTCGCCGTTACGCCGCGCCACCCGGTCCCACAGGAACACCGCCGGCGTTGCCGTCAGGCCGACCAGCAGCCAGACCCAAGGGCCTTGGCCCGCCAGCGCAGGCTGGCGTTCAACGATGGCGACGGTGAAGGTGGCGTCGATGACAAAACCCCAACCGGCACAGAAATAGATCGCCAGCATCAAGATCATCCACTGCGATGAAGTCCCGGCGCTGGCCTGGCTGTGGCTGGCAGTTCTGGCCGGTACCGGCGGGCGCCAGACCCAGGCTGGCAGCAAAAAAGCCAGACCGATCACTGCAAACCCTTGCCATTGCTGCGCCCAGTCCAGACCCAGCAAGGACATCAACATCGCGCCCACCGCAGTCACCGTGACGCCCATGCCTATCCCGGTGAAATGCAGGCCGAGTTCGGGTCTGCGGCCCGCCTGCATCAGCCAGTTCAGCACCAAGCCGGAGCCCAGCAACATGCCCGATGCGCCACACAGTCCACCAAGGTAGCGCGACAGCGCCCAGACCCAGACATTGCTGCTCAAGCCCATCAGCAGCGTGATAACAAGGCTGAGCCAGAGCCCCGCGCTAAAAAGCCGGTGCCGCAAGCGCGCGTCGTCAACCCAGGCCGCCAGCAAAGTGCCGCTCATATAGCCGAGGTAATTGGTCGCAGCCAGCCAGCCAGCGAGCTTGTCGGACAGCCCGGCTTGCGCCTGCATCAGCGGCAACAGCGGCGTGTAGGCAAAGCGCGCCAGGCCGATGGTCAGCACCAGGCCGCAAATGCCGCCAAGGATGACCTGCCAGGCTTGCAAGGCCCGGGGGGAAGCAGTGGTCGCCTGCATCTCAGGACCAGAGGTCAAGCGGCGGCTCGCGGGTGATCGCCCGCAACACATCGCTGCGCGAGAGGAAACCGAGCAGGCGCCCAGCAGCGTCGAGCACCGGCAAACCAGGCAGGTGCAGATCGATCAACACCTGAGCCGCCTGCCGTATCGGTGCATCAGGCCGCACGGCCGGCACGGGCGTCCACATCAGGTCGGCGACAGGCCGTTGCAGCCAACTGCGCCAGGCCTGCCCGCCGGCCTCAATATCCAGCAGGTCGGCCGGCAAGGGCAGCAGGTCAGCGCGCAGCAAGAGCCCCACCAAGCGCCCGTCATCGTCGACCACGGGCGCCTGCCCGACCTGAGCCTGCGCCAGCAGCGCCATGCCCTGCGCCAGCGTCGCTTGCACCGGCACGGTGATCAAACGCCGGCTCATCAGTTGCTCGACCAGCACCAGCGGTTGCCGGGTCACGGTGGACGTCTGCGTATGCGCATAGGCATTCAGCGCACCGCGCTGCCGCAGGTCGACATAGTCCTGGATGAATACCGCTTCCAGCGCCTCGCCGGCCATCAGCAGGCCCGGCGAAGTCGCCTGCTGCGGGGACACTGGCTGGAGCGCCCGCATTCGAGCCACCGCATGCACCTGGTGCATGTCGCGCAGGTCGTCGATCGGGCCGGTGAAAAGACGCCCGCTCAGGCCGTAGACGTCAAACATGGCATTCACACATCGTTTATCACCTTGCCGAGTTGCTCAGACTTTGGAGATCGAACCTCGAACATACACTACAAGCTAGGAAAAACTCTCGAAAGCCTCAGATCATGCCGATACCACGCCTTGCCCTTGCCGCTATTTTCAGCACCGCCCTGAGCGGTTGCGCAGTCGTCAGCATCGCGGGGGCTGCGGCAGGCGCGGCGATTTCAGTCACCGGCGCGGTCGTAAGCACCGGCGTCAAGGTGACCGGCAAAGTGATCGAAAAAACCATCGACGTGGTCACACCGTCGTCCGGCAAGGCTCAGTGACCGAGCAAAGCCTCCAGCCGCTGCAAGGCTTGTTCATCGAGACGACCGCTGGCGCGCGCCAGATCCAGTTGCCGGCGCGACAGCTCGCGGTAGAAAGCACCATGCTCGGCGCCGAGTTGATCGAGCGTCTGCAGATGACCCGCGACCACGCCGGCGTCCCCGCGCGAAATCGGTCCTGACAGAGCGCCTGCCAGCCCGCGCTTTTCGGCCGCCTGCAAGGTCCCCCGGGCCAGCGGCAACAAGGCCTGCAAAGCCTGCTGCCGCGGCAAGCCGACTCCCGCCCAGATCTGCACCGCTTCGTCCAGCAGCGACAAGATGAAACTGGCTGAAAAACTCGCCGCAGCGTGATAGGCCGCGCGGGTTCCGGGTGGCAGCTGCAGCGGCTGCATCCCCAGCAAGGCGGCTAGCCGCAACAGCTCCTCGCGCAGCGGCGGCTCGGCCTCGATCGCCACCGTGCTGCCGGCCAGCAGTTGTGCCGCGCGCTCCGGGTCAGAAAAAATCTGCAAGGGATGAAAACCGCCGACTGTTGCGCCGCGTGAAACGGCTGCAGCCAAGGCGGTCAATTCGGTCGCCCCGCTGCAATGCACCACGGCTTGACCGCTGCGCCAGGGCAGCACGCGCGCCAAAGGCTCGATTGCGTCGTCAGAAACGGTCAGAAAAATCAGATCGGCGGCCTGCAAGGCCTGCTCCTGAGTCATCACCTGGCAGCCCGGGATACGCAGCGCCAGAGTGGCAGCCGCGTCCTGATTACGGCTGCATACCGCGACGACGGATTCGCCCTGCGCTGCCATGGCCTGGGCCAGCACCTGGCCCAGACGACCGGCGCCGATGAAGGCCAGTCTGCTCAAGGCTTGATGAACTTCAAGGTCATGCGGTCGCTCTCGCCGATCGCCTCGTAATTTGCCCGATCCTTGTCCTTGTTGGCGAAAACCGGTGGCAAAGCCCAGACGCCGCCGGCATGGTCAGCCTTGTCTTTCGGGTTGGCATTGATCTCGGCTGCGGCAAGCAGCTTGAAGCCGGCCTTCTCGGCCATCCGGATGACATAGTCTTGGTGCACATAACCGCTACTGGCCTTGGCGTCCTGTTGGCGCGCGGCAGGCAGGCGATGCTCGACCAGGCCGAGCACGCCACCGGGCTTGAGGCAATCGAACAGGCTCTTGAAGGCCTCGCCGGTCCTGTCCTCTCCCAAGGCGACCCAGTTGTGCACATTGCGGAAGGTCAGCACCAGATCGACGCTGGCCGCCGGCACTGCTTTCAAGCCGCCGCTGGCCGCATCAAAAATACCCAGCTGGGCCTGGTCGTAAATCGCCGGCTGCGCATCGAGCTTTTGCTTCAAGCGGGCAGCGCTGCGCTGCGAATAAGCTCGCGCCGACTGCGGGTCATCGCCGGCGAGGATCAGCCGACCGCGCTGCCGCAAATAGGGCGCCAGGATCTCGCTGTACCAGCCCCCACCCGGGGTGATTTCAACCACGGTCTGGTCCGGCTTGATGCCGAAAAAACTCAGGGTCTCGTAGGGGTGGCGCCAACCATCGCGCGCCGCGAACGCCGGCGTGCGCTGGGCGCTATTGATCGCAGCCTGCAGGGCTTCATCAGCCTGCGCGGGCATTGCGGCAAAGGCCAGCAGGGTCAGCAAGACAGAGATCAATCGCTTCATCATCATTCCTTCAATTTGGCCCAAGTATGGCTTGTCAGCCATCAGCGCGCAGCCTGCAGGTTACATTGACCAACCCGACCCGAGTAAATTCCCTGATGCCTACCCCACCCGCTTGTCCCGTCTGCAGCCTCGAAAACACCTATCCCGACGGCGACCGCTTGATCTGCCCCGATTGCGGCCATGAGTGGCAGCCTGGGTCCGATGCCGCCGTCGAGGACAGTGACAGCAAGATCATCAAGGATTCGAACGGCCAGCCGCTCGCCGATGGCGACTCGGTCTTCCTGATCAAGGACCTGAAGGTCAAGGGCAGCTCGATCAACCTGAAGAAAGGCACCAAGGTCAAGAGCATTCGCCTGGTCGCCGGAGACCATGAAGTCGATTGCAAGATCGACGGCGTCAGCTTCATGCTCAAGGCAGCCTTCCTCAAGAAAGCCTGAGCGCATCTCGAACCGCCAAGCGGTCAGGGCAGCGCCGGTTTACCTTCGGGATGAACCCAGCTGTGCAGGATGCAGGCGACTTCGCCGACACCAAGCTTTTTCAGCGCCGAGAACAGCATCACCGTCACATCCGATTCGGCCGTAGCAATGCCAGCCAGAAAGATCTTGCAAGAGGCCAGTGCGGCATTCGACTCGGTGCGGTTGAGCTTGTCTGACTTGGTCAGCAGCACCAGCAGCTTGATCTCGCCGTTGATGATTCTGGCGTTGACGAATTCGAGCAACTGCTTGTCGAGGTCGGTCAGGCCGAGGCGCGAATCGACCATCAGCACGACGCCTGACAGGCTGCGCCGTACTTCGAGGTAATCAGCCATCACCTTCTGCCAGCGCAGCTTGGCCGAGCGCGCCACCGCCGCATAGCCATAGCCCGGCAAGTCGGCGAACCAGGTGTCAGCAGCGTCTTTAGGACCGAGCTCGAACAAATTGATGTGCTGGGTGCGCCCCGGCGTCTTCGAGGCAAAGGCCAGACGCTTTTGCTGGGCCAGCGTGTTGATCGCGGTGGACTTGCCGGCGTTGGAGCGGCCGACAAAAGCGATCTCCGGCAACTCATTGGGCGGCAGATGCACCAGCTGGCTGGCGGTGGTCAGGAAGCGGGCCGTGTGGGTCCAGCCGAGTGCCACTTTTTCCGTCACTGGGGCCGCAATCCGGGCGGTTTCTTGCGGCAATGAATTATTGTTGGTCATGAAGATCGTTGGCTTTGCAATTTGCTATTGTAAAATCTATCGGTTAAGCCTACCAAATCAATATATTCATGATGAAGATTGCTTCCGTCCTGCTCTCCAGCCTCCTCTTCGCCGTGGCCAGTTCGGCCAATGCCAATACTGAAGCCGCATCAAAACCCGACTTGGCCAAAGGTCAAGCAACCGCCACCGCGGTCTGCGGCGCCTGCCACACGGCGGATGGTTCGCGCGGTGCCGCGGCCAACCCGATCCTGCAGGGCCAGCATGCCGAATACCTGGTCAAGCAATTGGCCGAATTCAAGGCCGGCAAGCGCGTCAACGCGGTCATGACCGGCATGGCCACCATGCTGTCGCCGGAAGACATGAAGAATGTCGCCGCGTTTTACGCGTCCAAGCAGGCCAAGCCAGGCTTCTCCAAGAACAAGGACAGCGTGGCCTTGGGCGAGAAGATCTACCGCGGCGGCCTCGCCGACCGGCAGATCCCCGCTTGCGCAGGCTGCCACAGCCCGAACGGCGCTGGCATCCCGGCCCAATATCCGCGCATCGCGAGCCAGCATGGCGATTACCTTGAAGCCCAGTTGAACAGCTTCCGCTCGGGCGCTCGCGGCAACAGCGCGCAGATGACTGCCATCGCTGCCAAGCTCAACGACAAGGAAATCAAGGCCGTCGCCGACTACATCGCCGGTCTGCGCTGAGCCGCTGAAGGTACCGCCCGGTGCTGCCGGGCAAGGCAAAGGTCGGTGACAAGCACCGGCCTTTTTTTTGGCCCGCAAGGGTAGCGCCAGACCGCCGAGCAAGAATCCCTGCTTTCGCGTAAGGTGCAGGATCAGCATTGCCGGGAGGCCCGATGAATTCAATCCACAAAGCATTCAAGATCGCCAGTTCCGAGATCACTCCGCCCGAAGTCTATGCACAGCGGCGCCAATGGCTGCAGCTGATGGCGGGCGGCGCCGCAGGCTCGCTACTGGCCGCCTGGCCTGAGGCCCGCGCCGCAGGCCAGGCGACCAAGTTGCCGGGAGCCAAAAGCGCAGTGGCCGGGGCGATGGTGCTGGACAAGCAGACCTCATTTCAGGATGCCAGCAGCTACAACAACTTCTACGAGTTCGGCACCGACAAAGCCGACCCGGCACGTACGGCCGGGTCTCTGAAAACCCGGCCCTGGCGGATCAGCGTTGAAGGCGAAGTCAAGAAGCCCGGCGTCTTCGACCTCGACGCCTTGCTCAAACTCAGCCCGATGGAAGAGCGCATCTACCGGCTGCGCTGTGTCGAGGGCTGGTCGATGGTGATTCCCTGGGTCGGCTATTCGCTGGCCGAGTTGATCAAGAAGGTCGAGCCGAACAGCCGGGCAAAATATGTCGAGTTCGTCACTCTGGCCGACAAGAAGCAGATGCCGGGGCTGGACTCGGGCGTGCTCGACTGGCCCTATGTCGAGGGACTGCGGATCGACGAGGCGATGCACCCGCTGAGCTTGCTGACCTTCGGCATGTATGGCGAGGTCCTGCCGAACCAGAATGGCGCACCGGTGCGGCTGATCGTGCCCTGGAAATACGGTTTCAAGTCGGCCAAGTCGATCGTCAAGATTCGCTTTGTCGAGAAGCAACCCGACTCCAGCTGGATGCATGCGAACCGCAGAGAGTATGGTTTTTATTCCAACGTCAATCCGCAAGTCGACCATCCACGTTGGAGCCAGGCGACCGAACGCCGCATCGGCGAGGACGGCTTGTTCACCAAGAAGCGCCCGACCTTGATGTTCAATGGCTATGAAGCGCAGGTCGGACAGCTCTATGCCGGCATGGATTTGAAGAGCAATTATTGAAGCCATGCCCCGTGCCCTGCTCTTGCACCCGGCCACCAAACCGCTGCTCTTCACGTTCTGCCTGGCGCCGCTGGCCTGGCTGATCTGGGGGGCGGCCAGCAATCGTCTGGGCGCCAATCCCGCCGAAGCCTTGATCCGCAGCCTGGGCGACTGGACTTTGCGCGCGCTCTGCCTGACCCTGGCCGTCACGCCGCTGCGGGTGATCACCGGCCAGCCGGCATTGGCGCGGCTGCGGCGCATGCTCGGCTTGTTCAGTTTTTTCTACGCCTGCCTGCATCTGCTGGCCTACAGCTGGCTCGATATGGGGCTCGATGCGGGCGAAATCGCCCGCGACATCAGCAAACGCCCCTTCATCCTGATCGGCTTTTGCGCCTGGCTGCTGATGCTGCCACTGGCGGCCACCTCGTTCAACCGCGCGGTCAAGGCCCTCGGAGCCAAGCGCTGGCAGTTGCTGCACCGGGCCGTCTACCTGCTGAGCCTGGTCGCGCTGACGCATTTCATCTGGATGCGCTCAGGCAAGAACAACTTCGCCGAGCCGGCAATTTATGCGGCGCTGCTGGCCATCCTGCTGGGCTGGCGGGTCTGGCGCCGCTATCAGGCGAAAATCCTGAGCCTGAGGAAAACGCAATGACCGAACGTCCTGTCGTCCTGATCACCGGAGGCGCGCGCCGCCTGGGCCGCTGCATGGCTCTCGACCTGGCAGCCCATGGCTACGACATCGCGGTCCATTACCGCCAGTCCGGCAACGAGGCCCTGGCCTTGGTCGAGTCGCTGAAGGCCCTGGGCGCCGATGCTGAAGCCTTCTGCGCCGACCTTGCCGATGAGGCCGCCTGCGAAGCCCTGGTGCCCGCCGTGCTGGCACGCTTCGGGCGTCTGGACAGCGTGGTAAACAATGCCTCCTTGTTCGAATACGACAAGGTCGAGACTTTCAGCTACGCCGCCATGGAAGCCCATTGGCGTGCCAACACAGCGCCGGCCATCGTGCTGGCGCGAGCCTTGCACCGCATCGCGCTGGCGCAAAACCGGCCGGCCTGCATCATCAACTTGCTCGACCAGAAACTCTGGAACCCGAACCCGGATTACCTCTCCTACACGCTCTCCAAAGCCGCCCTGGAATGCTGCAACACCTTGCTGGCCCAGGCGCTGGCGCCGCTGCTGCGCGTCTGCGGCATCGCACCCGGCGTAACCTTGATTTCCGGCACGATGGACGATGCAGGCTTCGAGCAGGCGCATCAGCAAACACCGCTGCAGCGTTCATCAACACCGCAGGACATCGCCCGCAGCGTGCGCTTCCTGATCGAATCTCCCGCCATCACCGGCACCACCTTGCTGGTCGACGGCGGCCAGCATCTGGCCGCCCAAGCCCGTGACGTCCTTTTTCTAGCACCCCCCGACCCGGCCCAGATATGAACAGTCCCCTTTCCCACCCTGCCCTGCTCGACTGCCGCCGGCTCTTCCTGCGCAACTACACCGTCAATATCAATATCGGCGTGCATGAGTTCGAAAAGCGCGGCGAGCAGCGCGTGCTGATCAATGTCGACCTCTACATCCCCTTGCGCAATTCGACGCCGCTGGCCGACGACCTCAGCGAAGTGGTCGACTACGACTTCATCCGGCGCACGATCGCCGAACGGGTGGCGCGCGGCCATGTCCATTTGCAGGAAACGCTTTGCGACGATGTGCTCGCGCTGATGCTCGAGCATCCCTTGGTCAAGGCGGCGCGGGTCTCGACCGAAAAACCCGATGTCTACCCGGACTGCGAGGCCGTAGGCGTCGAAGTCTTCGGTATCAAACAGGAGGCCAGGCCGTGACAGAGCAGGCTCAGGCAACAATGCCGAATCAGGCGGCCGAAAAGAAGGCTTCGCTCGAGATCAACAAGCTCTCCAAGCGCCTGCATCGGCAGGTCGGCGAGGCGATCGGCGACTTCAACATGATCGAGGAAGGCGACCGGGTGATGGTCTGCCTGTCGGGTGGCAAGGACAGCTACGCGATGCTCGACATCCTGATCAATATGCAGCAGCGCGCGCCGATCACTTTCGACCTGATCGCGGTCAACCTCGACCAGAAACAGCCCGGCTTCCCCGAGCATGTGTTGCCCGAATACCTGAAGAGCCGCGGCGTGCCTTTCCATATCGAGGAGCAAGACACCTATTCGATCGTCAAACGACTGATTCCTGAAGGCAAGACCACCTGCAGCTTATGCTCGCGCCTGCGCCGCGGCAACCTCTACCGCGTCGCCGATGAACTCGGTGCCACCAAGATCGCGCTCGGCCATCACCGCGACGACATCATCGTCACGCTGTTCCTGAACATGTTCTTCGGCAGCCGCATGAAGGGCATGCCGGCCAAGCTGGTCAGCGACACCGGCCGCCATGTGGTGATCCGGCCGCTCGCCTATGTGGCCGAACCCGACCTGGTGCGCTGGGCCGAACACCGCCAGTTCCCGATCATTCCCTGCAACCTCTGCGGTAGCCAGGAAAACCTGCAACGCGTACAGATCAAGGCCATGATCAATGACTGGGAGAAGCGCTTCCCGGGTCGGGTCGAAAACATGTTTACCGCGATGAGCAATGTCGTGCCTTCGCACATGATGGATCGCAAGCTGTTCCCCTTCCAGAGCTTGAAAGCGACCGGTCTGCCCGACGCCAACGGCGACATCGCTTTCGATGAAGAAGACGCTTGCGCAACCCCGGTTGCGGCGACTGTGATCAAGTTGCACCGGTAGCTTCAACAAGCCTTGCCGGTTTCCCTGATGGCGAACTGGTTGGCGCGCTGAATGCGTTCGTCTTGCCCGGGATGGGATGAAAGAAAAGGCAGCGAAGCCCCGGCTTGAGTGGCGTTCAGCAGGGCCATGGTCCGGACTACGCCGCAGGCGCTGTAACCTGCAGCCACGGCCCACTCAAGTCCGAGCATGTCGGCATCACGCTCCTCTTCACGCGAGTAAGCCGTGGTGACGACCCCCACACCAAGACTGGCAACAAGGCCGCCCAACGGCACCCCGGCAACCGTCAGCAAGGATCCCAGGACGTTACCGACACCCTTGGCCATGTCGCTGCGTTCTTGGCGGATGTCACCATGCTTGAGTTTGAGGTGGGCGAGTTCATGCCCGATCGTCGTGGCAAGGGCATCGCGATCAGCACCAATGCCGTGCAACATCGGCAAGGTAAGCCCGATCAGCCCCTCAATTTGCTGACGCGAGGCGAAGGCGTTGGGGCCTTCAGCAGCCGTCAGTGCCATCCGAGGATGCAAGCCGCTCTGTTTGGCAAGGTCGAGCGCCACCACTTTGAGGTTCTCCATTGCACTGCCCTCAATGGCATAAAGCTGGCCGCTTCTGCCTTTCAGGTTGGAATCCTTGAACTTCGCCGTAGCCTTCCATCCAGGTGAAAGCAGCCAGGCATCCGGCCCGGGTTTCGGATTAACTGTTGCGCAAGCGCCCAAGGTCAATGCGAACAGTCCCCCAGCCAACAGGGTGACGGGCGAAAGGCGCAAGCGACTGGCTAGTTGCGCTGGCAATTCGATGCCCTCTTGATCAAGCACTGGTGCGGTTAACTGATGGACTGGCAGCATCTTGGTGGCGAAGTCAGTTTCTGATTGGCAATGCAGTTCAAATTAAGTCCCGATTTTATCGACCGAGCCAAGGTCGCCTGAAATCGATCACAATTTACCCGTTAACGATGGAGGAAACCATGAACCGACGTCAGATGGTCTTGATCAGCGCTGCTGCAATGCTGCTCGGCGCTTGCAGCGGTCCCTATATGGTCAGCAGCGAAGTGGCCAGCTTTGGCAGCTGGCCTGCGGAAAGGCCGCCGGGGAGCTATTTTTTCGAGCGACTGCCGTCACAGCAGATGGCGAAACCTTCAGAACAGCAGCTAACGCTGGAAGTAGCGGCTGCGGCAGCGCTGGCAAAAGCCGGTTTCAAGCCGGCAGTCGATGCCAAGTCGGCCGATGTGCTGGTGAACCTGGGGATGACGATCCGCGCCCAGGATCTCGCGCCCTGGGACGATCCGCTCTGGTGGCGCTGGCATGGCAGCTACAGCCATTGGCGTTATGGCGGCTGGCGGCGTTCGACGTTGATGATCCAGTCGCCATCGATGTGGGAGCGCCGCTATGAGCGCAATGCTGCGTTACTGCTGCGCGACCGGCAGACTGCCGAACCGCTGTACGAAGCGCGCGCCAGCAATGACGGACTGTCGCGAGGCGACGAGCAATTGACCGCCGCAATGTTCGAAGCCGCACTCAGCGATTTCCCCAAG
>JBIKPD010000433.1:0-3314 GCA_044357665.1 Roseateles sp. | reverse complement strand
CGCTGGCCCTGAATTGATGACCTTGATGGGGAATGAGATGAGAAAAACGGTACAGGAATTGTTTGATTTGACCGGCCAGGTGGCCCTGGTCACCGGCGGGTCGCGCGGCCTCGGGCTGCAGATTGCCGAGAGTCTGGGAGACGCTGGCGCCAGAATCATGCTGAGCTCGCGCAAGGCCGCTGACCTCGAGCAGGCCGTTGCGCAATTGCAGGCGCGCGGCATCGACGCCAGCTGGATCGCGGCCGATGCCGCCGATGAGGAACAGGCCCGCGGCGTTGTCACTCAGACCATGCAGCGCCTCGGCCAGATCGACATCCTGGTCAACAATGCCGGCGCTTCATGGGGCGCACCGGCCGAGGATCATCCGCAGGAAGCCTGGGACAAGGTCATGAACCTGAACATCCGCAGCCTGTTTGTGTTCGCACAGGCGGTGGCCAAGGCCAGCATGATTCCGCGTCGCCATGGCCGCATCATCAACATCGCGTCGATCGCCGGCCTCTCCGGCAACCCGTCGGCGATGAAGACGATCGCCTACAACACCAGCAAAGGTGCGGTGGTCAATTTCACCCGTGCGCTGGCCGGCGAATGGGGCGAATACGGCATCACGGTGAATGCCTTGGCGCCCGGATTTTTCCCCAGCAAGATGACCAAGGGGCTGCTCGCTGCGCTCGGCGAAGACAAGCTGGCGGCCGCGGCGCCGCTGCGCCGTATCGGTGACGATGAGGATCTGAAGGGCGCAGCGCTGCTGTTCGCTTCGCGGGCCGGCAAGCACATCACCGGGCAGATCCTGGCCGTTGACGGCGGTGTCAGCGCGATCCATGGGGCTTGAGATGAAACCAAAACGCGGGCCGATGCAGTTCCCGGTGCATATCCCCTTCATCGAGCAACTGGGTCTTGAACTGCACAGCCTCGGCGACGGCGAGTCAGACCTGCGCGTCGACCTGACCGACGCCCATATGAACGCCTGGGCCGTCGCCCATGGCGGCGTCATCATGACTCTGCTCGACGCTGCGATGGCCCATGCCGCGCGCAGCATTCACCGTGATCAACCCGATTTTGGCCCCGGCGTGGTCACCATCGAGATGAAGACTTCCTTCATGCGGCCGGGGGAAGGCAAGTTGCGCGCGGCCGGCAAATTGCTGCACCGGACCGCGACGCTGGCTTTTTGTGAAGGCTCGATCTTTGGCGGCGATGGCAAGCTCTGCGCCCATGCCACCGGCACCTTCAAGTACATGAGGGCCGTGCCCGGCCGCGACCGCAGCGTGAAAGTATTACCGCAGGGCTGATGCCGGCGCTCAATCGAGCTTGACGCCGAGTCGGGTGACGATCTTGTTCCATTGTTCGATTTCATGGCTCACGATCGTCGCGAAAGCTGCGGCACTGCCGCCGGCCGCCGACGCGCCGTCAACTTCCAGCTTCGCCGGCGTTTCCTTCAGCGCCAGGACCTTGTTGACTTCCAGGTTGATGCGATTGACGATTTCTGGCGGCAGCCCTTTTGGGCCGATCAAGCCGTACCAGAGCGTGACGTCATAGCCCTTGTAGCCTGACTCAGCGATCGTCGGGGTGTCGGGCAAAGCCGGGATACGCTTGGTGCTGGTGACTGCAAGCGCACGCAATTTGCCAGCTTTGACCAGCGGCAAGGCGCTGGCGGTGGCGGCGAAATACAGGTCGACTTGAGCGCCGAGCAGGTCGTTCAATGCCGCGCCGCCACCCTTGTAGGGAATATGGTTCATCTGGAAACCCGCCATGTCGGCAAACAGCGCGGCACCCAGATGCAGGGCGCTGCCCTGGCCCGACGAGGCATAGTTGAGTTGACCCGGCCTTGATTTGCCCAGGTTGGCGAGGTCTTGCAAGGTCTTGACCGGCAACGACGGGTTGACCACCACCAGCAACGGGCCCTTGGAGACCTGCACGATCGGCGTGACATCGTTGATCGGATCGAACTTGATCTTGTACAAGCTCGGATTGACCGTGTAGCTCGATGAAATCAGCGTGAAGGTATAGCCATCGGCGGGCGCTGCCATGCCGGCCTCGACACCGAGCAGTCCGCCCGCGCCTGGCTTGTTTTCGACCACGACCGGCTGGCCCAGCGACAGCGTCAAGGCCTGCGCGATGTAGCGGCCGATGATGTCGGCGCCGCCGCCGGGCACAAAGGTCACGATCAGCTTGATCGGCCGGCTCGGATAGCTGTCGGCCATCACCGCGGTGGGTAAAAGGCTGATTGCCATTGCGGCCAGGATCAGTCGCGCTTGTTTCAATGGGAGCATGGGGTCTCTCGGGAATTGAGGTAGGGAGGCTGGTTTGCAGTTTTTTTGCTGCCCCGAGGATAAGTCCTGCAAGGCCCCGCTATTGATTCTGATGAAAAAGCACGGTCGTTCTTTTTCTGTCACCGAAGGGACGCTGCAACCTGAGACAGGCATGATTCAATCCGATCATCCAATTCAGCCCACAGGAAATCCGCATGCTCAACCATCAGATCCAGCTCGTCTCGCGCCCCCAGGGCGAACCCACGCTCGACAATTTCAAGCTGGTGGAAGTGAACATCCCGGCGCTGGAAGAAGGCCAGGTGCTGGTGCGCAACCATTTCCTCAGCCTCGACCCCTATATGCGTGGCCGCATGAATGATGGCAAGAGCTATGCCCAGCCACAGCCGCTGGGCCAGGTGATGATCGGCGGCACTGCGGGCGAGGTGGTGCAGTCGAGGAACAAGCGCTTCAGCGTTGGCGACCAGGTGGTCGGCATGGCCGGCTGGCAGGAATATCAGCTGGTTGGTGCCGAAGAGCGTGGCGTGCTGCAAAAGGTTGACACGACCCATGTGCCGCTGTCGGCCTATCTCGGGCCGGTCGGCATGCCGGGCGTCACCGGTTGGTACGGGCTGAACCAGATCATCAAGCCGAAAGCGGGCGAGACCGTCGTCGTCAGTGCCGCCAGCGGCGCAGTCGGATCAGTTGTCGGGCAGCTCGCCAAGGCGCGCGGTGCGCGGGCGGTTGGCCTGGCCGGTGGCGCCGACAAATGCCGTTATGTGGTCGAGGAGCTCGGCTTTGATGCCTGCATCGATTACAAGCAGCATCCCGATCTGCGCTCGCTCTCGGCGGCGCTCAAGGCAGCTTGCCCGGACGGCATCGACGGCTGTTTCGAGAATGTCGGTGGCATGATTCTGGACGCGGTGATGCTGCGCTCCAATGCCTTCAGCCGCATCGCCATCTGCGGCATGATTTCCGGTTACAGCGGCGAGCCGATCCCGATGGCCTTGCCGCAGCTGATCCTGACGAACCGCATGAAGATCGAAGGCTTCAGCGTCAGCGAACATATGG
>JBIKPD010000103.1:0-11642 GCA_044357665.1 Roseateles sp. | reverse complement strand
AACGCCAGCAATCAAGGCAGTGACCAAGCCGGTGGCCAAGAAAGCTGCCAAAGTGGCGGTACCAGCCTTGCCAAAAGCAGCACCCAAGAGCGCCGCCAAAGCTCCACCGCTTGTGCCTGCAGCGCCGGCGCCCGCAGCACCGATCTGAGCCCGGGCGCTTGTACCAGGCGGCAGGAATCGGCAGGCCCTGCCGCTCGGGCGGGTTTGCCGTACCGGGAGTCCGGCTGGAGATCACGTCCGCCGATCCCCTGCGGCGCTTAAGAAGCATACGAATCTGGCAAGGTCTAAACTGCGGCCATGATTCGACTGTTTGTTGGTCTCGGCAATCCGGGGCAGGAATATGAAAACACACGCCACAACGCCGGGTTCTGGTGGGTCGATGCGCTGGCACGCGAACTCGGCGCCACGCTGCAGGTGGAACGCAACTATTTCGGAAAAGTTGCCAGGGTCAACAGCCCACGCGGCGCTGCCGGGCCGATCTGGCTGATCGAGCCGATGACCTATATGAATTTATCCGGCAAGGCAGTGGCTGCGCTGGCACGCTTTTACAAGATCGAGCCTGAAGAAATTCTGGCCGTTCATGACGAGCTGGATCTGGATCCAGGCCAGATGAAGATCAAGCAGGGCGGCAGCGCCGCAGGCCATAACGGATTGAAGGACATGCAAGCGCAACTCGGTTCGGCCAATTTCTGGCGTCTTCGGCTGGGCATCGGACATCCGGGCAACCGCGGCGAAGTGGCCGACTATGTGCTGCGTCGGCCGCCACTGGATGAGCGCTTGGCAGTCGACGACTGCATCGTCAAATCGCTCGGTGCGGTCGACTTGCTGCTGGCAGGAGACATGGCGCGAGCACTGATGAAAATTCATGCCAAACCGCCAAGGCCGAAATTGCCCAAGCCGCTGCCCTCCGGTCCTGCGGCAGAACCGATCATGGAGATTGCGCCATGTCTTTCACCAAATACTTTGCGCGATCGGCCTGTCTAGCCCTCGCAGCGGTTTGCGTCACCGCGGCGGCACAGACCCAGGCGCAGCAGGCCAAGGTCTACCGCTGCGGCGCTGACGGCCGCGATTTGCGTGATTCGCCCTGCCCGGCAGGCGCGCAGGCCAGCGCGTCGCAAATCCAGTTCGACCAACCCAGCCAGGCACAGTCGCGACTTGCGCGTGATCAGGCGGGCAGAGAAGCAAAGCTGGCTCACGAGCTCGAACAGGACCGCCAAAAGCAGGAGGCCGACGCACGCCGACATGCCGGCCCGGCCATCGGCATCAACGGCCTGCCAACGCCGCCCAGGCCAGCCAGCGCGGCCGCCCCGGTCAAGACCAAGCAGCCCCGCGCGCACAAACCAGCCCATGCGGCCAGTGCCAGTCATGCGTCCCCCAGCGCCAGATAGAATGAAGCATTGTTGGTGCTCGTGCAGGCATTGCGCCTGTGCAGTTAAACGGGAATCAGAAAGGTGCGATCCAGCGGATCAATCCCAACCTGAGCTGTCCCCGCAACGGTAAGTGGATAGAGCTTTTCGAAGCTCCAACTTTTGTAATCGCTCCACTGGCGTTCTTTGAACGCTGGGAAGGACTCAAAGGTCAGATCCACCAGCCCGGATACCGGCCAACAAAGTGATCGGCCAGGACCATGGCCGATCGTTTCACGAGCGCCTGCGGGAAACTGGCGCTCGGCTGCTTTGTTGCTTGCTTTCTTCCATGACCCTTGTTTACAGGCGTTTCGAACGCCCCGGGCTGACCACGACCGTGGCCGCTTCCCTCGTCCTGTTCGGCTGCCTGCTGCATGCCAGAACTTTTGCTCAGTCCAACCCAGCCAAACTGGATCCGGTCGTCGTCACGGCAGCCAGATCCCCGCTCAAACTGAGCGAATTGCTGGCCGACGTCACCGTCATCACCCGCGTCGACATCGAACGTCAGGCCTTTGGCGGTATCGACGATTTGCTGCGCAATAGCGGCGCTGTCGAAATGACCCGCAATGGCGGCCCCGGTTCGGTCAGTTTTCTCTATATCCGCGGGGCAGAAACGCGTCACAGCCTGGTACTGATCGACGGCGTTCGCATCGATTCGCAAGCGACCGGCGGCGCGCCCTGGGAATCGATCCCGCTGAGCGAAGTCGAGCGGATCGAAATCGTCAAGGGCCCGGCCAGCGCGATGTACGGCTCAGACGCCGTCGGCGGCGTGATCCAGATCTTCACCTTCAAAGGCAATGCCAAGACCCAGCTTCAACTGGGCCTGTCGACAGGCAGCCTGGGCACCCATCGGATTGACGGCAATCTGCGCGGCAGCCAGGGAATTCTTGATTACGCCTTGGCTGCTTCGACCGAGCAGAGCCGCGGCTTCGTGCTGGTCCCGGACCCGAAAAATTACTATGCAACGCCAGGCGACGTCGGCTATCAGAAACACAGCTGGAGCACCCGCCTGGGCCTGCAACTGAGTCCGCAAGACCGATTGGAGTTGATCAGCCTGGTGAGCCATCTCGATGCTGAAATGGCCGCAGGGGGTGGCGCCATCGGTCATGCCATCGAGGACAACAAGCTCGGGAAATTGAGCTGGCATCGGCAATGGTCGGCCGCTTTGAACAGCCAGCTGAGTTACAGCGAATCCAACGTGAACTACAACCTGCCGGTATTTGATTACCGGGCCGAAACCCGGATTCGCAGCTACGCAATGGAAAGCAACTGGCGGCTCACCGACCAACAGCGACTTCTATTCGTGCTGGAGCGCAAGGAAGACTCGCTCAACAGCCCCGGCTTCACAGCGGCCGGTGGTTCCGGGGCAAGCCGGGCTGAAAACGGCGCAGCGCTGGGTTATTTTTTGACGAACGGCAGCTTCGATCTGCAAGCCCATGCCAGGCATGACCAGGACTCCGAATTCGGCGGCGCCAATACCGGCAGCTTCGGTATCGGCTACCGCATGACCGATGGGCTGCGCCTGCTTGCCTCGACCGGCAGCTCCTTTCGTGCACCGACGCTTTATCAGCAAGGCAGCGGCCTGGGACCCAACCTCGGAATACCAGGAGTCCGACCTTTGAAAGCCGAGTCAGGCCAGAACAGGGAGCTCGGAATCAGGTACGAGGGCCGGGGCACCGAATGGTCTGTCACCGCCTATCGCAACCTGATCAGCAATTTGATCGACTTCAGTGGCTCGACCAACAGCTGCGCGTTCTTCTCGGACTACGGCGGCTGCTATGGCAATGTGCAGGCCGGTTTGCTGCAGGGACTGAGTCTGGCTGGCAGCACGCACTTGGGCAATCTGCGCCTTTCCGGAACGCTCGACCTGCAAGCCCCCAAGGACCTGACAACCGGCCTGCTGCTGGCGCGCCGTGCCAGGCAATATGGCACGCTGCGTGCTGCGATGCCGGTGGCGAACTGGCAGTTCGGGGCCGGGCTGCAACTGTCGGGTCAGCGCTATGACAACGCCGCCAATACCCTGCCGCTGGCCGGCTACGCATTGCTCAACCTCGACGCGCATTACCCGCTGACGCCGCAACTGCGTTTGCAGCTGAATCTGGACAATGCGCTGAACCGCGTTTACCAGACCGCGGGGGGCTTTGCCCAGGCGCCACGGACCGTGATGGTCGGCCTGCGCTACAGCCCTGCGCTATAAGAGATCTGATGCCCAACGCTGCAACCAAGATCGCCCATGGTTTGATGCTGGCTGCGGCATTGTTCGCGCAGCCCGGCATGGCCTGGGCAGCAGGGTTCAGCATCAAGGATGACCTCGGGCACCAGCAGCAGTTCAGCGAAACGCCACGCCGCATCGTCAGCTTGCTGCCCTCGCTGACCGAGACCGTCTGTGTGCTCGGGGCCTGCGAACGACTGGTCGGCGTTGACCGCTATTCCGACTTTCCGGCACAGGTCAACAAGCTGCCCAAGCTGGGCGGCCTTGACGACATCCAGATCGAAGCGATCGTCGCCTTGAGGCCCGATGTGGTGATCCTGTCACCTGCTTCTCGCGTACATGAGCGACTCGCTGCGCTGGGTCTCAAGGTCATGGTGCTGGAAGCGACCAGTCAGGCCGATGTCAAGCGCGTGCTCTTGAAACTCGGCGAGTTGCTGGGTACACAAGATGGACTGAAGATCTGGCAGCAGATCGATGCTGCGATTCACCTGGCAGCGGCCAGCGTGCCTCCTGCCGCCCGGGGCTTGACGGTTTATTACGAAGTCGACAGCGCCCCTTATGCAGCCGGCGAAGCCTCTTTCATCGGCGAAATGCTGACCCGCTTGGGCGCCAGGAATATCGTCGGCAAGGCGCTCGGACCCTTCCCGAAACTGAACCCTGAATTCATCGTGCGCGCCAACCCGCAAGTCATCATGATCGCCCAAGGCCGGGCTGAAAATCTGGCCGGCCGCCCCGGTTGGCAGAACATCCGGGCCTTGCGCGACAAGCATGTCTGCCAGTTCGACGCGGCCTTGTCCGACTTGATGGGCCGGCCCGGCCCGCGCATGGCAGAAGCTGCACAGGCGATGGCCCGCTGCCTGAGTGACAGCGGAGGCAAACCATGACCCGCAGCAAACCCTTGAGCCTCATGCTCGCCCTGCTGCTGATCGCCTGCCTGCTGGGCTTGCTCAGCGTGGCCGTTGGCAGCAGCGGTTTTTCGCTCGATTGGCTAATCGGCGCCGACCCCGTCCAGCAGCAAATCCTCTGGCAGATTCGCCTGCCTCGCTCAAGCGGCGCCTGGCTGGCCGGCGCGCTGCTGGGACTGGCCGGTGCGGTCGCACAGGGGCTGTTCCGCAACCCTCTGGCCGACCCCTATCTGCTCGGTGCTTCATCGGGTGCCGGACTTGGCGTGGCAGCGCTGCTGGCCCTGGCAGGAACTTCACCGCTGGCCGCCAGTTGGTGGCTGCATCTGGGCCTGACAGGTGCGGCATTTTGTGGCGCAGTCGGGGCCGTCATCCTGACGCTGATCCTGGCCCGTGGCGTCGAGCAAACGATGCGCTTGCTGCTGGCCGGCGTCATCGTTGGCGTCGTGCTCGGTTCGGTGACTGCGCTGCTGATGCTGGTGGCGCCCGAGATCATGCGGCCGATGCAGGCTTTCATGCTGGGAACAACCGGCTTTCTGGGCTGGCCCAGCGTGCTGCTGATGGGGCCGCTGTTGCTGGCCTGCCTGCTGGCGGCCTTGGGCGCCAGCCGCGCCCTCGACGCGATGACGCTTGGCGAGGCGACCGCGGCTTCTCTGGGCGTGCGTTTGAACATCGTGCGCATGCTGCTGATCGCCGTGCTGGCCCTGGCCACAGGCGCAGCGGTAGCGCAGGCCGGACTGATCGCCTTTGTCGGCCTGGTGGCGCCACATCTGGTACGCAGCCGCCTGCATTGCAACCACAGTTGGCTATTGCTGCTGTCGGCCTTGACCGGCGGCGCGCTGCTGATGGGCGCCGACATCCTGGCCCGCTGGCTGCTGGCGCCGCAAGAGCTGCCGGTCGGCGTCGTCACTTCGCTGCTCGGCGGTGCCTACCTGCTCTGGCTGATGCATCGCCAACCCTTGCTGGAACGCCGCAGATGAAGATCGCCATCAACACCGACCTGCAGGCCGTGGCGCTGCAGGAACAGAACATCCTCACCGACATCGAGCTGACGCTGACCCAGGGCAGCTGGACCGCCATCGTCGGCCCGAATGGCGCCGGCAAATCAACCTTGTTGCGCGCTATCGCAGGCCTGCTGCCGGTGCAGGGTCGGGTCGACCTGCTCGGCCGCGAGCTGGCGCAATGGCCGGCCAAGGAGCGAGCTCGTGCAATGGCCTGGCTGGGCCAGAACGAGACCAGCTCGAACGAGCTGCGCGTCTACGAAGTGGTGATGCTGGGCCGCTTGCCGCATCAAGCCTGGCTGGCGCCGCCGAGCCATGCCGACCATGCGGCCGTGGCGCTGGCCATGCAGCAGACGCAGAGCTGGGACTGGCGCGATCGCCCGCTCGGCCAACTCAGCGGCGGTGAGCGCCAGCGCGTGCTGCTGGCGCGCGCCTTGGCGGTGCAGGCCAGGGTCTTGTTGATGGACGAGCCGCTGGCCCATCTGGATCCGCCGCATCAGGCCGACTGGCTCGAACTGGTGCGTGAGCTCAGCGCTGCGGGTGTGGCCGTGGTGAGCGTGCTGCATGAGCTGAACATGGCTCTGCAAGCCGATACGCTGGTCATCATGCAGGGTGGGCAGGTCAGCTGGCACGGTGCGCCCAAGCTGGTACAGACGCGGGCCGCGCTGCAATCGGTGTTCGACCACCGCCTGCATCTGGTCGAGGTTCAGGGGCAATGGCTGTCGCTGCCCTGCCCGCCTGCCGCTGCGCCGGCGCCAGCCAGCAATGTCCGGCCTTTGAAAGCCCAGCAGGACTGAACTTCAGGCCCTGATCAAGGTCAGGCGCAGATACTTGGCCATCAGCGACTGCTGATTTTCGACATGGGCTGGATTGACCGGAATGCAGGCGACCGGGCAGAGCTGCACGCATTGCGGCTGGTCGAAATGACCGACGCATTCGGTGCATTTATCAGCTGCGATCTGATAGAAATCCTCGCCCATCGAAATCGCCTCGTTCGGGCATTCGGGCTCGCAGACATCGCAGTTGATGCATTCTGATGTGATCATCAAAGCCATGTCGTCATGCCCTCAAAGCTTGGCGATGCGGGCTTGCAGGCGCAAGTTGACCGAAGGCGAGACGAATTTGGAAACATCGCCGCCGAGCGTGGCGATCTCACGCACGAAGGTCCCTGAAATGAACTGGTATTGATCCGAGGGTGTCAGGAAGACGGTCTCGACATCGGGCATCAGCTGGCGGTTCATGCCGGCCATCTGGAATTCATATTCGAAGTCACTGACTGCCCGCAGTCCCCGCACCACTACCTTGCCGCCATTGGCGACCACGAAATCGCTCAACAAGCCACGAAACGGGATCACTTCGACATTCGGGTATTTCGCCGCCAACTCCTTGGCGATCTCGAGCCGCTCGTCGATGCCGAACATCGTCTTTTTGTGATGCCCTACCGCCACGGCAACGATCAGGCGCTCAAACAAGCGACTCGCGCGGCGCATCAAGTCTTCATGGCCCAAGGTCATCGGGTCGAAGGTACCAGGGTATACGGCGGTGAGTACGGTCACAGAGGTCAAGCGGGACTCCTCGGTTGCAAACGGGCCGATTATCCGCTGCGCCGCAACAACTGGTAATGCACAGCGCCGGCGCGCGCCGAACGCCAGGCCTCAAGTCCCCAGTCGGGCGGCGCTGCGATCAACTCAGGCGCTTCGATATAGACAAAGCCGCCAGCCACCAGCAGCGGTGCCGCAGCCTGCAGCGCGGGCATCAACAGCTGTTGCTGGAATGGTGGGTCGAGCAGTACCAGCTCAAAACTCGCCGGCGCTGCCCTGGCCATCCAGCTCAGCGCATCAGTGCATTCGACCCGCAGGATTTTTTCGGCCTTCAGCCGCGCCCGGCTGGTCTGCAGACTGCGCACCAGATCGGCATCGCGTTCGAGCAGCAGCACTGCGGCAGCACCGCGCGATGCAGCTTCGAAACCCAGCGCGCCGCTGCCGGCAAAGGCATCGAGCACGCGCCAATCGCCGAGGTTCTGGCCGAGCCAGTTGAACAAGGTTTCGCGCACCCGGTCCGGGGTCGGTCGCAGACCCGGCTTGTCGGCGACCGGCAGCTTCGAACGTTTCCACTGGCCGCCGATGATCCTGACTTCATTGGCCACAGTTTTTTTCACAAGCGCACCGGAATCCCGCGCGCTGCCATCAAGGCTTTGGCCTCGCCGACCGTATGCTGGCCGTAGTGAAAAATACTCGCTGCCAGCACCGCATCGGCGCCTCCGATCTGCACGCCGTCGGCCAAGTCGTCGAGCGAGCCGACGCCGCCCGAGGCAATCACCGGCACCATCACTGCATCGCTGACCGCACGCGTCAACTGCAGATCGAAGCCGCTGCGGGTGCCGTCGCGGTCCATGCTGGTCAGCAGGATTTCACCTGCGCCCATCATGGCCATCTGCTGCGCCCAGGCCACCGCATCGAGGCCGGTGTTCTGGCGCCCGCCATGGCTGTAGACATCCCAGCCGGTCGCATCAGCGCGGCGCTTGGCATCGATCGCGACGACGATGCATTGGGCGCCATAGCGGTCCGAGGCATCGCGGATCAGTTGCGGATTGGCCAAGGCGGCCGAGTTGAAACTGACCTTGTCAGCGCCCGCGTTGAGCAGTCGCCGCACATCGGCCACTGCGCGCACACCGCCGCCAACCGTCAGCGGAATGAAGACCTGCGAGGCCACCGCCTCGATGATGTGCAGGATCAGATCGCGCCCGTCCGAAGTCGCGGTGATGTCGAGAAAGGTCAGCTCGTCGGCGCCTTGCTCGTTGTAGCGTGCGGCAATCTCGACCGGATCGCCAGCATCGCGCAGCTCGAGAAAGTTGACACCTTTGACGACCCGGCCACCGGTCACATCAAGGCAGGGAATGATCCGTTTGGCAAGCATCAGCTCAGGCCAGACCCAGCAGATCGGCGCGCTGTTGCCCCAGGGCAAAGTCGAGGTCGCCGGTGTAGATCGCGCGGCCGCAAATCACGCCCTGGATGCCTTCATGTTCGACGGCGCAAAGCGCATCGATGTCGGCCAGATTGGACAGCCCGCCCGATGCGATCACCGGAATGGACAGCGCTCGCGCCAGCGCGACGGTCGCGTCGATGTTGATGCCGGTCAGCATGCCGTCGCGGCCGATGTCGGTATAGATCACGCCTTCAACGCCATAGTCCTGGAACTTCAGCGCCAGATCGACCACGTCATGCCTTGTCAGCTTGCTCCAGCCGTCGGTCGCGACTTTGCCGTCGCGCGCATCGAGCCCGACGATGATGTGGCCCGCAAATGCGGTCGCTGCGTCTTGCAGGAAACCGGGGTTCTTCACCGCCGCAGTGCCGATGATGACGTAGGAGATACCGTCGTCCAGGTAGCGTGCGATCGTGTCGAGGTCGCGGATACCGCCGCCGAGCTGGATCGGAATTTCTTCCCCGACTTCGGCAACGATCGCCTTGATCGCAGCCTCGTTGACCGGCTTGCCGGCAAAAGCACCATTCAGGTCGACCAGATGCAGGCGCCGCGCGCCGGCATTGATCCAGGCCCGGGCCATCGCCGCCGGATCTTCGCCGAAGGTGGTGGAGTCATTCATATCGCCTTGTTTGAGGCGAACGCAACGACCGTCTTTCAGGTCAATGGCAGGGATCAGCAGCATGGTCAGGATGAAAAAATTGAAAGATAACGACCGCATGAACCACAAGAAGGCCTCGCCGTTCTCATGGATTCCAATGCAGGAAATTGCGATACAGGGTCAGCCCCAGCGCCGCGCTCTTCTCGGGGTGGAACTGGGTAGCGAAAATATTATCCCGGGCCACCGCGCTGGTAAAGCCCAGACCGTAGTCGGTCTGGCCAGCAATGTGGCGCGCATCTGACGGTGCAGCGTAAAAACTGTGGACGAAGTAGAACCAGGACTGGTCGGGCACATCCGCCCAGAGCGGATGCGGACGCGTCTGCGTCACCTGGTTCCAGCCCATTTGCGGCACCTTGTAGCGGCTGCCATCAGGCTGCAGTTGACCTTCGAGCTGGAAGCGTTTGACGCTTCCCGGAATCAGCCCGAGGCCCGGTTGGTCCTGCTCTTCGCTGTGGTCGAGCAGCATCTGCATGCCGACGCAGACACCCATCAAAGGCTTGCTCGCCGCCGCCTCCAGTACCGCTTGCTTGAGTCCGGAGTCGGCCAGCTCGTTCATGCAGTCGCGCATCGCGCCCTGCCCAGGCAGCACGACACGCTCGGCCGCATGGACTTCATCGGGGTCGGCCGTGATCAGCACTTCGAGCCCCGAGCCCTGCGCCACATGCAGCACCGCTTGCGACACCGAGCGCAGATTGCCCATGCCATAGTCAACCACAGCGACCGTTCTTCTTGTCACTACAGCGATCCCTTGGTCGAAGGGATCATGCCGGCCGAGCGCGGATCCGGCGTCATCGCCATGCGCAGCGCGCGGCCGAAGGCCTTGAAGATCGTCTCGCATTGGTGATGCGCGTTGCGACCCTTCAGATTGTCGATATGCAGCGAGACCAGCGCATGGTTGACGAATCCCTGGAAGAACTCATAGGTCAGTTGCGTATCGAAGCCGCCGATGCCGCCGGCGCTGAAATCGACGTCCATCTCCAAGCCGGGCCGGCCCGAAAAATCGACCACCACGCGCGACAAGGCCTCGTCCAGCGGCACATAGCTGTGGCCGTAGCGAGTGATGCCGGTCTTGTCGCCGATCGCCTTGGCGACTGCCAGGCCCAGCGTGATGCCGACATCTTCAACCGTGTGGTGGCCGTCGATATGCAGATCGCCCTTGGCCTCGATGTCGATATCGATCAGGCCATGGCGCGCGATCTGGTCAAGCATATGGTCGAAGAAACCGATGCCGGTGTTGAGCCTTGCCAGGCCAGAGCCGTCGAGGTTGACGCGAACGGTAATCTGCGTCTCTTTGGTATTGCGCGAGACTTCAGCGATACGGGCATCGTTCATGGCAGGCTTTCCTTCAATGCGGCCAGCATGGCCTGGTTTTCTTCGGCACTGCCGATCGTGATGCGCAGGCAGTTGGCCAGCGCTGGATGCGCGGTCGAGGAATTCTTGATCAGCACACCGCGCGCCTTCATGGCGGCGAAGGTGAGCGCCGCATCGGCGACGCGCAGCAGAATCATATTGCCCTGACTGGGGAAGGGCTGCACGCCGGGCAGCGCTTGCAGCGCGGCAAACACCAGTTCGCGCTGGGCGCGTAATTCAGCGGCCTGCGACGCATAGACCTCGGCATGTTCAAGCGCAAACAGGCCGGCCTCGGCATTCAGCACGCCGATATTGAACGGCGGGCGCAGTTTTTCGACCTCGGCGATCAGCGCAGCGCGCCCGATCAAGTAGCCGATGCGCACGCCAGCCAAGCCGAACTTGCTCATCGTGCGCATCACCAGCAGATGCGGGTGGCGCTGCAACAGCGGCATCGAATCGGCCGAGGCAAAAGGCTGATAGGCCTCGTCCATCACGACCAGACCTGGCGCCGCCTCGATGATCTGCTCGATCACGTCGGCGTCCCAGAGGTTGCCGGTCGGGTTGTTCGGATAGGCCAGATAGATCAAGACCGGCTGCTGCTCGGCAATCGCCTTGAGCATTGCCGGGCCATCGAGCTCAAAGTCGGCGCGCAAGGGCACGCCGATAAATTCCAGCCCCTGGTAACGCGCCGAGATTTCGTACATGACAAAGCTCGGTACCGGCGACAGCGCCTTGGCGCCGGGCTTGGCAGTGGCCAGGCTGAGCATCGAAATCAACTCGTCCGAGCCGTTCCCCAACGTGATCGCACAGCCTTCGGGCATGCCGGCATGCCGGGCCAGCGCAGCCGCGAGGTCCTGCGTGCGCTCGGCCGGATAGCGGTTGATCGCCACAGCGCCCAGGCGCTCACCGAGTTGTCTTTGCAACTCGGCTGACAGTCTGAACGGGTTTTCCATCACGTCGAGCTTGACCATGCCGGCACTCGACTGCACCGGATAAGCATGGGCTGCGCGCACATCGTCCCGAATGCAGTTGATCGCTTGATTCAAATCTTGCTGCATGTTCAAACTTCAGTTCCGGGCTTGTTCAAACGCATCTCGGCCGCCATCGCATGGCCTTGCAGGCCTTCGCCAT
>JBIKPD010000432.1:0-3330 GCA_044357665.1 Roseateles sp. | reverse complement strand
GCTTTGCGCGTGATCGACGAGGCCGGCATGAACGCGCTGGTCATCGACGTCAAGGGCGACCGCGGTCTGGTGCCCTATCGCAGCGCGGTCATGGCCAAGTCGCTGGCCGCAGCAGGGCTGCCGCCACAAAAACCGATCACTGTCGCCAATATGCCGGCGATGGTGCAAAGCCTGCATGAACGCGGGCTCTACCTGATCGCCAGAATCGTCGTTTTCAAGGACGATCCGCTGGTGGCGATGAAACCCCAATGGGCGGTGCGCAATCCGCAGGGTGGCATCTGGCGGGACCGGGAAGACCTGGCCTGGATCGACCCCTTCCGCCGCGAGGCCTGGGAACATAGCTTGGCGATCGCCGAGGAAGCGGCGCAACTCGGCTTCGACGAGATCCAGTTCGACTATCTGCGCTTCCCCGATGCCACGGGCTTGAGCTTCAGCCAGACCAACGATCAAGCCGGCCGGGTGGCAGCGATCAATGGTTTTCTAGCGGCGGCGCAGGCCCGCTTGCAGCGCTACAACGTTTTCATTTCAGCCGATATTTTTGGCTATGTCGCCTGGAACGCGAACGACACCCAGATCGGCCAGCAACTCGAGGCGCTGGCCGGGCAACTCGACTATCTGTCGCTGATGCTCTACCCCTCGGGATTCAGCTTCGGCATCCCCGAACACCGCGACCCGGTGGCAGAGCCGTTCGACATCGTCGAGCATTCCTTGCGCCGCGCGCTGCAACGCACAGGGCTGCCGGGCTGGCGTTTCAGGCCCTGGCTGCAGGCTTTTCGCGACTATGCCTTCGACCGCCGCGAGTTCGGCGCCAATGAAATCAGGCAGCAGATCGAGGCTGCCGAATCATTGGGCACCCATGGCTGGATGCTGTGGAATTCGAAGAATCGCTACAGCGCAGAGGGGCTCAAGCGGCCCATGGCGCGACCTTGAGCCGGGCCGGGTCGGCCGACTTGTCTTGGGGGTCCTCTTCAAGCCCGGCCTGCATTAGTCTGCAGACCAGACCATGCCCGACCACGACAACAGCTACAAACTCCTTTTCTCGCATCCTGAGATGGTGCGTGATTTGCTGCTGGGCTTTGTGAATGAGCCCTGGCTGGCAGAACTCGATTTGAAGACCTTGGGATACTCTGCATAACCCCTCACGGCTTGTGCTAGCGCGGCCCCGGGCGGTCTGCGGCGTTGCATTTATTGCCAATAGCACGCGCTATTGGCCGCAAAATGCGCCTTGCATCCCATCCCGGTCCGCACTGCACACATCCGCGTTGAGTTATGCAGAGCATCCCTTGGAGAAAGTCAACGGCAGCTACGTCTCGGATGACCTGCGCAGCCGAGAGGATGATGTCATCTGGCGCGTGCGATTCAAGGAGCGCTGGCTTTATCTCTACATTCTGCTCGAGTTCCAGTCCTCGGTCGACGCCCATATGGCCATCCGCGTCTTGACTTATCTCGGCTTGCTGTACCAGGACATCATCCGGCAGGGCCAAACAGCCATCGGCCAACTGTTACCCCCGGTGTTGCCCATCGTCTTGTACAACGGCAAGGCGCGCTGGCATGCCGCCACCGATGTGGCCCAGCTGATCGAGTCGACTCCAGGCCGGCTTGGCGATTACACGCCGCACTTGAAGTACCTATTGCTCGATGAAGGCGCCATTGACGAAAGCGGCCCGCTAGCCCTGAAAAATCTCGCGGCGGCATTGTTCCGGCTGGAAAAAAGCGCCAAACCCGGTACCATTGCCTTGGCCGTAACCGCATTGATCGATTGGTTGTCTGACCCGCAGCAACTCAGCTTGCGCAGAGCTTTCACCGTCTGGATCAACCGGGTACTGCTTCCCGGGCGCATGCCCGGCATCAAAATGCCCGAAATGGGCGATTTAATGGACATCAAAACCATGTTGGCAGAAACCGTCGTCGAGTGGACTGAGCAATGGAAACAAGAAGGGCTGAGCCAGGGCCGAAAGGAAGGGCTGAGTGAGGGTCGGAGTGAGGGCCTGAGTCAGGGTCTAAGTGAAGGTCTGAGTCAGGGTCTAAGTCAGGGTCTGAGTCAGGGTCGACTTGAAGGTGAAGTGACCCTGCTGGCGCGTCAATTGGCGAGGCGTTTCGGCCCTTTGGACGAGCAGACGAATGCACGGCTCAAGAGCGCCACGCTGGCGCAATTGGAAACCTGGGCCGATCGCATCCTCGATGCAAAGACCTTGCAGGCTGTCTTCGACGATCATTGATCCGCGCGAATCTTGCCTGCTTATCGAATTGAAATCCACTTTCCAAAAAATGCAATTCGCCAACTGAAGTTTGAATTTTCCGGGTAAGTAATCAGGGCCAGCACCATTGGCATTTCGCTAAAGCCCGACAGGCCAGCCCTCGGATTGTTCGATATGCTCGGGCCTCTCTCAATCGATGCTCGATATGTCGCCACCCAAATTTGCCACCCCGCGCCCCAGCTTCCTCGCCATCGCCCTGATTAGCTTGGGCCTGCTCACAAACAGCCAGGCCGCCGATGCGCCGGCAGCCAAATGGAACGTCAACCAGCCGCCCGGAGAAGCCCGCCAAGTCGACATCGACACCCGCAGTGGCACCTGGCTCAGCGTCGACGTCAGCCCCGACGGCAAACAGATCGTTTTTGATCTGCTCGGCGACCTCTATTTATTGCCAATTGCCGGTGGCGAAGCCAAGGCGCTGACCCACTCGATCGCCTGGGAAATGCAGGCACGTTTTTCACCCGATGGTCAGAAAATCGCCTATGTCAGCGATGCTGGCGGCGGCGACAACATCTGGGTCATGAATCTCGACGGCAGCGGCACCCGTGCGGTCAGCAATGAGGACTACCGGCTGCTGAACAACCCGGTCTGGCATCCGAACGGCAAATACATCGCGGCGCGCAAGCATTACACCGGTACCCGCTCGGCCGGTTCGGGCGAGATCTGGCTTTATCACCTGGACGGCCCCAGCAAGGGCAACAAGGGCGTGCAACTGAACGAGAAGCCGAACTGGCAAAAGGATCTGGGCGAGCCGGCAATCTCGCCCGATGGCCGCTTCCTTTACTACTCGCAAGACAGCACGCCGGGCAAGAGTTTTGAGTACAACAAGAACTCGAACGGCGAGATCTTCAAGATCTTCCGCCAGGACCTGAACGATGGCTCGGTCGAGGCCTTCGTCCAGGGCCCCGGTGGCGCGATCCGCCCGACGCCCTCACCCGACGGCAAGCAACTCGCTTTCGTTCGCCGCCTGCGCAACCAGAGCACGCTGTTCCTGAAGGATCTGCAGTCCGGCAAGGAGACAGCCGTCTGGCCCGAACTCGAACGCGATCTGCAGGAAGCCTGGTCGGTTTACGGC
>JBIKPD010000431.1:0-3344 GCA_044357665.1 Roseateles sp. | reverse complement strand
GAACTTGGTCGGGATCGTCGTGTTCTTGGTGATCATCTTCGTCATCACACCGCCGAGGGTTTCGATGCCCAGGGACAGCGGGGTCACGTCGAGCAGCAACACGTCCTTGCGCTCGCCGCTCAGCACCTGGCCCTGGATCGCAGCACCCACAGCAACAGCCTCGTCAGGATTCACATCGCGACGTGGATCCTTGCCGAAGAACTCCTTGACCTTTTCCTGTACCTTGGGCATGCGTGACATGCCGCCGACCAGAATCACATCGTCGATCGAGTCGAGTGCAATGCCGGCATCCTTGACAGCCATGCGGCAAGGAGCGATCGTGCGTTCGATCAGGTCATCGACCAGCGATTCAAGTTTGGCGCGGGTGAACTTGACATTCAAATGCCGCGGGCCGCTGGCGTCAGCCGTGATGTAGGGCAGATTGACATCAGTCTGGGCCGAGTTGGAGAGCTCGATCTTGGCCTTTTCGGCCGCTTCCTTCAAACGTTGCAAGGCCAGCACATCCTTGGTCAGATCGACGCCTTGTTCCTTCTTGAACTCGGTCACGATGTAATCGATGATGCGCTGGTCGAAGTCTTCGCCGCCGAGGAAGGTGTCGCCATTGGTCGACAGCACTTCAAACTGCATTTCACCGTCGACATCGGCGATCTCGATGATCGAGATGTCGAAAGTGCCGCCGCCCAGGTCGTACACGGCGATCTTGCGATCGCCCTTGCCATGTTTGTCCAGACCGAAAGCCAAAGCTGCAGCGGTCGGCTCATTGATGATGCGCTTGACATCGAGTCCGGCGATCCGGCCGGCGTCCTTGGTCGCCTGGCGCTGTGCATCGTTGAAATAGGCCGGCACCGTGATGACGGCTTCGGTCACTTCCTCGCCAAGGTAATCCTCAGCGGTCTTTTTCATCTTGCGCAGCACTTCAGCGCTGACTTGCGGCGGTGCCAAGCGCTTGCCGCGGACTTCGACCCAAGCATCGCCGTTGTCGGCTGCAGCAATCGTATAGGGCATCAAATCGATGTCCTTTTGCACTTCTTTTTCGGTGAACTTGCGACCGATCAGACGTTTCACCGCATACAGGGTATTGCGCGGATTCGTGACGGCTTGCCGCTTGGCGGAAGCACCGACCAGAATTTCGCCATCTTCCTGATACGCAATGATCGACGGTGTCGTCCGCGCACCTTCAGCGTTTTCGATCACGCGGGTTGTATTGCCCTCCATGACGGCCACGCAAGAATTGGTGGTGCCAAGGTCAATGCCGATAATTCTGCCCATTTTGAAACTCCTGAATCTGATAGTTTTAAACTGCGGATTAGTCGGCACATTGCAAGAGCCGCCGACTTGATATTTTTTGTAACTGTCGCTGGGACAGCCTGAGGTTCAGCGCGCTGCGGCGACCGTGACCAAGGCCGGGCGCAAAACGCGTTCGGCAATCGAATAGCCTTTTTGCAGCACGGTCACGACAGTATTGGCGTCCTGCTCAGCCGGCACCATGCTGATCGCCTGATGTTGATGGGGATCGAATTTCGTACCCTGCGCCGGGTTGATTTCGAGCACCCGGTTGCGATCCAGCGCCGCTGCCAATTGCCGTTTGGTGGCATGCACACCCTCCAGTACGGTTTCGACTTTGGCCTCCGGCATGGCGATGGCCGCTTCCATGCTGTCCATCACCGGCAGCATGGATTCAGCGAACGATTCGACGGCAAACCGTCGCGCTTTGGAAATTTCGTCGTCAGCGCGCCTGCGGATGTTTTCCATCTCTGCCTTGGCGCGCAAAAAAGCGTCAGACATCTCAGCCAACTTGGCTTCGAGTTCGGCTTGCCTGGCCTCGGCCGTCAAAGGCAGGGCGGTTTCTGCCGTAGCGGACTCAAGGTCGGCCGTGGCGATTTCTTGGGGGGGGGATTTTTCGGTAGTCATGATGCTTATTGATTCAGACCACCAGATATTGGCGCTATGCCCTGGATTTCAAGAGGGGGATTGTTCAGGAGCGCTGGTTTCTGGGAATCCCTGCTAGTCGCTATCTGCGCTGGCGCTCCAGCGGTCCCACTCGGCCAGACGACGCCTTGCTTGTTTGGTCGGGCGACCCTGGGTGATCGCCTGCGCAGGTTCGGGCGCCAGTCGGCGTTGCTCGGCCGCCTGATTGCGGGCCAGCAGGCTCGCCGGGGTTTCTTCGTACAAGGTTTGAGCCTGCAGCGCCGGACCCCGCAGATGGCTCAGCCCGCGCACCCAGACCTCGCGCTCAACTTGCGCTTGGCGCAAGCGCAGCAAATCACCAAGTTTCAGTTCGCGTGAAGCTTTCGCCACCTGACCGTTGACTTGTACCCGGCCATGGCCGATTTCCTCGGCCGCCAGCGAACGGGTCTTGAAAAACCTGGCTGCCCATAGCCATTTATCCAGGCGCAGGCCGGTACCGCCTGGTTCAATTGCTTTCATGGGGTTCGTTCATAGACCTGTCCCACCGGCAGGTCATTGTGAAGCGCCAGCCGCCATGGCGAGCAGACGCTGGGCCTGCAGTTGTTGCGGGTCCTGAGTCTGCTGCGTCGGCCAGCCAAGCAAATGTCTTTCGGTCAGCGCAGTCAGCGCCGCCATGCCGGCATCGCTGTCATTGAGGCAAGGGATATAGCTGAACTGCCGGCCACCAGCGGCCAGAAATGCATCGCGGGCCTCCATGCTGATTTCTTCCAGGGTCTCCAGGCAGTCAGCGCTGAAGCCAGGACAAATCACGTCGACGTTGGTAGTGCCTTCGGACGCGAGCTTTTTGAGTGTGGGCTCGGTATATGGCTGCAGCCATTTGGCCCGGCCAAAGCGGCTTTGGAAGGTGACGCTGTATTGCTCCTTGGTCAAGCTGAGCGCCTCGGCCAGCAGCCGCCCGGTCTTCAAGCATTCGCAATGGTAGGGGTCGCCCAGTTCCAGGGTCCGCGCCGGCATGCCGTGAAAGCTCATCACCAGCCGCTCTGGCCGGCCCTTGGCCTCCCAATGTTTACGCACGCTGTCGGCCAGCGCTTCGATGTATTGCGGGTCATCGCCATAGCGATTGACGAAACGGAATTCGGGCAGGTGGCGGGTCTGCAAGGCCCAGCGAGCTACATCATCAACCACACTGGCTGTGGTCGCTGCCGAGTACTGGGGGTAAGCAGGCAGCACCAGCACCCTGGTCACGCCTTCGGCGCGCAGCTCGCTCAAGGTCTTGCCGATCGCCGGATTGCCATAGCGCATCGCATAGTGCACGGTGACGTCGTGGCCGCGCTGCTGCAGGCTTGCTTGCAACAGGCGGGCCTGGGTTTCGGTCCAGACCTTCAATGGCGAGCCGCCGGGCATCCACACCGAGGCGTACTTGGCGGCCGACTTGG
>JBIKPD010000430.1:0-3354 GCA_044357665.1 Roseateles sp. | reverse complement strand
GCAGCACCGGGAACTGCCGCTGGCTGACATCCTTCAAGCGCTGCGCGGTGAAGGCTGCGTCGAGGTAGACCTCACCGGCCAAGGCCGCTGATTTATCGGTGGCCTTGGCCCCATTGCCGCCGCGCACGATGCCCCTGATCTCGGCCTCGACGCCGGGCAGCGGCGCAAACTCGCCGAGCTGGCGCGTCACGCCCAGACCTGCGGCCTGCCATTGCGGCGCCACCGCATCGCGCAGCCGCTCGCGCGCCACGCTGGTGTAAAGCGGCAGGTTCCAGCGCTGCGCCAGATAGCGCCGGCCATCATGCAGCGCGCCGAAGGGCAAATAGCGCAGCGCGCCGTCCAGCGACAGCATCACGGTGCTTGCGCCAGCCTGTTCGAGATCCTTGGCAACCGGTGCGATCAACAACTGGTAGAGCGCCTGCGCGGCCGGCAGCGGATCCGACTTCGGGTCGCGCAGCAGCCGCCGGAAGGCAGCGATCTGGCGGTTCAAGTCTTTGGCGCTGACCTTGCTGCTGCGCGCCAGTTGCACGCCCGGGCCGGTCAGCAGCAGGTTGACCTGATCCTCGCTGAGGTAGATCTGCAGCAGCAAAGAGCCCTGGCCGAGGTCGCTCAGCATCGTGCGCAACTCGCCCAGAGCCTTGACGCTCGACTCAGCCAGATCGACCTGACGCGCCGGCCCCTGGCGTGCAAAGTCCTCGCGCATCGCTGTCATGAAGGCATCGAAAGCCGTTTGCGCCACCTTCAGGTCGGCCGCCAAGCTGAGCTGGCGCTGCTTTTGCTCGGCGCTGAGGCCTTGCTTGCCAAGCTTGAGCAAGGCTTGCTGCTCGACGCCGATGGCAGCCACCTGGCCCGAGATCTCCTGATAGCGGCTCATCCACTTTTGCTCGGTCGGGTTATAGCCGATGCGGGTGCGGCCCGGGTCGACCTCCAGACTGCGACGGATGAAGTCGAACTGCTCTTCTTCCTTCAGCATGTCCAGAACCATCTGCGCCTCGGGCAGCCGACCGGCGTCGGTCAATGCTGCCGCCAGACGCTGGTACACGGTCGAAACCGAATCGGTATAGCTGCGTAAAGTGGCATTGCTGATTTTGGCCGCACGTTCGCGCACTGACTGGAACGCGTTGACTGACTGCTTCAGCAGCGCGATCGCCAGCGGCAGATCACCAATGGCCTGGTGAATATGGGCCAGGCCCGAAAGTGCCAAGGCAGTGCTTGGATGGTCGGGGCCATAGGTCTCGTGGAACACCACGAAAGTACGCTGATGAAAGGGCAGGGCTTCGTCATACCGGCCGAGCATCCGGTAAACGGTGGCCAGGTTGTTCAGCGTCGATGCGGTATCGGGATGAACCGGCCCCAGGGCTTTTTCGCGAATCGCCAAAGCGCGCAGCAGATAAGGCAAGGCCAGTTCATATTGCGCGATCAGGATATGGGAATTGCCCAGGTTGTTCAGACTTGTGGCGGTCAGCGGATGCGATGGCCCCTGGTTCTTCTCGCGAATCGCCAGTGCGCGCTGCTGCAGCGGCAAGGCCTGCTCGTACTGACCCAAGGCTGAGTGATTGACCGCCAGATTGTTCAAGGTCATGGCGGTTTCGGGATGGCCGGGCCCGAGAACCTTCTCATTGATCGCCAGCGCTCGCCGCAGCAGCGGCAGCGTTTGTTCATGCTGACCCAGCCTGGCATGGGTAAAGGCAAGGTTGAGCAGGTTCTGCGCGGTGACAGCATGTTCCGGCCCCAGGACCTTTTCGTTGATCGCCAGCGCCCGCATCTGCATCGGCAGCGCTTTTTCATATTGCCCCATCCTGGCATAGCTGATGGCCAGATTGACCAGGGTGCTGGCCGTGTCAGGATGTTCCGGACCTTGAGCCTTTTCGCGGATTGCCAGCGCTCGCTGCTGCAAGGGCAAGGCCTTGTCGATTTGGCCCAGTGATTTGTAGGTTTGCGCCAGATCGCCCAGGATGGCGGCAATGTCGGGTTTCTCTGTGCCGATGAGCCGCTCAGCCATCGCCAGCGCCCGTAAATGCAAAGGCAATGCCAACGGATGCTGGCCGAGCATCCCGTGGACGACCGCGAGCAGGTTCAGCCCAAGGGCCAGATCGAGATGCTCAGGCCCCTGGATAATTTCCCGGATCGAAACAGCCCGCTGACAAAGCGGCAGCGCCGCAGCGTACTGACCGAGTTCAAGGTGAACCGAGGCCAGGCCCTCCAGCATCGCTGCGGTTGTGGCTTGCCCGGGGCCCAGCGTTTTTTCGGCGGCAGCCAGGGCGCGCAAGCTCGTCGCCAACGCCTGCTCATTGCGACCAAGCTTGAGATATAGCGAGCTGATTTCGTTCAAGCGGTCGGGCAGCGAAATATTCTCTGCGCCGATTGACTTCTCGCTGATGGCCAGGGCGCGAAGCTGCAGCGCAAGGGCTTGCTCGTAATTCGCCATGCCGGCTTGCGCGCGCGCCGACAAGGTCAGCGCTTGTACCAAGTCAGGGCTTTCCTTGTCCTCCAACTGTTCGGCCAGCGCCAAGGCCTGCCCGCTGAAGGTGGCAGCAAGCTTGAAATCGCGGCTGTCAAGAGCCGCCTGCCCATCGCGCAGCAACCCCTCCAAACCAAGCCCCGCAGTTTGCGCGCCAGCCAAGCCAGCGCACAGCAGCAGCCCCAGCAGAAAGACTCTCGCTCCGGACTTGTGCCACTTCAGCCCCATTCGCATCTCCAGGATTGTCATCATTCGCCGCAGCATCAGTCAATTCAATATTTTTAGCAAATAAATCAAATTTTGCCCTTCGATGCCGACCCGTAGCCCGCCATGCAGCGCAGCGCAATGCGGGGAAAACCGTGCCAAACCGCCCCGCATTCCGGCCTTCGGCCTCATGACGGGCTACAAAATTCCGCCAGGTAATCCGCTCCGTAGCCCGCCATGCAGCGCAGCGCAATGCGGGGCCAACCTCGCCAAACCATCCCGCATTCCGGCCTTCGGCCTCATGATGGGCTACAGAATTCCGCCAGGTAACACGCCCCGTAGCCCGCCATGCAGCGCAGCGAAATGCGGGGCCAAGCTTGCCAAGCTATTTCCAATTCCCCATCAAGATGAACGGCGCCCAAAAGAACGGGTGCTGGTAACGCGGCTGGGCCTGCAGGGCGAGCTGGGCCTGGCGCAGCGCTTCGATCTTGCTCAAATGCCGGGTCTGGCGCTTGCGGTACATGTCGGCCATCAGGGCGGCGGTGCTCTGATCGGCCACTGGCCACAGCGTCGCCAGCACGGCGCGGGCGCCTTGCTGCTGGGCGATCACGCCGAAACCTTCGATCTCGCGGCCTTGCTCATCGCGGCCGCCGCCCAGGCCGGTATCGCAGGCTGACAAGGTCAGCAGA
>JBIKPD010000429.1:0-3358 GCA_044357665.1 Roseateles sp. | reverse complement strand
ATCGCGTGCCGGAGTCGCGATTTCGAAATGGGCAACTCTGCGTCGGACGACCAGCCTGTCAAGGCAGTCGCAGTTGGCGATTTGCCAAATCTGCCCTAACTCTTTGCCGAATCCGACCGTCAATACAGATGTGATCCGACGCTTGTCGAAGTTTCGGGATGTATTGCGCATCGTGCCATCGGCCGATCCGCACAAGGGCGGTGCCTGGGTAGGAATCTTCATCTACTTGGTGCACCGGGATTAAGAAATTGCAGCTACGTGTTTCAGGCCTCTGGGGAGTTCATGATGGGCATCATCACCGCTGAAAGTATCAGTGCCCCTGGCGCCACAGCAGCAGGCTCAGGTGAGAGTCCGCAGTATCAGCAGGGTACGAGTGGATTCTTGCTGGCAATGAAATCCACAATGCGCGCTTCAGCCTTTGCAGGAACAGCCCTGTCGCACAGCGAGAGTGATCTGAGCAGCAATGACCTCGTCAGCAACAATTTGTTCGATCAAATCGGATACTCGCTGCAAGGGGCTTTTCTGGTCGGCATACAACAGGCTGGCCTGTTGCCATCGAGCATTCAGCCCGGCCAGCAAGGCGGCCAACGCCAACGTCTGGCCAGACGCGAGGCCCTGTCAGCTGCCGCCCTGAGCACCACTTTTTCGACGACTCTGGGCAAGGGCCAAATTTTTAATTTGTCGGCTTGAAAGCAAACGGACTCAAAGGCACTTTCGGTGATAATTTCTCGATGACGGTTGAATCAATCCCCAGCTTCACCCCGGCGGCAGCCAAGTTATGGGCAGCCATTCCCCCTGAGTTCAAGAAACGCCTGCTGGAAAATGTCTGGTGCGGTCAATGCCGCCATGCTGTGATCATCACGAACTTCACTGGCGCCGTGCGACAGGGCGACCTGCTTTTGGTGGGTAAATGCGCCCATTGCCAGGGCGATGTGGCGCGGCTTATTGAAAGCAGCTAGGACCTGGTTCGCGCTGGCTGCGACAATCGTGGCATGAGCAAGAAAAGTTACCCCAGCCTCGAAGATGTGATCGGCAATACGCCGCTGGTGCGCCTGCAGCGCTTGCTCAAACCCGAGCAAGCGCGTGGCAATGTCATCCTGGGTAAATTGGAGGGCAACAACCCGGCCGGTTCAGTCAAGGACAGGCCCGCAATCAGCATGATCAGGCGCGCCGAGGAGCGCGGCGAGATCAAGCCGGGCGACAGCTTGATCGAGGCGACTTCCGGTAACACCGGCATTGCCCTGGCGATGGCCGCAGCGATCCGTGGCTACCGGATGATCCTGATCATGCCGGAGGATTTGTCGATCGAACGCGCGCAGACGATGAAGGCCTTCGGGGCCGAGCTGATCCTGACACCGCGTTCCGGCGGCATCGAATATGCCCGTGATCTGGCTGAACAGATGCAGCGTGATGGACGCGGCCATGTGCTCGACCAGTTCGCCAACCTGGACAACCCGCGCATTCATTACGAGACCACCGGACCCGAGATCTGGCGCGACACCGACGGGCAGATCACCCATTTCGTCAGCGCGATGGGAACGACCGGAACCATCACCGGCGTCTCGCGCTTTTTGAAGGAACAGAACCAGGCGGTGCGCATTGTTGGTGCGCAGCCGGCTGAAGGCTCGCGCATTCCAGGCATCCGCAAATGGTCCGAGGCCTATCTGCCCAAGATCTACCAGCCGCAGGCGGTCGATGAGTTGGTGCTGGTGACGCAGTCCGATGCCGAAGAGACGGCGCGGCGAATGGCGCGCGAGGAGGGCTTGTTCGCGGGTATTTCGGCCGCCGGCGCTTGCTGGGTTGCACTGCAACTGGCGCGCACGCTGGAGAATGCGACGATCGTCTTCATCGTCTGCGACCGTGGCGATCGCTATCTTTCGACCGGCGTGTTTCCCGCCTGAGCCGCTGATTGATTGAGGACCACGACATGGATGCAGACATCGAAATCGACACGCGCGGGCTGAATTGCCCGCTGCCGATCCTGAAAGCCAAGAAAGCGTTGACTTCGATGAGCAGCGGGCAGCTGCTCAAGGTGCGTTCGACCGACCCTGGATCCTTGCGCGACTTCCAGGCTTTCGCGCGTCAGACCGGCAACGAGTTGGTCGAGCAGTCAACGCTGGCCGATGAATTCGTGCATTGGCTGAAGCGCCGCTAGCGCGACGCTTCAGCGATTCAGATGTCCAGCGACTTCAGATAGTCGCGGAATCCCGGCCCGAGCTGCGGATGCGCCAGCGCCAGTTCGACATTGGCTTGCAGGAAACCTTCCTTGCTGCCGCAGTCGTAGCGCTTGCCCTGATAGCGATAAGCAAAGACTTTTTCCCGGCGCAGCAGGCCGGCGATGCCGTCAGTCAACTGGATTTCGCCGCCGACTCCACGCGGTTGGCTGGCGATTTCGTGGAAGATGCCTGGCGTCAGGATGTACCGTCCGGCCACAGCCAGGCGTGAGGGTGCATCTTCAGGCTCCGGCTTTTCGACGATGCGGCTGACGTCCATCAGCGTCTCGCTGACCGGTGTGCCGGCGACGATGCCATAGCGGCGCGTATGTTCGGCCGGCACTTCCTGCACCGCCAGAATCGAAGTGCGCCACTCGGCATATTGCTCGACCATCTGCTTGAGCACCGGTGGCTCGCCGACCATCAAGTCATCGGCCAGCAGGACGGCAAAAGGTTCGTTGCCGACCAGGCGTCTGGCGCACAACACGGCATGACCGAGACCCAGGGCTTGCGCCTGGCGTACGTAGATGCATTCCATGTCGTCAGGTTTGACGCTGCGGACGACGTCGAGGAGTTCCTGCTTGCCGGCTTGTTCGAGTGCGACTTCGAGCTCGAAGGTCATGTCGAAATGGTCTTCGATCGGCCGCTTGTGGCGGCCGGTGACGAAGATCATCTCGCGCACCCCGGCGGCATAGGCTTCTTCAACCGCATATTGGATCAGCGGCTTGTCAACGACTGGCAGCATTTCCTTCGGCTGCGCCTTGGTCGCAGGAAGAAAGCGCGTGCCCAGACCGGCTACCGGAAAAATCGCTTTGGTGAGTTTGTGAATTGCCACTGTTGGTCACTTTCAAGATTGATTCGGCCGATTGTTGCATGGGCACGGGACGGCTTTTTCAGCCATCCCGCCCCGCTGTGACATCGATCACAGCGACCGTCAGTCGCTCAAATGCGCAGCCTGTTCACGCAGGCGGCTGACCGTCGCGCTGAACTCAGCCAGCCGCTGTCGTTCTTGCGCCACCACCGCGGCGGGTGCGCGCGAGACGAAGACTTCGTTGCCGAGCTTGGCTTCGCCTTTGACGATTTCACCTTCGAGGCGGGCGATTTCCTTGGACAGGCGGGCGGTCTCGGCAGCCACGTCGATCTGG
>JBIKPD010000102.1:0-11798 GCA_044357665.1 Roseateles sp. | reverse complement strand
CACCGGGCCGAATGCGGGGGACGTGGCAATGACCAACACCCCGCATTCCGGCCTTCGGCCTCATGCGGGCTACGAAACCGCCGTAATCCAACCCGCCATGTCCCCGTAGCCCGCATGGATGGCCCATCGGGCCGAATGCGGGGTCGTCCCAATGGCCAACACCCCGCATTCCGGCCGCCGGCCTCACGCGGGTTACGAAATCATGCGGACCACAAGGTTTCGCCCCCCCTAGCTCACGCGCTGCGCGCTGAAGCACACCCCCGATTCATGGGGGTTACGGCGCCGGGCGTGAACTACCGCACAGCAACGTTGCAGCCTATGCGCCAGCGCCAAATTCCGTGACAAAAACTGCACGAATCAAGAACCAAGAATTTCCGCATTTGCATAGGTGAAAGCGCCAAAGAAATGGCGCCGGAAAGCCGCTTTCAGCGCAACCAGTACAAGCTAAAAAATCCTGCCTGAACCCACGCAGATCACCCCTAAATCCACCTCGAAACCGGGTGTGACGCGCCTCGATTCCCGACCTTAAACTCGCGCCGAACAAGGCCGGGATCGTGATCAAGACAGCGGTGCCGAGCCACCCTCCAAGCCAGCGCGGCAATGGTTTTCAAACCGGCATTCAGCAAGCAACCAGCAGAGAAATCCCGACATGAATTTGACGAAGATGCATTTGCCGCCACCCCGTCCCAAGAACACCCAACCAAGCAGCCGCTCACTCACCGCCATTGCCGTTTCCAGCGTGGTCGCCGTCCTGGCCCTGACCGGCTGCGGTGCCGGCAAGGCCGAAAAGGCTTCGCAGACTGCCGTCAAGGTCAACCGGGAAGAGATCACAGTTCATCAGATCAACTTCGTGATGCAGCGTCAGCAAGGCCTCAAGCCCGAGAAGGCCGAAGCTGCCAGCAAACAGATCCTCGAGCGCCTGATCGACCAGGAACTCGCAGTCCAGAAGGCCGCGGAACTCAAGCTCGACCGCGACCCTTCAGTGGTCCAGCAGATCGAAAACGCCAAGCGTGAAATCCTGGCTCGCGCTTATGTCGACCGGATCGGCGAAACCGTCGCCAAGCCCAGTGCCGCCGAGCTCAGTCAGTACTACAACGACAAGCCGGCGCTGTTCAAGGACAGGCGCATCTTCAGCCTGCAAGAAATCAACATCGAAGCCAAGCCCGAGCAGGCCCAGCAGATCCGCGCCAAGCTGCAGGCCTCCAAAAGCATGGCCGAGTTCGCCGAATACCTGAAGGCGAATGACTTTCGCTTCACTGGCAACCAGGCCGTGCGGGCGGCTGAACAACTGCCGATGGCCGGGCTCGACGCCATCGCCGCCATGAAAGACGGCGACTCGGCGGTCAGCCAGACACCCACCGGCTTGAGCGTTCTGTTCCTCGTCAGTTCACGCCTTCAACCGGTGGCCGAACCCCAGGCGCGCCAGGCGATCGAAGTCTTCCTCAGCAACCAGCGCAAAGGCGAGTTGGTGCAAAAAGACATCAAGGCCTTGCGCGCTGCAGCCCAGATCCAGTATGTCGGCAAGTTCAAGGAAGGCGTAGCTGAAGTGGCTCAGGCTGCCGCCCCCGCTGCGACGCCGCCACCACCACCACCCAACACCGGAAGCCTCGATGCCTCGGCCATCAGCAAAGGAATGGGCATCAAGCAATGATCAAGCAGAGAATAATGAGCCCCCAGCGCGGGCGCGGCCTGCTCGCCGTCGCCGCAGTCTGTGCCTTGCTTGGCGCCCAAGCTGTTCAACAGGCGGTAGCCCAGACCCGATCTACAAGCGAGGGTAGCAGCGCCAACTCGGCGCCGGCTGAATACCGGCTGGGTGGTGGCGATGTGCTGCGCATCACGGTCTACCAGAACCTTGACCTCCTGCTGGAAACCCGCGTCTCCGAGGCCGGCATCATTTCCTACCCGCTGCTTGGCAATATCCGGATCGGCGGCCTGAGCGTTACGCAGGCTGAAAAGGTGATTGCCGATGGCCTCAAAAGCGGCAACTTCATCAAGAACCCGCAAGTCACCATCGCCATCCTGCAGGTCAAGGGCAACCAGGCCAGTGTGCTGGGCCAGGTCAACCGGCCGGGCCGGTTCCCGATTGAAACCGCCGACATGAGGCTCACCGACTTGCTGGCCAATGCCGGCGGAGTGGCACCCACGGGTGGCGATCAACTGGTACTCAGCGGCGTTCGCGCTGGCAAGCCATTCAGGGCTGAAATCGACCTGCCCACGATCTTCGCTTCCGGCGGCGAGAACCAGGACCTGCTGATCCAGAACGGCGATGTCATCTGGGTCGACCGCGCGCAGATGGTCTATATCTACGGCGAAGTCCAGCGCCCCGGCCCGATGCGGCTGGAACGACGCATGACCTTGATGCAGACGCTGGCCAGCGGCGGCGGCCTCAATCTGCGCGGCACCGAAAAAGGCATCCGGGTGCACCGCAAGGGCGCCGAAGGCAAGGTCCAGGTGCTGCAGTTGCCAATGGACGAAGCGCTGAAAGACGGCGATGTCGTCTATGTGCGCGAGAGCTTGTTCTGACCCGGGGCCACTATGTCATTCACCCAATTCATCGCCATCCTGGCTGCCCGCTGGAAGATCTCGCTGGCGGTCTTCATCACCTTGGTCAGCGTCACCTTGGCGGTCAGCCTGATGATGCCCAAAAAGTACAGCGCCGTCGCCTCGATCGTCATCGATGCCAAGTCCGATCCGCTCAGCGCCGTGCTCTATGCCGGTGGTATCAACCCCGGCCTGATCGCCACCCAGATCGACGTGCTGACCAGCGACCGTGTTGCTTACAAAGTGGTTCGGAACCTCAAGTTGGCCGAAAGCCCCAACATCCGCCAGCAGTGGCTTGAAGAGGCCAATGGCGTCGGAACGGTCGAGCAATGGCTGATCGGCATTTTCCAGAAAAGCCTTGATGTCAGGCCGTCGCGCGAATCGAACGTCATCAGCGTCAGCTACAAGGCGCCCGATCCGAAGTTTGCTGCGGGTCTGGCCAATGCGTTCGTGCAGGCTTATCTCGAAACCAATCTCGAACTCCGGGTCGAGCCGGCCAAGCAGTTTTCGACCTTTTTCGAATCCCGCAGCAAGGAAGCCAGAGACGAGGTTGAAAAAGCCCAGTCGCGACTGTCGGCTTACCAGCGCAAGAAAGGCATCGTCGCGTCCGATGAGCGCCTCGACGTTGAAAACAACCGACTCAACGAGCTCTCATCGCAACTGGTCGGCCTGCAAGCACTGGCCAGTGATTCGGGCAGCCGCCAAACCGCAGCAAAAGGTGAGGCGGCAGACCGGATGCAGGAAGTGCTTGTCAATCCCTTGATTGGCGGCTTGAAGACCGACCAGGCCAGGCTCGAAGCCCGCATCGAAGAGATGAACGCCAAGTTTGGCGAAAGCCACCCGCAGGTGCTCGAAGCAAAGGCCAATCTGGCCGAATTGCGCAAGCGCGTCCAGGCCGAAACGGCCAAGGTCACCGGCAGCCTGGGCCTGTCGAATTCAATCAACAAGCAGCGGCTGGGCGAACTTCGCGCTTCGCTCGAAGCGCAGCGCAACAAGGTGCTGCAGATGAAAGCAGTGCGCGACGAAGGGGCGGTGCTGCAGCGCGATATTGAAAACGCCCAGCGCAATTACGACCAGATCCTGCAGCGCTTGACCCAGACCTCGCTCGAAAGCCAGGCCACCCAAAGCAATGCTGCGGTGCTGACTTCGGCCGTTCCGCCGGTGCAGCCCTCGTCGCCCAGGATCTTGTTGAATATGTTGCTGGCCATCGTGGTCGGCGCGCTGCTGGCGATTGGCTCGGCCTTGCTGCTGGAGTTGAGCGACCGGCGTGTCCGCAGCGCTGAGGACGTGGTAGGTGCAGTGGCCTTGCCGATCCTCGGCGTCATGCCCAAGCCCACCGCCAAGCGGCTGTTCGGCCGCACGGCCAAAGCCAATTTAATGCAAGGTCGCCTGCTCGGCCTGCTGTCTGCCTCCGGACGGGCTGCATCCGTATGAAAACAACCAGTAAGGCAACCGAGTCCGCACCAGTGAGCAATGCCCAATCGGCTCAAGCCAATTCTTCACTGCATACGCGCGTCATCGGCGACATCATCCGCGACGCCCGCAGCCTCAGCATCGCCGAGGTTGAGAAAGTGCTGGTCTACCAGCGCGAGAAAGGCCTGCGCTTTGGCGAAGCTGCGGTGGCCCTGGGCCTGGCCGGCGAAGACGATGTGCTGCACGCTTTGGCGCAGCAGTTCAGTTACCCCTTGGCCAACGCCGAAAGGCGATTGTCCAGCCCCGAGTTGGTGGTCTTGAACCAACCGTTCTCGGTGCAGGCCGAGGCCGTGCGCGCAGCGCGCAGCCAGGTCAATATGCGCTTGCATGATGCCGCTGCGCCGCGCCTGGCCTTGGCCGTCATCAGCCCGGAAACCGGTGATGGCAAGAGCTTTTTCACCGCCAACCTGGCCGTCGCTCTGGCCCAGTTGGGCGGGCGCACCTTGCTGGTCGACGCCGATCTGCGCGGCCCGCGCCAGCATGAAGTTTTTCGCGTCCCCAATGCGGCCGGTCTGTCCAACGTCCTGTCAGGCCGGGCCGAAGCGCAGGTCATCCAGTCGGTCGAGGGCATTCCAGCGCTGTTCGTATTGCCTGGCGGGTCGATCCCGCCAAACCCGCTCGAGTTGCTTGAACGTCCGGCATTCGGCCTGTTGATGCGAGAGCTCAGCGCCAAGTTCGACCATGTCATCGTCGACACCACGGCGGCCAGTTATGGCGCCGATGCCTGCGTAACAGCTGCCCGATGCGGCGCTGCCTTGGTGCTGGCGCGCAAGAGCGCCTGCAAGTACGCGGCGCTTCAGGATTTGGTGGCCAGCCTGTCGGGAAGCCCGGTCAAGTTGCTCGGCGCGATCGTCAACGAGTTCTGAAGACGAACCCCAGCCCAAGCCAGTCAACATGTCCACTGAACTCTCGCAAGCAATGGCCGGTTTGCAACTCCGAAATCTAATCCCCGCCAAGTTGCGACCCTGGCTGCTGTTGATCGCCTGCGGCTTGGCAATGTATGCGCCCACTGCAGTGGACTTTGCCAGCGGCCCCTGGCTTGGCGACCGCAACTCGCATGGCCCGATCGTGCTGGCCATCTCTGCCTGGTACTTCTACTTTCAAAGCAAAAGGATGCTGGCGCAAGGCGGAGCACTTCAAATGCAGCCAGCGCCGCTGGCGGGTTGGGCGACATTCGTGACGGGCCTGTCGCTTTATGTGCTGGGGCGTTCCCAGTCGATACCGCTGATTGAACTGGGTTCCTTGATTCCGGTCCTGCTGGGCCTGATGCTGATCACCTTCGGCCCTGCGGTTGCCAGGCGCTTCTGGTTTGCCTTCTTCCTCTTGTGCTTCGCTGTGCCCCTGCCGGCTTCGGTGGTTGACCTGTTGACACAGCCGATGAAGATCGGCGCCTCATACGCCAGCGAGCAGATGTTGTTCTGGCTGGGCTATCCGGTGGCCCGGTCGGGTGTGATGTTGACCATCGGCGGTTACCAGTTGCTTGTGTCCGATGCTTGTGCCGGCCTGAACTCGCTTTTCACGCTCGAAGCCTTGGGTTTGCTCTACATGAATGTCGTCAGGCATGAGTCGGTTTTCCGCAACTTCACGCTTGCCTTGCTGATCGTGCCGATTTCGTTTTCATCCAATGCCATTCGCATCCTGATCCTCGCCTTGCTGACCTATTACTTCGGCGATGAAGTGGGTCAGGGCTTCATGCACGAGTTGTCGGGCATGGCCTTGTTCCTGACGGCGCTGCTGTTGATTGTCTTGACCGACAGCACCCTGCGTTTGCTATCCAAGCGGGTCTGGCGTTAAGCCCGGGCTAGAACCATGCAGCAGACCGAAATTGCCCTACCGCCGCGTACAAGAATTCCCGCCAGGACCGCCTTCTGTGCTGCCTTGGCGATGCTCCTTGCTGCCGCCCTGGCTGCCTTTGCAACGCCGCAGTTACAGGCGCGTGGCGATGCTCCGAACCTGGAAAACAGCGTGCCGATGGCATTCGGCGACTGGAAGGCGGTCAGCGATAAGCAGTTGCAGGTCGATGTGTCGCGAGGTGTCGAGAACCAGTCAGAGCAACCCTATGACCAGACCGTTATGCGCACCTATGTGAACAGCCAGGGCCAGCGCGTGATGCTGGCCCTGGCCTGGGGTGAAAGGCAAAGGCAAGACGTCAAGGTCCACCGCCCGGAGGTCTGTTATCCGGCGCAGGGCTATGCCGTCGTCAGCCTGCAGGCTGGCAAGTCCTTGGTCATGGCCGGCAAGGCAGAGCCGGTACCGACTGTGAGCTTGCTGACCCAAAACCGCGGGAGCATGGAAGCCGTGCAGTACTGGATCAGGATCGGCACGCAGTACGGCGGCGACGGTTTGAAGGCTCGCTGGTACATCCTCAAGGAAGGCCTGGCCGGGCGCATACCTGACGGCGTGCTGGTGCGTGCATCGCAGAGGCTCAGGAGTTCAGATGAAGTCGCCACTTCCCAAAAAACCATGGCGGATTTTCTGGTCGAACTGGTTGAGGCTATGCCTGGGGAATATAGAAATATATTGATCAATTAGGGATTTTTTAAAATCATGGGGAGGCGCTTTTCTCCATATTAAAAACTATCAGGACGTATTAAAATAAATACACCGCTCATAAAGCCAACATTATTTTTGTTGATGCTTGGAATTTTTCTTGGACTGTTGTGCGCACTGCTGGGGAGCACCGTTGCTGAACGACCCATGTTGTTCGTGGCATTGCCAGTATTGATTTTATTGGGATTCACATTCTATATAGATCAAAAGGCTTTGGTGGCTGTAATAATCCTGTTCCGCGCTGCCGCCGATCCAATCTTTGAAAATACTCGTTTCGGAAATTTCACGGGTCTTGGCGGGATGGTTAATCTGGCCATCATTGCGATCGCTTTCACCTTGGTGCTGAAGGACCCGAAGCGGGTGCCGCGACAAGCATGGTGGGCATGGCTGCCGTTTCTGAGCCTGCAGTTGATAGGCTTGTTGCATGCTCCAGATGCATATCCGGAGGCGCGCCAATTGTTGGCGCAGGTATCCACCTTTGCGATGTTCGTGGCGGCTTTTTATCTCGTCGACGATTTACCCTCAATGGAGAGGGCTTTGCGCCTTATTCTAGGGTCGTCCGTGCCGGTGATGATTATATCTATTGGCTATATTTTGAATGGACAGGCCTATTCTTCCCTCAATGGTGCGGAGACTGTGTCGGAGCGTTATGCCGGGCCATTTCCTCATCCGAATATTTTGGCATTCTATACTACGCTGATAATTGCATTGAATTTTTATTTGATAAAGCGGGGCGCTAATTATTTGATGAGCTGGAAAGTGCTGTGGGCGGTTTTATACATGATGGTTTTATTGATTGTGCTATATAGCACGAAGACACGCAGTGCCTGGCTGGCTGCAGCAGTTATGTTTGGAATATATGGAATTATATTCGAGCGCCGTTACCTAATATATTTGTGCCTTCTCCCGGCATTGGCGATGTTGGTCCCGGAGTTTCGCGATCGAATATTTGACTTGAACCAGGGCAACGTTGCAGTTCAATATGCAAGGCTTAATTCTTTTGCCTGGCGTCAGTTGGCGTGGCAAGACGGGTTGCAATGGATGGAGCCCATACGCTATTTTTTTGGTTACGGGAATGGTGGTTTCTTTTTTTATTATCCAATATTTAATTCGATGGGAGGGAGAGTAAATTTCAGTGCGCACAATGTACTGGTGCAGTTATTTTTTGATGTCGGCGTCTTTGGAGTGATCACCTACTTGTGGATGTTTATTGCTTGCTTCGGGATGTTGAGAAAAAATTTCAGAGTCAATTACATGCTGAAAATGTTTGCGACAGCGTTGCTGTTTGGGTATTTGATAATTTCTCTTTCGGATAATATGCTTGGTTATCTTGTCTACAACTGGTATTTTTGGTTCTTTATCGGTGCTGCCTGCGCAATGGTATCCAGTTTGCAGCGGCAAACTATCACTGGGATTCCGCCAAGTGGCGTTGGCAATCGTTTGCGTGCTAATCCAGGTTAACTGGTGATTCCGATGAATTCATATTTACCTAAAGAAGGTTTATTTGATTTGTTGAAATATATAATAGTATTTATTTCACTCGGCGGCTCAATGGCGGTATCCGCAGAGGGCTTGTGGGGTACATACCTGAAGCCTTTTTCCGTACAGTCACCCTGGAACGCGCGACCGGTGACTCCGGTGCTCGATAATTTCGAGATTCCTCGGTCAGATTATTTTCCAACCGTCGCACAGGGTAAATACTCGACGGGCGTATTTCTCGCTTCGGCAGACGATCAATCAATGCCGGTGCTTGCCTTGCCAGGCCGGCGTGGCGTCTGGATTCCGGATGCCGAGGAATACCGACAGACCGTAGAGATTGCCCATTGGCCCGCCGGAGTGCTGCCTGCCTCCGGATCGGACGGGCACGCCGACATCGTTGATCCCGGCTTGGGCATCGTGCATTCATTCTTTCAGTTGAAGAATATCGATGGTCAATGGCGCGCCGGCCAATATGCATGGACAAGTATCGGTGGGCGTGGCTGGGGTGAACCGGGGCATTATTTCCAGGGCGCTCGGGCCGCTGCCGTACCCAGCATGGGCGGCATCATCCGCAAGCATGAAGTCGATGATGGCGATGGGATCTACAGGCATGCCTTGGCAGCCTCGCTCACCTTCAATGCCTTGAGCGCGAACCCGGCATATGTTTATCCCGCCACTTCTGCAGACGGCAGTGCTGCAACGACAAACACTGGCCGCATCCCAGAGGGCGCGCTGCTGATGCTCCCGGGCAACTTCGACACCCTGACCATCAGCAATGCCAAGCTTCGCAAGGTCGCCGAGACCTTGAAGGTCTACGGTGCCTATGTGGTTGATCGGAACGTCGGCACGCCTTTCGTCATCTATGTGGAAAACGGCAGCGACTTCAACCTTCACGGCAGCAAATGGGATAACGCCGTAGCGAGGGACCTCGACCGCATCCGCGCTGCATTGCGCCAAGTCATCAAGACATCTGGCTGGCTAGACGGCGATGGCAAGGCCATGAAAATGGATCGCCGGCTCAACTTGCTGTCAATGCGCGGTGCTTGGAAACTTGACAGCGGCAACCAGGCCGGCGTCTACGACACCTGGCAGCAACGCCTCATGTTTGCTCCGGCATCTGGCCCGGTGGTGCAAACCAATTACAGCGGCCGGATTCTGAACCCGGTCACGTGGGCAATTCCCAAGGCGGGCGAAGCGTTCCGGCTGACTACCCACGCAACGGGCGGCGCAAGATTACGTCTGCAGTTGTTCGCGCTTAGGTCTTCACAAAAGCTCTTTGACAGCGGCGAACTGGCAGACGAGCGCGTTGTCGTCTTCAATTGGCCTGCCGAGCAGGCCAGGGCTGTCGCAATTGCCTACAGTGGGGTGGGCGGGCAAGCCTCGTCGGTTGGCGGCAGCCTGGTGGCTGTAGGCGGCGATGAGGCTGAGCGCTGACATGGCTGACCATGACTGGCAAGTTGACCTGACCCGCTGCGCGGGGAGTCGCGGCAAGTTGCATCGCATGCAGCCCTTATGGGCACTGCCGGGTCATCGGTTCGGGCGCCGCGTGGCGGCTCGCCCGCGTGGCTTGCACTGCCGGCTTCAGGATCGCAATTGCGGTGCGCAGTTCAGGTGGTACGTAACCCGTATCGGTATGTCCACAACGCCCCGATCAGGTCTTTTGACTTTGAAGTGCATCGCAGCCGGTCAAGTGCCTAGGACGGCCTTATGACCATCGCCTACTTGGTCAGCCATTACCCTAAAGTCAGCCACACCTTCATCCGGCGCGAGATCCTGGCCCTCGAGCAGCTGGGCCTTCCGATCTTCAGACTGGCTGTACGCGGTTGGGCAGATGATGCGCCAGATCCTCAAGACCAAGCGGAGATCGCCAAGACCCGGTATCTGCTGCAGAGCGGTATGTCCGCGTTGGCCTGGGCTTCAGCGCAGGCCCTGATTGCCTCGCCAGGTCGCTGGATTTCTGCATTCTTGCTGGCGTTGCGAATGTCCCGTCGAGCCGATCGACCCTGGCCTGTGCACCTGATCTACCTGGCCGAAGCCTGCCTTGCGCTGCGTTGGCTGCGCGATGCCGAGGCAACCCACCTGCATGCCCACTTCGGCACCAACGCCGCCGAGGTGGCGATGCTGGTCAACAAGTTGGGCGGCCCCTCCTATAGCTTCACAGTGCATGGCTCAGAGGAATTCGACAAGCCGGAGTTTTTGCATCTTCGCGAGAAATTGAAGCGGGCAAGTTTCGTCATCGCTGTGACCTCCTACTGCCGCAGCCAGCTCTATCGTTGGATGGAGCCCTCGCAATGGAGCAAGGTCAACCTGGTGCGCTGTGGTCTTGAGCGAGCCTTCTACGAAAACACTGTTCCGCCACCGTCGGGCCATCGACTGGTCTGCGTTGGCCGGCTCAGCGACCCCAAGGGCCATCTCCTGCTGATCGAGGCCGCCGGCTTGCTTGCAGCACAGGGCATTGACTTCGAGCTGGTGATGGCCGGTGACGGTGAACAGCGGCCGCTGATCGAAGCCAGGGTTGCCGAGTTGGGCCTTAAGAAGAATGTCCGCATCACCGGCTGGATCACCAGCGCCCAGGTGCGAGACGAAATCATCGGGGCGCGGGCACTGGTCTTAGCGAGCTTTGCAGAAGGGCTGCCCATCGTCTTGATCGAAGCGATGGCCTTGAAGCGCCCAGTCGTCACAACCTGGATCACCGGAATTCCTGAACTGGTGCGGCACGGCGAACATGGCTGGCTATTTCCTCCAGGGGATGTTCAAGCCTGCGCCGCTGCAATGGGAGCCTGTCTGAATTGCCCGCTTGAAGAACTGGCGCGCATGGGTGAAGCAGCCAAGCTGGCTGCAATCGAATTGCACGACATCGAGAAAGAAGCGGGCAAGCTAGCTGCGCTGTTCAACGCTGCGACCGATCATGAATGAACTGCGACTTACAGCTAGGTCGGGCGCCGATGAAGTACTGGGTCGCCTATTGCGCGGCAGCAAGCCCTCATCGTTTCCCGGCATGGCGAAGCATCCAGATTGCAAGCACGAAACAACGCCCGTTCTTGGGACTGTTGAGAAGCCCTTCCCTTATGGATGAACTCGCACCTATCCAGCCGGAGAAAGCCTTGCCAGCAGCCGCCCGGCCCGCGGGCGCGAGCATTCCCGATGGTCTGACCCGAGTGATGGTTGATGGTCTGCCTTTCGTCGCAACCACAGTGGCTGCCTTGGCGGGCCATATCTGCCGGCACGCAGCAGACGGGCAGGGCGGGTGGGTAGTGACTCCCAACGTCGACATTCTCAGGCGCTGGCACTGCGATCCTTCGTTTCGTGAACTGGTCAGCGAGGCCACCATGTTCACCGCCGACGGCCTGCCGATCGTCTGGGCCAGTCGGTTGCAAGGCGACCCGTTGCCAGCGCGGTTGCCTGGTTCCGATCTATTTGTATCCCTGTTCAAACTTGCCACCCAGGCGGGCTTGAGAGTTGCCTTGATCGGCGGAAACGAAGGCAGTGCCGATAAGGCAGTCAATTTCTTGTCAACCGTGGTCGAAGGAAAAGGCGAAACAGCCAGAACTCATTGCCCACCCTTAGGCTTCGAACGCAAGCCTGCAGAGACGAATTTCATGCGATTTGCTTTGCATGAATGGCAACCGCATATCGTGTTCATAGGGCTGCCCTGCCCTAAGCAGGAAAAGCTGATCAGACTGTTGCGGCCACTCTGTCCGAATACCTGGTTTTTGGGAGTTGGCGTCAGCTTCAGCTTCGTGGCTGGTGATGTT
>JBIKPD010000101.1:0-11807 GCA_044357665.1 Roseateles sp. | reverse complement strand
AGCTGATATTGTTGAATAAATCATTTTATTGACGATATAAATCGAATGAAACATTTATTTCCTGCCTCATTGAGACTGGCGTCGTCACCTGTTGACCTCAGCTCGGAACAGCATTGCTGCGCCGGGGCTTGGGCTGCTCGAAGCTTGTTCGCTTTGACCCGGTCGGGCTTGATGGCATGAACGGAGTCGCCTTGCCCACGAGAGGCATCGCCATGCACGCGCAGGGCCTGCTGCGCCAGATCGGCTTTTCAGAGCCGAGGGTGAGCCAGTTGCTGCCTTTGATCGAATTGCGCCAGTTCGAAAGCGGTGAGCATTTCGGCCAAAAGGTGATGGTGCCGATGATCTGCATCCTCAGCGGTCTGGTTGGCGCCGGGCAGGTCAGCAAGAGCAACAAGGACGAACTCATCCCGGCCAATATTCATGGTCTCGGAACCTGGCTTGGCGGAGGAGAAATGCTCAATCCGCCGATTGCCGGGCAGGACTATTTATGCCTGGCCCCGACACGCTTGCTGATCATTCCGCAACAAGCAGCGCTCGACGCCTTCGAAAAAGAGGCTGAATTTTCACGCTACATCGCACGCCAGCAGGCCTGGCGCAAGTATTGGCAAACGGCTATGCGCCACCTCTTGACCGCTGCCGATCCGGCGGCGCGGGTTGTTTTCGGCTTGGCCATGCTGGCCGAGGCCCTGCATTGCAGTTATTCGCATCTGGCGGTCGATTTGCCCGACAGCGCATTGGCGATTCCGGTCAAGCAGACCCTGCTGGCGAATCTCTGCTGTGTTTCGCGTGGCGTGTTCTCAAGCACCGCACAGCAGTTGGCCGATGCAGGCGTTCTGCAAGTCAATTACGCCTCGACCCAATTGCTCTCGACCAAAGCCTGGGTGAATCTTTCCAGTCAATACCGACAAGACAAAGCCGCCTGCGATCGTCTGTCCATCGAGCAAATGTTGTTGCTGATGGAGCAGGGCGCGAGCAACAGAGTCTTGCCTTCGTGAGCGGCTTGAATTGATGCGGAAAGAAACGGCGTTGTGGGTGGAATTGACGGTGGATGGCGATTCCTTGACCTGTGACAGAAATAAAAGTGGGGCAACTGTTCGTTCAAGAACAGTTGCCGATATTTAAGGGATTGGCTTTATCTACCATCCGGGGCGGGTGAAGGTTGTCGATTTATGGGTTTTCTGCCGATGATCTTTCGACAAGCTTCGCGCGAACGTCTGAGGGCTGGCCGATCTGATCTGGCTATTTGGAGGGCTGCGACCGGCATGGCAGTCTGGCCCAAGCAGTCGAAACCGGTCCCGTCCCCAGTCCCCAATGCCACTTTCCCCCAAATATTTCACGCTTTGCCCTGACCTTTTGCCGCCAGCGGCGTCTCTACTGCAGGATTTCTTGTAAAAACCTGGGCGAATCAACCCGCTGCCGGGTAGGACTTCAAGAATGAAACATTTTTCTTGCTCACTGCAAGTCGAACTCGGATTGGTGCCACTTCATGCCATACGTCAAAAACGCCGCGATCTTTGTACTTTCGGCTATCGCCTACCTGGCCTGTTTCAAGCTGAACAGCTGGATGTTCTCGGCTGAATATGCGCAGGGCGTCAACTTCATTTTCTTGCCGGCGGGGGTGCGTTTGCTGGCGTTCTTGCTGTTTGGCATGCTGGGATGCAGCGGCATCGCGATGGCGACGATTTATCTGGCCTGGCAGGAAACGACCGGGTTGGTCGATCTGCCGGGGCTGCTGCTGATTGGCGCGATCTCGGGCTATGCGCCCTGGATAGCGGGCTGGGTTTTCAGCAAGGTCGAGACGGTTGAGGTCGAGCTCATTCAGATGAATGGCAAGCAGTTGCTGCAATTGGCCTTGCTCTCATCCCTGATCAGCGGGTCGATGATGCAGGTGCTACGCCTGTCCGGAGCGCCGGTGGAGGAGTTCCTCTCGACCGCGTTTTTCATGGCCGTGGGAGACTTTGTCGGCATCTTGCTGACGCTCTACGCGGTCAAGTTCTCGATCGAAATGGTCGGCAGGATGTGGCGCTTCAGGGTTTGACGGATTCACGCGGGCCTCGGCCAGCGGCGCAGCGCCTTCGAAACATTGCTGGCCCCCGGCAGCGATCAAACTACAGCGCTTCCTTGCCCATAGCTGAGCCGAACCTTGCTTCCGGGTGAGCATTCTCAGCCGTGATCTCCGCCAGCAGTTCATCGAGTGAATATTCGACCTTGTACAGCGGCTCGATGATGATGAGCCCGTCTTCGGCAATATCTTTCACTTGCTGTTCAAGCTCGAATTGGCCCGCATTGCTTTGCAGGCTGTTTACGGGTGTTTTAAATGCCTTGGCCATCGAGTGGTTCAGGTCTTGCGCACCCGGCGGATTTCGTCCCAGATCAGGCAGGCGGCGCCGACGCTGATGGCGCTGTCGGCAACATTGAAGGCCGGGAAGTACCAACCGGCCCAGTGGACCTGGACGAAATCGACCACATGGCCGTAGAGCAGGCGGTCGATCACATTGCCGATGGCGCCGCCCAGGATCATGCTCAAGGCGAAGGCAAACAATGTCTGCTGGCCATGGCGCAAAAGCATCCAGGTGATGAAGACCGCCGCCACGGAACCGAGCCCGACGAAGAACCAGCGCTGCCAGCCCGAAGCGCCGGCCAGGAAGCTGAACGCTGCGCCGCTGTTGTGCACCCGCACGACGTTGAAGAAGCTGGTCACCAGGCTGCTTTCGCCCAGTTGGAAGCTGCCGACGATCAGCACCTTGGTGAACTGGTCGAGCAGCATGACGATCAGCGCGACCGCCAGCCATTGCGCCAGCTTGTTTCCTTTGCGAATGGTTTTCATCAGGCCACCTGGCGGATTTCGCCGCTGCCATGCAGATTGCTGTCGCAGCGCCCGCAGATCGTCGGGTGCGCAGCGATGCTGCCGACATCGGCGCTGTAATGCCAGCAGCGTTCGCATTTCTGCGCGGTCGCCGGCGTCACCGTGACGGTCAACTCGTCCGCTGCGACCAGCGTCGCCGATGAGGTGATGAAGACGAACTTGAGGTCGGCGCCCAGGCTTTGCAGCAGCTGATGGTCCTGCGGGTTCACGCCCAGCAGCAGATCGGCCTGCAGCGAAGAGCCGATACCGCCGCCCTTGCGCAGGTCTTCCAGGCTGCGGTTGACCGCCTCGCGGATTTCGCGGATGCGGCTCCAGCGGCCCAGCGCCTGGTCGTTTGCGGGCTCGAACTGCCAATAGGTCTCGGCAAAAATGGAGTTGTCATGGCCCAGCACCTGCCAGGCTTCCTCGGCGGTGAAGCTCAGGAACGGCGCCATCCAGCGCAGCATCGCCTGGGTGATCTGCGCCAGCGCGGTCTGGGCCGAGCGGCGCGCCAGGCTGCCCGGCGCGGTGGTGTAGAGCCGGTCTTTCAGCACATCGAGGTAGAAGCCGCCGAGGTCTTCCGAGCAATAGATCTGCAGCTTGGCCACCACCGGATGGAACTCGTAGCGCTGGTAATGGGCCAGGATGTCGGCCTGCAATTCGGCCGCACGCGCCAGCGCATAGCGGTCGACTTCAAGCATTTGCGCCAGCGGCACGGAGTCGGTGGCGGCGTTGAAGTCGCTGGTGTTGGCGAGCAAAAAGCGCAGCGTGTTGCGGATCCGGCGGTAGGCGTCGACAACCCGGGCGAGGATCTTGTCGTCGAGCCCCAGATCGCCTGAGTAATCGGTCGAGGCGCACCAGAGCCGGATGATCTCGGCGCCGAGCTTGTCGCTGACGACTTGCGGCGCGACCACATTGCCGACCGATTTGCTCATCTTGCGGCCCTGGCCGTCGACGACGAAACCATGGGTCAGCAAGCCCCGGTAAGGTGCTCGGCCATGCAAGGCGCAGCAGATCAGCAAGGACGAGTGGAACCAGCCGCGATGCTGGTCATGGCCTTCAAGGTACAGATCGGCTTCGGGGCCGCTGTCATGGGCGGCGCCGGCATGGCTGCCGTTGAGCACATGCTCGAAGGTCGATCCCGAATCGAACCAGACGTCGAGGATGTCGGCGCCCTTGCTGTAATGGATGCTGTCTTCGCCCAGCCATTGCGCCGGGTCGAGCTTGGCCCAGGCTTCGACGCCGCCGGCCTCGACCAGCTGCGCCGCCCGCTCGATGAAAGCCAGGGTGTCCGGATGCGCCAGGCCTGAATCCTTGTGCAGGAAGATCGGCAGCGGCACGCCCCAGGAACGCTGGCGCGAGATGCACCAGTCGGGCCGGCCCTTGATCATGTCGCGCAGCCGCACGCGGCCGTTCTCAGGATAAAAACTAGTCGCGTCGATCGCATCCAGCGCGGTCTGGCGCAGCGTTTTTTCGGGCTGTTCGCTGGCAAAAAGCCCCGCATTGCCGGCTTCGGCTGCATCCATGCGGACGAACCATTGGGCTGCGGCGCGGTAGATCACCGCGGTCTTGTGGCGCCAGCAATGCGGGTAGCTGTGATTGATCTTGTTGTGCGAGAGCAGCCGGCCGGCGGCTTCGAGCGCATCGGCGATCACCGGGTTGGCTTTCCAGATATGCAGGCCGCCAAACAGCGGCAGCCCGGCCTCGTACTGGCCATTGCCCTGCACCGGGTTGATGATGTCCTTGAACGCCATGCCATGGGCCACGCAGCTGTTGAAGTCATCGACGCCGTAGGCAGGCGCCGAATGGACCAGGCCGGTGCCGTCTTCGGCGGTGGCGTAGTCGGCCAGGTAGACCGGGCTTTCGCGGTCGAAACCGGCATCGACATGGGCCAGCGGATGCTTGAACTTGAGCAACTCCAGCGCCTGCCCCAGGGCGGTGGCGATGACCCGACCTTCGAGCTGCCAGCGCGCCAGGCATTTCTCGACCAAGGCTTCAGCGACCAGGTAGATGCCGCGTTCGGTATCGACCAGCGCGTAGGTCAGCGCTGCGTTCAGGTTCAGCGCCTGGTTGGCGGGGATGGTCCAGGGTGTGGTGGTCCAGATCACGGCAAAGGCCGGCTTGTCCAGGCCGGCCAGGCCGAAGGCGGCGGCGAGCTTGGCCGGCTCGGCCGCGAGGAAGGAGACATCGACGGCCGGGCTGTGCTTGTCGGCATATTCGATTTCGAATTCGGCCAGCGACGAGCCGCAATCAAAGCACCAGTAGACCGGCTTGAGCCCGCGGTAAACGTGGCCGCGCTCGAACAAGCGCTTGAGGATGCGGATCTCGCCGGCCTCGTTCTTGAAGTCCATCGTCCGGTAGGGCTTGCCCCAATCGCCGAGCACGCCCAGGCGCTTGAAATCATGGCGCTGTGCGTCGATCTGCTCGCCGGCATAGGCGCGGCTCTTGGCTTGCACTTCGTCGCGCGAGAGGCCGCGGCCGAAGGTCTTCTCGATCTGGTTTTCGATCGGCAGGCCATGGCAGTCCCAGCCGGGGATATAAGCGGCGTCAAAGCCTTCGAGCTGGCGCGCCTTGACGATCATGTCCTTGAGGATCTTGTTGGCCGCATGGCCGATATGGATCTGCCCGTTGGCATAAGGCGGGCCGTCATGCAGCACAAACTTCGGTGCGCCGCAGCGTGCGTCGCGCAGCTTCTTGTAGACGCCCTGGTCTTCCCAGGCTTGCACCCAACCCGGCTCGCGCTTGGGCAGGTCGCCGCGCATCGGGAACGGGGTGTCGGGCAGGTTGAGCGTGGCGCGGTAGTCTTGTGGGGTCGATTCTTTGGTCATGGCGGCGCTGAGGCGTAGGTTCGGGTCAGGCAATGCCTGGCCGGTTGTATCCGGATCGGTTCTGGAAGGTTGGCAGCCAAGCCTTGCCGGCCCGGGCTGCCGGCATCAAATTCGGTCGCGGCTGGTCTGGCGATGCAAGGCCGCATGGGTGGCCAGGAAGGCCCTGGCATCGGCCGCATCCTGATTGATCGCAGCCGTCAAGGCCGGCAGGCCCTCATAGCGGGCTTCGTCGCGAAGTTTATGCAGCAGTTCCACGCGCACGAGTTTACCGTAGCCGCCATTGGCGCCCAACTCGGCCGGCCAGTTCAGGCAATGCACTTCGAGCAGCACCCGGCCGGCATCCTCGACGGTCGGCCGCACTCCCAGCGAGGCCACGCCGTCCAGCGTTTGCCCCGCGAGTCCATGCACGCGCACGACGAAGATGCCCTTGGCGGCGGGCTTGTCATGCTTGAAGTCGAGGTTCAGCGTGCGAAAGCCATCGGCTGCGCCCATTGCTGATTCGCCCAGGCTGCGGCCGAGCTTGCGGCCATGGACCACATGGCCCGAGATCGAATAGGGCCGGCCGAGCAATTGCGCTGCGCCAGCCATATCGCCCCGGTGCAGCGCATCGCGCACTGACGAGCTGCTGATGCGCAGGCCATGCACTTCGTAGCTCATCATCCGCGCGACATCGAAACCCGCTGGGCCGCGGCCGGCAGCGTCGAGCGTGGCGTAATCGCCCTGGCGCTTGGCACCGAAGCGGAAGTCGTCGCCGACGAGGATATATTGCGTGCCCAGCCCGCGGCGAAGGACCAATTCGATGAAATCCTGCGCCGACAGCGAGGCCAGCGATTCGCCGAAGCGCAGCACGATCACCTGGTCGATGCCGCAGCGGGCCAGTTCCTGCAGCTTGTCGCGCAGCAGGGCGATGCGCGGCGGCGCCAGTTCGGGTTTGCCGAGTTTGGCAGCGAAGTAATCGCGCGGATGCGGCTCGAAGGTCATCACGCAGGAAGGCAGGCCGCGATGCGAGGCTTCGGACTTGAGCAGGGCCAGCATCGCCTGATGGCCGCGATGGACACCGTCGAAATTGCCTATCGTCAGCGCACAAGCGCTGGCAATGCCTGGATGGTGAAAACCGCGGAAAACCTGCATGGAATGTTTTTTGTGGCTGCTGTCCTGGCTCAGGACAGGGTGGAAGCGGGTGTAGAAGGGAACCGTCAGGGCGTGATCAGGCTCGGGCTGGCGATCCAGATCCATTCACCCGGTTTCAGATCCGGCGGCAGCGTGAGGGCGCCGAACTGCGGCCGGTGCAGCGATTCGACCCGGTTGCCCACCGCCGCGATCATGCGCTTGACCTGATGGTATTTGCCTTCGATCAGCGTCAGCCGCAAGCCATGGGTGCCGAAAGCCTCGGCGCCTTCAGCGCGCACCTGCTCGGGCTTGCGCGCCACCAAAGGCTTGGCCGGGCTCTTGCCGGGCAGCAGCCTGGGCTCGGGTTCGTGCAATTCGACCCCGGCGAGCAATTGCGCCACCATCTCCGGCGTGACCGGATGCTTGCATTGCGCCTCGTAGACCTTGGGCACATGGTGCTTGGGGCTGGTCAGCTTGTGGATCAAGGCGCCATCGTCGGTCAGCAGCAGCAGGCCGGTGGTGTCTTCGTCGAGCCGGCCGATTGGCTGCACATCGCGTTCGCGCAGCGGGCCGGGCAGCAAGGTCATCACGCTCGGATGATGTTTGGGCTTTTGCGAGCATTCATAGCCGGCCGGTTTGTTCAGCAGGATCAGCGCCTTTTCGCAATAGGGCCAGGTCTTGTCGCTGACTTCGAATTGCAGGCCTTCGGTCTCGAACAATTCATCCGGATCGCCGATCACGTCGCCCTTGATGCTGACTTCACCATTGAACAGCAGGCCCGAGCAAAGCCGGCGCGTGCCGAAGCCCTGCGAGAAAAGAATCTGGGAAATGCGCATCTTCATGCGCCGATTGTCCCTCAGCGGGCAAGGCATGATCAGCGAGGCTTGTCGGCTTGCGCGAGGTGGCGACTAAGCTGCGGTGAGCAAGGGCGCTGAGCAGCGTGTGAGCCGACAGCCCGGCGATTGATTTTGCGGCTGAAAACGGCGATCTTGCGCTGAGTCAGGAAAACCGTCATGCCCGTCGAATCAAGGGTTTCTGCGGATAGGCCGAATTGAAAGCGAATGAAAAAATATTTTCATGAAATATTCAAATGATGGAAATTATTTTTCATCGCCTTGCTTTAACTTGAATCTCTGCGGCGGCGGGTCGATATGCTGCAGTTGATTGCGCAGCGTGCCGCCTCGATGCCTGCGACTCAGCAGCGCATGGCCGCGGCTGTGCTGGCTGATCCGTTCCGGGCTGCGACGGCGTCGATCGATGATTTCGCCCGCGGAGTGGGGGTGTCGATCGCATCGGCCAACCGCTTTGCCGTTGCGCTCGGCTTTCGCGGTTACGCCCAGTTCAAGACCGAGTTGACGCGTGCTTTTGCCGCGACGCTGGCGCCGGTCGAACGGCTGCGCAGCGGCTTGGCACAGGGTCCGGCCAGCTGTGCCGAGGCGATGGCGATGTCATTGGACGAAGACATGCGCAACCTCGAGGCTTGCCGCGAGTCGCTCGACCCTGCCACTTGTGAACGTGCGGTCGACATGATCTTGGCCGCTCGCAGCGTCAACACGCTGGGCTTCGGCGCCAGCGCCTATCTGGCCGGTCTGCTTCAGCATGGCCTGGATGCCTATTGCCCGAATGTGACCACGCTGGCGCAGATGCCCGGGCCGTCGCATGCGGCAAGGCAGATTTTCAAGCTCGGCCCCGAAGATCTGTTGATCATCGTGGCGATGCCGCGCTATAGCGAAGACGCAGTCTTGCTCGGCCGGATGGCGCGTGAGCGGGGTGTCAAGCTATTGGTGCTGACCGACCAGCAGGGCTCGCCGGTCGCGCCCTTGGCCGACGCGAGGATCACCATCCATGCGGCCAAACAGATGTCGGCCAGCTCGCATGCGGCGACGCTGGCCTGCATCGAGGCCTTGTGCGCCGCAGTGGCCAGGCGTACGCCACAAGCGGTCGATCGCGCCCAGGAGTTGGCTCGCTGTGTTCTGCCTTGGCTGCATATCAAAAAAACGCGGGCCGGTAAGCGGCAAAGCAAAGAACAGGAAAAATGATGAGTTCACCCAAGACGGCGGTATTGCTGATCCACGGCGGCGCCGGCACCTTGCTGCGCAGCAAGATGGATGAAGTGCAGGAAGCCCGCTATCGCAGTGCTTTGCAGGCGATTTTGCTGGCCGGCGAGGCGCAACTCGCCGCCGGGGCTGCGGCGCTCGATGTGGTGGTCGAGGCGGTGCGCCAGCTGGAGGAATGCGAGCTCTTCAATGCCGGCAAGGGCGCGGTCTACACCGCGGCTGCCACCCATGAGCTCGACGCCTGCGTGATGGATGGCTCGAACTTGCAGGCCGGCGCTGTGGCCGGGCTCAGCCGTACGCGCAATCCGGTGCTGGCAGCGCTTGCGGTGCTGCGCCACAGCAAGCATGTGATGTTCGTCGGCGCGGCCGCCGATGCGCTGGCCGCCAGCCATGGGCTGGAGCAGGTCGCCCCCGACTGGTTCGGCACCAAGCAGCGGCTCGAACAGCTGCAGCGCGCGCAGCAGACCGATGCCGGGGCTTTGCTCGACCATGATGGGCAGGCAGACTGTCAGGCAGAGGGGCAGGCACCGATCGTCGAGCAGAGCAAATTGGGCACCGTTGGCGCGGTGGCGCTGGATCTGCAGGGTCATCTGGCGGCAGCCACTTCGACCGGCGGCATGACCAACAAGGCCGTCGGCCGGGTTGGCGATTCGCCCTTGATCGGCGCCGGCTGCTATGCCAATGATGCGACGGTGGCAGTGTCATGCACCGGCACCGGCGAGGCCTTCATGCGCAGTTGCGCGGCCTTTGATGTGTCGGCGCTGATGGCTTATCAGGGTCTGTCGGTAAAGGCTGCGGCCGAGCAGGTGGTGCTGGAAAAACTGCCCAAACTCGGCGGGACTGGCGGGCTGATCGCCCTGGCCGCCAATGGCGAATTCAGCCTGCCCTTCAATACCACCGGCATGTACCGCGGCCATGTGAGCCTGGGCAATGCGCCGGTGGTGGCGATTTACCGGGACGAGGCCTGATGCAGCCAGGCGACAAGCCGCTGCTGCAGGTCGAGGACCTGACGGTCAGCTTCAGGACCGAAGCTGGTCCTGTGGCGGTGGTGCGGGATCTGAATTTTGAGGTCGGCGCTGGCGAGACGCTGGCCATCGTTGGCGAGTCGGGCTCGGGCAAGTCGGTGACCGCGCTGACGATCATGCGCTTGGTCGAGCATGGCGGCGGCGCCATCGACCAGGGCCGGATCTGGTTCAACTCGCGTCAGGCCGGTCAGCAGGATCTGCTGCAGGCCAGCGAAGCGCGGATGAAAGCGATCCGCGGCGCCGAGATTGCGATGATTTTCCAGGAACCGATGACCTCGCTGAATCCGGTCTTCACCGTGGGCGAACAGATCGCCGAATCGATCCGCATCCACCAGCGACGCAGTCGCAGCGAAGCGCGGGCCGAGGCCTTGCGGCTGCTCGATATGGTGCGCATCCCTTCCGCGCAGGCCTGCCTGGACCGGCATCCGCACCAGCTCTCGGGCGGCATGCGCCAACGCGTGATGATCGCGATGGCGCTGGCCTGCAAGCCGGTCTTGCTGATTGCCGATGAGCCGACCACCGCGCTCGACGTGACGATACAGGCGCAGATCCTCAGCCTGATCCGCTCGCTGCAGCTCGAGCTGAAGATGGGCGTGATGCTGATCACCCATGACATGGGCGTGGTGGCTGAATGCGCCGACCGGGTCGTCGTGATGTTGCGCGGCGCCAAGGTCGAGGAGGGCGCGACGCTGCCGCTGTTCAAGACGCCGCAGCATCGCTACACCCGGGCCTTGCTGGCCGCAGTGCCGGCGATGGGTGCGATGGCCGGCAGCGATTCGCCGGCCAGCTTTGCCCTGATGGACGAAGCCGGTGCGATGACCGGGGTGCAGGTGCAGGATCGGCCGCCGGGCGAGTTGCTGCTCGAGGTCAAGGCCTTGAGCACCAGGTTCAAGGTGCGCAGCGGTTTGCTGAACCGGGTGACGCAGCGGGTGCATGCGGTCGAGCAGGTCAGCTTCGAGTTGCGCGCTGGCGAAACTTTGGCCCTGGTCGGCGAGTCGGGTTGCGGCAAGTCGACCACCGGCCGTTCGCTGCTGCGCCTGGTCGACGCCGATTCGGGCCAGATCCTGTTCGGCGGTCGCGATCTGGCGAGCCTGTCGCGGCGCGAGATGCAGCCGCTGCGGCGCGACATCCAGATGATTTTTCAGGATCCTTTTGCTTCGCTTGATCCACGCTTGACAGTCGGTTTTTCGATTGCCGAGCCGCTCCATATCCACAAGCTGGCCACGCCGGCGCAGGCCGAGGCCAGGGTGCAATGGCTGCTGCAGCGGGTCGGCCTGCCGGCCGAGGCGGCGCAGCGTTATCCGCATGAATTTTCCGGCGGTCAGCGCCAGCGCCTGGCGATTGCACGCGCGCTGGCGCTCAATCCCAAATTGATCGTCGCCGATGAGGCGGTGTCGGCGCTTGATGTGTCGATCCGCGCGCAGATCGTCAACCTGCTGCTCGACCTGCAGGCTGAGCTGGGCTTGTCCTATTTGTTCATTTCGCACGATATGGCGGTGGTCGAACGCGTCGCGCACCGGGTGGCGGTGATGTATCTGGGCCAGATCGTCGAGATCGGACCGCGCCGGGCTTTGTTCGAAAATCCTCAACATGAATACACCCGCCGCTTGATGGCGGCCGTGCCGGTGGCTGATCCGGCCCGGCGGCGCCCACCCGGTTTGCTGCTCAGCGGCGATATTCCGAGCCCGCTGCGTGATTTGAATGACCTGCCGACGGTGGCGCCCTTGCATGCCGTCGGTCCCCAGCATTTCGTGGCTCGCCATGACGTCGGCCTGCGCCAGGCTTTTTGAAGGAGAAAACGATGAACCTGAAATTTCTGTCCGCTTCGCTGTTGCAAGCGTCCCTGGCCATCGCGCTGACGCTGGGCGGCACACAAGTCGCAATCGCGCAGGACAAGACAGCCGTCTTCGCCGTTGCCAACAGCTTCTCCTCGCTTGACCCC
>JBIKPD010000008.1:0-34029 GCA_044357665.1 Roseateles sp. | reverse complement strand
GGTGGCGGCTGACAAGCAGGTGCGCCGCGTGTTGCAACGCAAAGGTTTTGCCGGGGCCCAGATCTCGGTGCTGGACGCCTTGCTGAAACTGCGCCAAGTCTGCTGTGACCCCCGCCTCGTCAAGGGCGCCGAGTTGCCGGCAGAAATGGAGCGCGCCAAGCTGGAGTTGCTCGGCGACATGCTGCCCGAGTTGCTGGCAGCAGGCCGGCGGGTGCTGGTTTTTTCGCAGTTCGCCGAGATGCTGGCCTTGATTGCCGAAGATCTGCAGCGTCTGGATCTGCCTTTTTTGACCCTCACCGGGTCAACGCCGGTCAGCCAGCGCGCCGACATCGTGCGGCGCTTCCAGGCGCTTGAATCACCGCTGATGTTGATCAGCTTGAAGGCCGGCGGGGTCGGTCTGAACCTGACCGCAGCCGACACGGTCATCCATGTCGACCCCTGGTGGAACCCGGCGGTCGAGGCGCAGGCCAGCGCAAGAGCACACCGGATCGGCCAGGACAAGCCTGTCTTTGTCTACAAATTGGTGGTGGCGGGCAGCATCGAGGAGAGGATGCTGGATCTGCAAGCCCGCAAACAAGCCTTGGCAGATGGGATTCTGGGCAGCGACCCGGCCGAACTGACCAAGTTCACACCGCAGGATCTGGAACTATTGCTGGCACCCCTGGCTTGACCGAGGGCGCTTTCCTTGCCTCGATCAGCGCTTGCGATCCAGGCGCATCGCACGCGCCAAGCTGCGACGGTCGCAGCCAAAATTGCCGGGCTCAAAAGCCTCATGCTTGCGACCTTTGTCGCCATTCAACTCGGGCATCGGAATGCGCCGGGTCTGGGTTTCACTGCGTTGCTGAACCTTCATGGCGGGATGCCTTTCTGCCTCAATCTTCGAATCACCGGACCGCTACTTCGATCCAACTGCAGTCACAACGCGCCTGAATTGAGGCCGGTTGACACAATGATGAAGAATTTCTTTACAAATTGTTGGCGCCGTTCCGGTTGAAGCCCTCAGGCGACAATCATGTTTTTCCGCAAGCTGCAACGGAGCCGCAATGACTGTTGAACTGAAGAAATCCGCACCTGCTGGCGCGATCGCCATCACCGTGGTCGACCGCACCGCCTTCCGCGCCATCGCCGCAAAGCTGCCCGAACCGACCCGCAATTGGCTGGCTGCCAACGGTTTTGTCGGCGCGCCCGACAGCCATGCCTTGGTGCCGGATGCCGAAGGCCGGCTCGGCCGGGTCTTTGCCGGCGTTGCCCATGCGCGGCATCCATTTGCCCTGGCCGCGCTACCCCAGGCCTTGCCCGAAGGCAACTACAGCTTGTCGGACGACGGGATCAGCCTTGATGCCGAGCAGGCCGCCTTGTCTTGGGAGCTCGGCGCCTATCAGTTCGATCTTTACAAAAAGCGCCGCCGCGCGCCGGCCATTTTGATACTGCCACCCGGGCCGTTGGCGCAGCGCGGCCTGGCTCTGGCCACGGCAATAACCGCCACCCGCGACCTGGTCAACACGCCCGCCGAACATATGGGGCCGGAGGAGTTGGCCATGGCCGCAAGGATGGTGGCTGAGCAGCATGGCGCCAAATTCAGCCAGGTGGTCGGTGCAGCGCTGCTGAAAAAAGGCTTCCCTGCGATTCATGCGGTGGGTCGCGCGAGCTCGCGCGAGCCGCGCCTGATTGAGCTGAACTGGGGCAACCCGAAAGCACCGCGCATCAGCATCGTCGGCAAAGGCGTTTGCTTTGACACCGGTGGCCTCGACATCAAGGGTGCCGACGGCATGCGCCAGATGAAAAAGGACATGGGCGGCGCCGCCAATGCACTGGGGCTGGCGGCTTTGGTGATGGCCTTCAAGCTGCCGGTCTGCCTGCAGGTGCTCATTCCTGCTGTGGAGAATTCGATCTCCGGCAATGCCTACCGCCCCGGCGATGTGATCAAGACGCGCAAAGGCCTGCAGATCGAAATCGGCAATACCGATGCCGAGGGCCGGGTCGTGCTCAGCGATGCGCTGGCCTATGCCTCCGAATCAAAGCCCGAGCTGATCATCGACCTGGCCACCTTGACCGGTGCCGCAAGGGTGGCCCTCGGCGCCCATCTGCCGGCCTTGTTCAGCAAGCATTTCGATACCGCGCGCGACCTGGTCGACCTCGGCATGAAGCTCGACGATCCGCTCTGGCATATGCCGCTGTGGGAGCCCTACAAGGTCAATATCGACAGCTCGGTCGGCGACATCGTCAACACCGGCAGGACGGCCCTGGGTGGTGCGATCACCGCCGCACTGTTCCTTGAATATTTTGTTGCCGCCAACCAGGACTGGCTGCATATCGACCTGTTTGCCTGGAATGATGCGGCCCGCCCTGGCCGGCCGATCGGCGGCGAGGCGCAGACGATTCGCACGCTGCTGGCTTATCTGGAGCATCGTTTCAAGGCCTGAGGTCTATTCGCCGGCCTTGATCCAGTTGGCGGCACGCTCGGCAATCATCAGCGTCGGTGAATTGGTGTTACCGCTGGTGATCGTCGGCATCACGCTGGCGTCGATCACCCGCAGGCCGATTACGCCGCGCACCCGCAGATGGCTGTCGACGACGGCCATCGGATCGTCGGCGCGACCCATCTTGCAAGTACCGACCGGGTGGAAGATCGTGGTCGCGATGTCGCCAGCCAGCCGCGCCAGTTCCGCATCGGTCTGGAACTGCACGCCGGGTTTGAACTCCTCGGGCTGATAACGCGCCAGCGCCGGCTGCGCCACGATGCGCCTTGTCAGGCGCAGGCTTTCGGCGGCGATGCGCCGGTCCTCGTCGGTACTCAGATAGTTCGGTGCAATGGCCGGCGCTGCCGCAGCATCGGCCGAGCGAATCTGGACCGTACCGCGGCTGGTCGGATTCAGGTTGCAGACGCTGGCGGTGAAAGCGTTGAACTTGTGCAGCGGTTCACCGAAGGCATCGAGCGACAACGGTTGCACGTGATATTCCAGATCGGGCCAGACCTTGTCGGGGCCGCTGCGCGTGAAAGCACCGAGCTGCGACGGCGCCATGCTCATCGGTCCGGTGCGCTTGAGCGCATATTCCAGCCCGATCATCGCCTTGCCCCACCAGCTGCTGGCCAGCGTATTCAAGGTCTTGGCCCCCTGCACTTTGAAGACCGTGCGGATCTGCAAATGGTCCTGCAGATTCGCGCCGACTCCGGGTGCATCCCGCCGCACTTCGATCCCATGCTGACGCAACAAGGCCTTTGGCCCCAGGCCCGACAACTGCAGAATTTGCGGTGAGCCGATGGCGCCGGCGGCGAGCAGAACCTCACCACCTGGATTGAGCTGCGGGCGCTCGATGCCATGCGGCGTGAGTACCTCGACGCCGCTGCAGCGCGGCAGGCCTTCGGTTTGATCGAACAGCAAACGTTGCACCTGCGAGCCGGTCCACTGCTCGAAATTCGGCCGTCCATAGCAGGTCGGTCGCAAGAACGCCTTGGCCGTATTCCAGCGCCAGCCCGAGCGCTGGTTGACTTCGAAATAGCTGACCCCTTCGTTGTTGCCGCCGTTGAAATCCTCGGTAGCCGGGATACCGGCCTGCTGCGCTGCAGATGCGAAGGCATCGAGGATGTCCCAGCGCAGCCGCTGGCGTTCGACCCGCCATTCGCCGCCATGGCCATGGCGGGACTTGAACAAGTCGGAGGCGCCCTCGCCATCGAGCCGCCAATGGTCTTCATGCTGCTTGAAATGGGTCAGCGTCTCATCCCAGCGCCAGCTGGGGTCGGCGACGGCCTCGGCCCAACCGTCGTAATCGCGCTGCTGGCCGCGCATATAGATCATGCCGTTGATACTCGAGCTGCCGCCCAGCACACGGCCGCGCGGGTAACGCAGGCTGCGCCCGTTCAGCCCCGCTTCGGCCTCGGTCTGATACAGCCAGTCGGTGCGCGGATTGCCGATGCAATAGAGGTAACCGACGGGGATATGGATCCAGTGATAGTCGTCACGCCCGCCGGCTTCCAGCAGCAGGACGCGCTTGGCCGGATCGGCGCTGAGGCGATTGGCCAGCAGACAACCGGCGGTTCCCGCACCCACGATGATGTAGTCGAACATAGATACCGATCAGTTTGAAAGATGCGAAGCGAGGACCGGGAACAACTTGATCAGGCCATCGGCCAACAGTTCGACTGCCAGCGCTGCCAGGATCAAGCCCATCAACCTTGTCATGATGTTGATACCGGTCTGGCCGAGCACGCGTGCGATCCGGCCTGAGGCCGAGAACACCGCATAAGTGACCAGGGCGACCACCACACCGTAGCCGACCAGCACGGCCAGCTCCCACCAATGGCGGGTTTTTTCGGCATAGATCACCATCGTCGAGATCGTCGCCGGGCCGGTCAGCAAGGGGATCGTCAGCGGCACAACGGCGATGCTGGCGCCGGCATCGGCCTTGTTGGCGGCTTCGCTGACATCGTCCTTGCGCGCCTCGGCGGGCTGGGCGTTGAGCATCTGGAGTGAGCTGATCAAGAGCAGCGTGCCGCCGCCGACCTGGAACGAGGCGAGAGAAATACCGAAAAATTCAATCACCTGCAGCCCCGCCAAGGCGCTGATCGCGATCACCAGAAATGCGGTGAAAGCACTGACGCCAATCGTGTGGCGGCGTTGTTCAGGCGACAGACTGCTGGTGAAATGGATGAAAAAAGGGACGACGCCAATCGGGTTGACGATGGCCAGCAGAGCGACCAGGGGCTTGTAGATGTCCATATTGCGCATTGTCAGGCGGGAAACCGCGCCCGCAGCCTGCCACCAGCCAGAAAATTTACTGCGTCAGCCGCTCGCCAGCAAGCGCAGATAGTCGAGGCCTTGCGCCGCCCGGGGCCCATACCAGCTGAGCAACTCGCCGTCGACCAGTTGCAACTGCGCCCGAGGGCAAAGCGCCTGCGCCTGCTGCAGATGGGATGCATTGAAGCTGTAGGGTTCGGAGCTGAGCAGGATGCGCTCGACATCGGGCAGCCAGGCTTCATCACCCTGCAGCACCGGGTAGCGCGCGGCGCCGGTCTCGCCGCCCTCGACGGCCGGCCAGCTTTGCCAGCCAACCTCGGCCAGCATCCGGGCGATATAGGTATCGCGGGCGATCGTCATCCAGGGCTCACGCCAGATCAGGTAGAGCACCCGCTGCTGCGGCCAGGACGAAGCGCGGCAGCGCGCCAGAGCCTGCTGCAGTTCGTCAGCCAGCGCATCGCAATGCAAGGATACCTGCGGCAGATCGCCAAACTCCTGTCGCATCTGTTCGAACAGCAATAAGTTGTCGGCCGGCCCCTGCGGATGAGTGACGATGACATGAGGGACAAACTCTCGCAGCGCCTGCACCGTTTCGAGACGATTTTCATCCTGGTTGACGATCACATGGCTGGGCGCAAGCCGCCGCAATTTACCCAGATTCACATCCTTGGTGCCCCCGACCTTGGGGACATTGAGCAAGGCCAGTTTGGGATGAATGCAATAACCGGTGCGAGCCACCAACTGCGGGCCTAAACCGAGGGCCACCAATAATTCGGTGACACTGGGCACCAAACTGGCGATACGGGGTATGGAATACCCGTAGGAATGTTGTTGCAATATGTCGTTTACCAGCATGTCGCCCATCATAGAAAGAAGCTGCCACTCACTTGCGTCAAGGCCACATTTATCTGAAACTGCAAAAAAACAACACCTTTGCCCCTTGCTTTGCTTTATACCAATCCGTTACATCATAATAATTACCTGTGTTTGGAAGCCGCACCTTCGCTTGAATGGGTCACGACGGGTTGAAGCTCCATATGTTTTTTAGGTATTGAAAGGGCTTCCCCCATGGGAAACAAGCTTTACGTCGGCAACCTCGCTTACAGCGTGCGTGACGAGACGCTGCAAGAGGCGTTCGGGCAATTTGGCACTGTGACTTCCGCAAAAGTCATGATGGATCGTGACACCGGCCGTTCCAAGGGCTTCGGCTTCGTGGAAATGAGCTCGGATGCCGAAGCTCAATCTGCCGTCAATGGCATGAATGGCCAGGCTCTTGATGGCCGCGCCATCGTTGTCAATGAGGCACGTCCGCGCGAAGAGCGTCCGGGCGGCTTCGGCGGTGGTGGCGGTCGCTCAGGCGGCGGCGGCTTTGGTGGCGGCGGCAGCGGTGGTGGCGGCGGCTACGGTGGTGGCGGCGGTAGCCGTTCCGGCGGTGGCGGCTTCGGCGGCGGCGCTGGCGGTGGCGGTGGCGGACGCTCAGGCGGCGGCGGCTTTGGTGGCGGCGGCAGCGGTGGTGGCGGCGGCTACGGTGGTGGCGGTGGCGGTCGTTCCGGCGGCGGCGGTGGTGGCGGCTACGGTGGTGGTGGCGGCGGCGGTCGTTCCGGCGGCGGCGGCTACTGAGCCCTGCAATGATTGCTAAAAAGCGCCTCCGGGCGCTTTTTTATTGCCCGCACATAAGCCGGCCAATAATTATCTTTTTGCCGACGAGGTGAATCGCGCGGTCGTCGGCCCGTTGAAACTCAACTGCGCGCGCAAATGGTCGTAATCGAAACTCTGCGCATACAACTCGCTGCCAGCATGAATCAAATTCACCGGTAGATGGGAGCGCAGTTGTTCGGTATTCGCCAGCAACTGCAAAAACTCCCCGCGTACCTCCAGCCTTGGCACAGACAAGGCCGCACCCTGCTGCTTGCTGTCGAAGCGCCGTAAATTCACTTTGCCCAGCAATTGAATTTCACTCGCATTGCCGTTCGAGATCGCCCGGCCGGCTGTGGCCAAAGTCTGGCTGCCATCAGCAGCGATCGCGCGCAGTCGCACCCCGTCGATTTCGAGCGTATCGGTATCCGGAAAATGCCGCAGCTCGCTGCCTTCAATCAGGATGCGCAGCCGCCCATCGGCACCGATGCGCTGCAGGTCGAAGTTCTTCATGCTGTAGTCGGGCACATGCCGAGGTGCGATTGCCTCGGTCGGCCCTTCGAGCAAAGGCGTGTTTTTCACCAACCACCAAGTCCCGCTGGCCAGCACGGCCATCAACACCAAGGGCAGATAAGCCGCAAGCATGGCCTGGGCCCGCCAGATCAGAGGCTGCACCGGGCTCGCAGCAAGGCCGACCGAGGATGGTGCCAGCACCGCCATCAAGCCCCCCCGTCGAGGGTGTCGAGGTGACCGTTCAGCAACTGGGCATAGCGCCCATTGGCCTGCAACAGCAAGTCACAGCATTCGCGAGCAGCGCCGCGCCCGCCTTCAGCCTGCGTCACGTAATGCGCGATGGCCTTGACCTCGGCATGCGCTTGCGCAGGCGCACAGGCAAAGCCAGCGCGGGTCAACAAGGGCAGATCGGGCCAGTCATCACCCATCACCGCCACTTCGGCCCATTGCAGGCCAAGCTGATCAAGCAGCGGCTGCGCCACAGCCAGCTTGTCACGCGCACCGTAAGCGGCATATGGCAAGCCCAGATCGGCAACGCGGCGGCGTACGGCCGGCGAATCCCGCCCGGTGATGATGACCGGCGTGATGCCGCCCTGAACCAGCAACTTCAAGCCATGCCCATCCAGGCTTGAAAAAGCCTTGAAGCTTTCGCCCTGCTCGCCGATGTAGATGCTGCCATCGGTCAACACGCCGTCAACGTCGAAGATCGCCGCTTTCAGCCCGAGACCGGTGCCTTGCGCAAGCAATAGCAACTCGGGTGCGAAATGCAATGAAGCCTTCATCAGATCACCTTGGCCCGCATCAGATCGTTGATGGTAATGGCGCCGAGCAAATGCCGCTCTGCATCGACCACCAGCACAACCGTGATCCGCGCCGCCTCCATCATGTCAGCCGCATCAACCGCCAGCGCATCGGGGGCCACCGTACGCGGCGTGCCTGAAGCGACTTCGGCGGCGGTCAGGCTGCGCAAGTCACTGCCGCGTTCAACCAGGCGGCGCAAGTCACCATCAGTGAAGATGCCTTGCACATGGTCCTGAGCATCGACGACGATCGCCACGCCCAAGGCCTTGGCTGACATCTCGCGCATCATCTCGGTGAAGGGCAGTTCAGGGGCAACGCGCGGCAAATCCGCACCGCTACGCATCAGGTCGCGCACATGGGTCAAAAGCTTTCGACCCAGTGCGCCACCCGGATGCGAGCGCGCAAAATCTTCGGCCTTGAAACCACGCGCATCGAGCAAAGCCACCGCCAAGGCATCGCCCAAGGCCATCTGCGCGGTGGTGCTGGCAGTTGGTGCCAGATTCAGCGGGCAGGCTTCTTCAGCCACCGCACAGTCGAGGACGATGTCGGCATGCCGGGCAAGGCTCGAATCGTCCCTGCCGGTCATCGCGACGATGCGCACGCCAAGGCGTTTGAGTACCGGCAGCACCGCGTTCAGCTCATCGCTCTCGCCCGAGTTGGAAAGTGCCAGCACCACGTCCTTGGGCGTCACCATGCCCAGATCGCCGTGGCTGGCCTCAGCCGGGTGAACGAACAAGGCCGGCGTGCCGGTTGAAGCCAGTGTGGCGACGATCTTGCGCCCGACATGCCCGCTCTTGCCCATGCCCATCACCGCCACGCGACCCGAACAGGCAAGCATCGCCTTCACTGCAGCGGCGAATGCTGCACCCTGGCGCGGCGCCAGATCGGTCAGGGCCGCAGCTTCGATCAGCAGCGCCTTGCGGGCAATCGAGACTGCGCGATCCGGGTCGAAGACATTGGTTTGACTCATGCCGCGGAGTATATCGACGGGGCCGGCCCGGCCGTACGACTCACCCGCACTCGCGCCCTGCAGTCATGGGTAGAGCCCCCGCTCCTGGCGGGCTTGCAGAACGCGGCTGCAAGCGACGACGAAGGCTGCCGTCCGCAAGGGAATCTGATGCTGCTCTGCGGTGTCGCAGATATGCTTGAAAGCGCCGATGATGATCTTGTCGAGGCGCAGATTGATCTCGTCCTCGGTCCAGAAAAAGCTGCTGAAGTCCTGCACCCATTCGAAGTAGGAGACCGTCACGCCGCCCGCATTGGCGATCACATCCGGCACGACGGTGATTCCGCGGTCTGCCAGCACCGCCTCGCCATCGGGTGTGGTCGGACCGTTCGCGCCCTCCAGCACCAGTTTTGTCTGCAAGCCCAAGGCCCGCGCTGCAGTGATCTGGCCTTCCAATGCGGCCGGGATCAGCACATCGGTCTTGACCTTCCAGAAGTCTTCATCGGCGATGGTGTCAGCTCCAGCAAAGCCACCAACGCCGCCGCTGCTGGCCAGATGCGCTAGCAGGTCAGCCATGTCCAGCCCAGCCTCGTTGAGGATCGTTCCGCTATGGTCCTGCACCGCGACGATCCTGGCGCCGGCATGAGCGAACAGCTTGGCGGCTACCGAGCCGACATTGCCGAACCCCTGGACCGCCACACGTGCGCCGTCCATCGGCATGCCAAGCCGGCGCATGGCCTCGCGGCCGATCACGAACACCCCGCGCCCGGTCGCCGCAACCCGACCCAATGAGCCGCCAAGCGGAATCGGCTTGCCGGTGACCACACCGGTGGCCGTCGAGCCGGTATTCATCGAGTAGGTATCCATCATCCAGGCCATGATCTGGCCATTGGTGTTGACATCGGGAGCCGGGATGTCCTGCTGCGGGCCGATGATGATGCCGATTTCGCTGGTGTAGCGGCGTGTGACCTTTTCCAGCTCTTTCAGCGACAGGGCTTTGGGCTCTAGCCTGATGCCGCCCTTGGCGCCGCCAAAGGGCAAGTTCATCGCAGCATTCTTGATCGTCATCCAGGCTGCCAGCGCCATCACTTCTTCCAGCGTCACATCGGGGTGATAGCGCACACCGCCCTTGCCCGGTCCGCGCGTCAAACTGTGCTGGACTCGATAACCTTCGTAATGGGCCACCGTGCCATTGTCGAGTTCGATCGGCACATCGACGATCAGGATGCGCTTGGGCCGGCGCAGCGTCTCGACCCAGCGAGCCAGCGGGCCCAGATAGGGCTCCACCGCATCGATCTGGGACAGATAGGTTCCCCAAGGGCTATTGCGGGTTGGGGAAACAAAGGACAGGTTGGACATGCAGGACTCCGTTGCTTTCAGGTGCAGTCAACGGTAGCGCGAACCCGCAGCAAATGGGCAGCATTTCAAAGCCTTGTGAACATGCCGCCATGCTCTGAACGCATAGTAGGGAGGCTCAGGGGGCTGACCGGCCCGGCGAAGTCAGAGCCGGCAATGCTGCAGCGCCGGCAACTGCCTGCGCACCTGAGCCAACCTGGCCCGGTCGAGTTCGGCCAACACCAGACCCTCGCCTTCAGGCAGGCAAGCCAGCACCTCACCCCAGGGGTCGATGATCATCGTGTGACCCCAGGTCCGGCGGCCGTTTTCATGCAAGCCACCCTGAGCCGGCGCGATCACATAAGCCTGGTTCTCGACCGCACGGGCGCGCAGCAGCAACTCCCAATGCTTTTCGCCGGTCGTGTAAGTGAAGGCAGATGGCACGCTGATCAGGTCGCAAGCGGGCTGACCCGGCTCGAAGCTCATGCGCCGGTACAACTCGGGGAAACGCAGGTCGTAGCAGACGCTCAAGCCCACCCTGATCGGCCCGGCCTGCACCGCCACCGGCTCGCTGCCAGCTTCCAGCACGCGGCCTTCGTCATAGCTTTCGCGGCCATCGTCGAAACGAAACAGGTGGATCTTGTCGTAGCGCGCGGCCTGCCGGCCATCAGGCGCATAGACGCAGCAGGCATTGCGCACCAACTCAGCCGAGGCCGTGCGCAGCGGCAGCGTGCCGCCGATGATCCACACACCCAATTGCGCCGCTGCCTCGCTCAACATGCGCTGGATCGGCGCGCTCAGATCACCCGGCGTCTCGGCAATCGCCAGTTTGTCAGCGTCAGCCCGGCCGATCAGGCAAAAATACTCGGGCAATGCCACCAGCTCAGCGCCCTGTGCCGCAGCTTCAGCCAGCCAATGGCGGGCACGCGCAAGATTTGTCGCCAGATCCGGCGTGGAAACCATCTGGATCGCGGCAATTTTTACATTCTTCATGGTGCGCTCGCCCCTTTGCTCGGTACGTCAATCCGGTGCTCAACCCGCTCGACTTTCGGGTCGTCCCAATTGCCGGTGATGTGGAATTCATGCGTATTCGCTGCTGCCATTGGCCGGCTCAGCACCAACTGCGCCAGAAAGGCACCCAAGCCTATCGCCGGGTTGATTGCGGCATAGGCCAGCGCGGCGCCACCGGCGCTGACCTCGGGCACCACCAGCACGCGCAGATTCTGGGTTTCCGCCGCCAGGTCAGCGCGGCCTTCGAGCAGGATCGCCGCCTGGACGCCGCGCATGCGCAGATTGCTGCTGCTGGCCATGCCTCGCTCCACCGTCACATCACCGGTCACGCCGTCGAAGGCAAAGCCTTCGGCAAACACATCGCGGAAATCGAGCAGGAAACGCCGCGGTAGCGATTGAAGGCTCAACACGCCCAGCAGTCGACCGACGCCGGGTTCGGCTTTCAGAAACTGGCCGGCATCAAGCAGCAAATTCAACTTGCCGGTCATGCTGGGATAGTCGGGTGACAAAGGCGAGCCACTCCAGCCAATCTGGCCATTCAACTGGCCGCGTCCGCCGCGCAGGACCCTGCCCTGCCCCATGCGTTCGAGAAAATTACCGGCGTCTGTCACATCGAGCTTCCAATCGAGCTTGGTGCGGCGCGGGCCCGCTGCTGCCTCGCTCGCCCAATTGCCGGTGGCGTTCAGGACGGCATCGGCATTCTTCAATTGCAGCCTGGACAGCCGCCAGTCGCGCGCCGCACCGCTGGCTTGCGCTTCCACTTCCAAGCGCCCGAGATGCTTGCCGCGCAACTCGAAATCGTCGATCACGATGTCCAGTGCAGGCACGTTGACCGGTTGACTCTCCAGCAATTGGCTGACCGAGTCAGCATCCTGTTTGGGCAAGGCCAGCCTTGCCAGCCGCGCATAGACACGCCCGGCGTTGGTCGCGGTCGCAGCGCGCCATTCGAGGTAACCACTCAACTGTTGCGCATCGAGCGTGATGCGCCAATTGCCTGGTTCGGGCGCCCGCGTGATGCCCGCCACCACCTGGGTCAGAGGCCGACCGGACAACTGCAGGCTTTGCGCCCGCAAGGCGATCTGGTTCGGTGCATAGCCACTGTCGAGCGTTTCGCCGCCGAAAAATCTCTGCGCCGCAGTTGACCAGTCATCCAGATTGACGCTGGCCAGGTTAGCCTGGAACTGCACCCCGGAAGCCGGCAACGGTGGCAAATTTTCCTGCACACCGACGGCGCCACGCAGCACCCGCGCCGGCTCAGTACTCAGGTCGCGCTGGTACTGCAGATGCAAGGCATTGCCCAGATCGATACGCAACTCGTCGCGCGCAGGGCCTTGCAAGCTCGATTGAAGGCGGAGCGGCAACAGGCTTTCGGCTTCCTTGCGCAGCGGCGCGGGCAGGTCGAGCGCAATACCGGCCAGATTGCTCGTCAGGGCGTACTCGGTCTGCCCCTGCACGAAGCCCAATTGCAGTCGATAGGTCGACTGCCCGCTGGCCGCCTGTGCCAGCTTCGCAGCCAGCCCCAGTTCAGGTGTGCGGCGCAGGCCTTCGGCCGTGGCCAGGCCCTGGGCAGTGAAACGCAGACTGCCATCACGTTGACTGCCGCCTTCAACCGTTGCGTCGCCGCCAACCAGCCTGGCCTGGCCTGCCTGCACCGTCACGCCATTGCGGTCAAACAAGACCTTGCCGCGGGCATTGCCCAGCAGCGGCATATCCGGGCGAACGCGCAGATCATTGCCGAGCAATTGCACGCTGCCCTTGAGGGCGGTCTTGTTCAGATCAGCCAGCGGCAACTGCAGCCCCAGGCTGAGCAAGGCCGGGCCGGTACTGCTGGACTGGGCCAGCGCGGCACCGGTCCACTCATTCACCGGCGAGGCCTTCATGAAACGCAGCAACTCGGCTGCCGGGCCGCGCCCGCTGCCATCGATTTCAAGCACCGGTTTGTCGAGCAGATTCTTGATCCCGCCATTGACTGTCAACAGCTCATAGCCCAGCACCTTGGCCCGGCCATTGCGGATCTGCATACTGCCGCGGTCGAACAGCAGTTCGGCGTCGATATGCTCCAGCACCGGCCAAGCCAGCGGCTGCCCGGCGGCTGGCGGCACATAGGCCAGCGTCACATCGCGCGCCTGGGCCGTGACCCGGAACTGCCCGGGGTGACCCGCGTTGAACGGAAAATCCGCCAACTCGCCGCGCAGCTTGATTGCCACGGCGCGGATCTCCCCGCTGCGGATCGCGTCTTTCAGGTAGCTGTGAACCGACTCCCCAAGACTCAGCGGAAGATAGCCTTGCACCTTGCTGGCAACGATGCGGTCGATGCGCCCGGTCAAATCGAGGTTGCCAGCAGCACTGCGACCACTGCGCCAGACCGCATCGAATTCGCCGCGCAGATCGGCGTTGCTCAACTGCAGCCCGCTGACCTTCAGCTCGATTTGCTTGTTGCCCGGCTCGATGCGCCAATCCAGATTGGCCGCCAGCCTCTGCAAGGGCAGCAGTCGCTGTTCAAGCAGCCCCGGCCAGTCAAGCGCTCCGTCTGCCAAGGTCAGCTGTGCTTGCCCGCCATGCTCGCTGGCATCGAGTTGCAGCGCTACGCCCGCCACGCCAGGATGGCCCAGACTATCCTGGCCAGAACCCGGCAGACTGGCCAAGCGCAAGCCATCGATCCTGGCCTTGACCCGGTAACTGCGCGGCGCGTCAAGCGGGCCATCCCAGACCGCAGTCAAGTCAGTCAGAAGGCCTTGCGGCGCCCGCTTGCCAAGCCCGGCGCGCGCTTCGGCTCCGATCGGCAAGCGCTGCGCGATCTGGGCCATCAGCGCCAGATCAAGGCGCTGTGCCTTGAACTCACCGCCGAGCAAGCGGTATTGCCGCCCATCCAGACCAACCTCGATACCCGCGTCAAGTTCCTTGCCCGAAGGCTCGGCAATCCGCAACTGGACGTTCCAGTCGCTGCGAGGCCAGACCACACCGTCGCCGCTGACGAAACCCAGTTGGGTGGCCTGCAGCTTCAAGCGCTGCGGGTCCCTTTGTAATTGCAAGCGGCCTTCGATATGCGCCAGGTCGAGCATCTCCGCACTCGGGTTCAAACGCAATTTGACTGCGCGCAGGCCCATATCGGCGGTCACGCCCTCAGGCTTGCCGTTCTTGATGTCAAGCCAGGCGCGCAGCGCGCCATCACCCTCGCTGAGCTCGAAGGGCAATTCGACATGGCGTCGCAATTGACCCAGGTCGGTGTGCGGCAGATTGGCATAAAACTGCCCGGTCCAATGGCTCAGATCGCCGGGCCGCTTCAGCAGCGTCTGGGTGAATTTACCCTGCAGACTGAAGCGCTGACCCCAGTCGGGCGGCGGAGTAGCGTCAAGCCGCAGATCATGATGGCGCAGACCATTGCGCAGCACCAGGCTCAGATCAGAGAGTTCAAGCGGTGGGGCAACTCGTAATTCATCAATCCAGCGCACGCGGCCGTTCAGGATCACCAGTTCATGCTGCGAAAACAGCCAGTCCGCCACCTCATCGGCCAGGCCGCTGGTCTGGGCCTGCTCGGCGGCGTCAACGCTGAGTCCGCCGACAAAGAATTTACCCTGCGCATCGCGCCGGACTTCGAGTTGCGGCGCATCGATCAAGAGCTGGGAAAAGCGCAGTTCGAAGGCAAGCAAAGAGCGCACCGACAGCGCTGCTTTGACCCCGGGCAAGCGCAGCGTTTCGCGACCCTGGGGATCCAGCAGCCGCACTTCGCGCAGATCCAGCGCCGGAATCCAGGCCCCTGTATTGACCACAATGCTGCCGATGCGCAGCTGTATTCCCAGGCTGCGCGAGGCTTGCTGCTCGAGTGCCGGGCGCCAATCGTCGATGTGCGGCAGAATCAGCCCGTGCAAGACCAGCAAAATCAGCAATACCAACGTCCAGGCAAGCAGCAGCAAGCCGAACACCCAGCGTCCTACCCGCCAGAGCAGGCGGGCCGGTATTCTCAGCCATTGATGGACGGCGGCAGTAGCAGTTGCAAGCACGTTGATGAGGGGTGCTCGCCGTGGAGCCAGTAAATTGTGAATCGATAACCTCGGTTCGGAGATTTGGCGCAGGCCTGGCGTCCGCCTGCCTGTCGCGTTTTTCCGCTGCGGTGTCGGAGCGAATCTAGCACAGCGCAGCGACCTATGACCGAGGCTCAGCCAACTTCAAATGCCAAAGCACCTGCGATTGCGGACGCTGGGTACAGCCGATTTGTCCAGCGCGTACGGCGCCGCTATGCCGACCTGCTTGACCTTTTACCGGCTGGCCTGCCGGATCGGGCCGCCATCGAGGCGTTGATTTCGTGCTTGCAAACGGGTGGCCGATCGCTGGCGAGCGCCTTGAGGGTTGCGCGGCATCTGGTGCTTGAACGCCTGGCTGTACTCGACATCGAGGCCGGCGCCGAAATGCATGAAGTCACCGGCGTGATGACCGACCTGGCGGAAGTCACTTTATGCCTGGCGCTGGCGCAGGCGCGCTCTGATCAGGACGCCAGCTCGGGCGTTGCCCGCAATCAGGCCGGCGACGTGATCGATTTCTGGGTGGTCGGCATGGGCAAGCTCGGAGCCCGCGAATTGAATGTGTCATCCGACATCGACCTGATCTATGTCTACGAAGAAGATGGCCAGACCGATGGCAGTCAGTCAATCAGCGCGCATGAATATTTCAGCCGGGTCGCACATCGGCTCTATGCGCTGATCGGCGATATCACCGACGACGGACAGGTCTTCCGCGTCGATCTGGCGCTGCGACCGAATGGCAATTCGGGCCCGGCCGCAGTCAGCATGGCGATGCTAGAAGAATATTTCTTCGTCCAGGGGCGCGAGTGGGAACGCTTTGCCTGGCTGAAAAGCCGGGTCGTGGCGCCAATGGAAAGCACCCAGAACGGCCGTGCGCTGGCCTTGCGCTCGCTGGTCACACCGTTCGTTTACCGGCGCTATCTCGACTATGGTGTCTTCGAGGGGCTGCGGCAGCTGCACCGCAAGATCCGCGACGAAGCGCAGCGCCGCGCTGCCGGCAGACCCGAGCGTGCCAATGATGTGAAGCTGTCACGCGGAGGTATCCGCGAGATCGAGTTCACCGTGCAATTGTTGCAAGTGGTCCGTGGCGGCCAATTTCCAGAAATTCGCACCCGTTCGACCGTCAAGGCGCTGGGCCGCCTGGCCGAAAGTGGCTTGATGAAACCGGCAACGGCCGCCAAGCTGGTCGACTGCTATGTCTTCCTGCGCCGAGTCGAACACCGGATCCAGTTTCTCGACGACCAGCAAACCCATTGCCTGCCAGGCCAGGACTCGGATCTGGCCTGGATCGCCCGCAGCCTGGGCATGAGCTGCCATGCCGAAGCCTGCGAACTGCTCGACCGGCTTTGCGAAGTGCGTGAAATTGTCGCCACCGAATTCGACTCGCTGCTGCATGACGGCCAAGCGCCAGCCGGCAATGGCTGTCGCAGTTGCGGCGGCCCGGTATTGACCGTCGACACCGAAGAATTCCTGGCCACATTGCCGCCTGAACTGGCCACTGCCGCAAGACGACTGGCCGGCCAACAGCGGGTGCAGGCATTGCGCGACGAATCACGCCTGCGCCTGGCCAAGCTGATCGGCCGCGCAGCCGATGCGGTCACGGGCGGCGGCTGCACGATGGACGCCGCGCTGCGTTTTGTCGATTGGATCGAGCCGCTGCTGCGGCGCGAAAGCTATCTGGCGCTGCTGGTCGAGCGGCCGGCTGTGCAGACCCGCTTGCTGCGCCTGCTGGGGTTGGCACGCTGGCCGATGCGTTACTTGATGCTGCATCCCGGTGTCATCGATGAACTGGCGGATGAGCGTTTGTTGCACGACCGTTTCGATGGCGCGGTTTTCATCAAGGACTTGCACAACCGGCATGACGCTTGGGCGAGATCGGGCGAGGCGGATGAAGAAGCCTTGCTCGACACCTTGCGCCGCGCCCATCAGGCCGAAGTATTCCGCACTCTGGTGCGCGACGTGGAAGGTGAAATCAGCGTCGAACAGGTGGCCGACGAGTTGTCGGCACTGGCCGATGCAGTGCTGCAATGCACGATTGCATGGGTCTGGGCCAGGTTGAAACAAGCGCATCGGCCACAGCCGCGCTTTGCCGTGATCGCCTATGGCAAATTGGGCGGCAAGGAACTCGGTTACGGCGGCGACCTCGATGTGGTCTTCCTGTTCGACGATGAGGACGAAAACGCCACCGAAATCTATGCCGCTTTCGTTCGCAAGTTGATCACCTGGCTGACGGTGAGGACTTCCGCCGGTGAGTTATTCGACATCGACACCGCGCTGCGCCCGAACGGCAATTCAGGCCTGCTGGTGACTTCGCTGGCCTCGTTCGAAAAATACCAGTCCGGCCGTGGCAGCAATACCGCCTGGACCTGGGAGCATCAGGCGATCACCCGGGCCCGCTTCTGCGCTGGCGACTCTTCGCTGGCCGAACCGTTCGAGGCGGTACGGCGCAGCGTGATGACTGCACCGCGCGACCATGCAGCCTTGCGCAACGAAGTGCAGGCGATGCGCGCCAAAGTACGTGCGGCCAGGCCGGTGAAAGCCGGGCATTTCGACGTCAAGCACAGCCCCGGCGGCATGATGGATGCCGAATTCGCGCTGCAATACCTGACCCTCGCTCATGCCGGAAAACACCCGGAATTGATCGCCAACGCCGGCGTCATTGCCCTGCTCGGGCAAGCTGAAGAAGCCGGTTTGCTGGCTGAAGGCATCGGCTTTTCCGCTGCCAACGCCTACCGCGAGTTGCGCCGGGCCCAGCATCGGGCGCGGCTCGACGAACAGCCGACCTCGTTCGATGAAGCCAGGCTGTTCGAATCCGGGCTGGACCAACATCGGGATGCTGTACTGGCGCTGTGGCAAGCCGTTTTTTCTTGAACCCCTGGACCTGGCTGGCGGCAATGTTCGCAGCCGGCGCCATGCTGACTTGGCCCCTGACCACCGATGGGCTTGACTGGCAAGCCGAAATGCTTGTCGCTGAGCCCTGGCGCGCCTTCAGCGCCGCCTTTGTGCATTGGAGCGTTGGGCATCTGCTGGCCAATCTGGCCGGCTGCGCTGTACTTGCCTGGCTCGGGCTGGCGGCGATCTTGCCAGCGCGCTGCGCCTGGGCCTGGCTGCTGGCATGGCCGCTGACGCATATCGGGCTGCTGTTGCTCCCCGACCTGCAGCATTACGGCGGCCTGTCCGGCGTCTTGCATGCTGGTGTGGCGATTACCGTGGTGGAACTGCTGTTCAGGCAAGGCCGCGACCGCCTGCTCGGCGCAGCCATCGCTGCCGGAATACTGATCAAGCTCTTGCTGGAAGAACCGCTTGGCGCGGCAATGCGCCAGGTGCCGGGATGGGACATCGCGGTCGTGCCCTTCGCCCACCTGAGCGGCGCGATAGCCGGGCTGACCTGCGCATTGCTGTTTTCGATCAACTGGCAGGGCCGGAGCGTCAATCAATGAGTCACGCAAGAAAATCAAAACTGGACCGCGTCGCCCTGTTCGGCTTGTTGCTGTGCTGTTCGATCTGGGGTCTCAACCAGGTCGCTGCCAAGGCCGGTCTGAGCGAGATCGGCCCGCTCTGGGAGGCCGGGCTGCGCTCGCTGGGCGCGGCCCTGCTGGTCTGGGCCTGGGCCGGCTGGCGCGGCATTGCCTTGTTCGAGCGCGACGGCAGCCTCGCCGGTGGCTTGCTGGCCGGAAGCCTGTTCGCAGCGGAGTTCGCCTGCATCTTCATTGGTCTGCAATTCACGACCGCCTCGCGCATGGTTGTCTTCATTTACCTGAGCCCGTTTGTGGTCGCTCTCGGCATGCCCTTCATCGCACGCTCGGAGCGATTGAACCTGCGCCAGATGGCGGGTCTGGCGCTGGCTTTCGGCGCGGTCGCCTGGGCTTTTGCCGAAAATTTCAGCCAGACCAGCGGCTCGTCGCTGCAATGGCTGGGAGACGCACTCGGTGTGCTTTCGGCCTTGCTGTGGGGTGGAACGACTTTGGCGATACGCGGCTCAAGACTCGCCAGTTGCAGCGCCGAAAAGACCCTGCTTTACCAGTTGGGAATTTCAGGTCTGGCTCTTTGTGCTGGCGCGTTATTCACAGCCGAGGCGTTGCCACTGATCTGGTCTTTCCGGCTCGCTGGCCTGATGCTGTTCCAGACCGTGGTGGTCAGCTTTGCCAGTTATCTGCTCTGGTTCTGGCTGGTGCGCCATTACCCGGCGACGCGACTGGCCAGCTTCACCTTGGCGACACCATTGTTCGGGCTGGTGGCAGGGGCCTTGATTCTGGGCGAGTCGATCACGATGCGGCTCTGGATGGCCCTGGTGGCACTGGCCGTAGGCATCGCTTTCGTCAACCGGTAGGTGTCGCCTCGGCGGCAAGCGGCGGGACTTGCCAGGCTTAGACTGGCGGACCCCCATCCGGAGAATTCCATGATCACGCTCTGCGGCTTTGCAATTTCAAATTACTACAACAAGGTCAAACTGGCCTTGCTGGAAAAAGGCATTCCCTTCGAGGAATCGCTGGTGATGACCCATTCCAAGGATGAGGCGGTGCTGAGCGCCTCGCCGCTGGCCAAGGTACCGTTCATCCGGACAGCGCAAGGGTCGCTGTGCGAAAGCCAGGTGATTCTTGATTATCTGGAAGCGATTCAACCCAGCCCTGCGCTGCTGCCCGCCGATCCATTTGCTGCCGCCAAGGTGCATGAATTGATCACCTTCATCGAGTTGCATCTGGAATTGGTGGCGCGCGAGTTGTATGGCCAGGCCTTCTTTGGTGGCACGGTCAGCGAGGGCACCAAGGAGCGGGTACGCAAGACGCTGCTGAAGAACATCGCCGCTTTCAAACGCCTGGCCAGCTTCGCCCCTTATGTCGCCGGCGCTAGCTTTACCCAGGCCGATTGCTCTGCCTGGGCCAGCCTGCCGCTGATCGCGATGGCCTGCAAGTCAGTTCTGGGCGAAGACCTGTTGACGGCTGGCGGGATCGATTGGAAGCCCTATGCCAAGTTGATCGGCGAACGTCCTAGCGCGATCAAGGTCGCAGCCGACCGCAAGGCCGCGCAGGGTCAGATGGCCGCATTGAAAAGCCAGGGCGGCTGATCAAGTACTCAATTGACGGCCATAAAATTCTGCCCCGACACATTGGCGCCGTTGACGACAACAGTCCTTGACGGCGGGTCGAAGGTCTTTCCTGCGTGATAGATATTGATGGCGTAACTGCCGTCTTTCCTGAGTTGGAAACTGTAATTCCCGTTGCTGTCAGTCGCTTGAATTGCCGTCAAACCGATGGTCGCGAGGGTGACCGGGGTGGAGGTTGAACTCAGCATCACACCGGCAAGACCTGCTCCGTTGCTGGCCGTCACCTTGCCCGAAATCGTATAGGTCGGCCCGGTATTTACGGCTGGCAGATTAGCGCCGCCGCCGGTGATCCTGACGTCTGGCAAGACGATTTTTCCACCCGCTGCAATCGCGCTGATGCTGGCTGCCAGATGGCCCAGGGCATCGGCGGCACCAGTCACATTCCTATTGCCGGAGTTCTTGGCAATCTGGTTGATCAAGGTGGCAAAGTTCGCCGCCGCGGCCGTGGGAAGATCAATATTCTGGTTGAAACATGCGGCGGTGACCGCCGGATCAATCTTCATTCCGGTTGGGGTCAGGCTGCTCGACGTCAGCAGGAACTGCGCGATCTGGACCACCGAAGGGCTGTCGACCGTGACCGAAGTTCCCGGAAGTGCCGCCTTGACCAGGTCCATCGGCGTGATGACAGCGGCCCCGGGTGCACTCCCGACGACCACACCACCCACGGAAAACGTCACTGACTTCCCGACCTCATAACTGAACTCACCGTTGGCTCCGGTCAGTCCGGTCTGCGCGCCGGAGAGAAACTTCATTCCCTCGACCGGCGCGTCAATGAACTTGCCGCTCGCAATGAGGATCGAAGCATTGCTGCTGCCTCCGCCACCGCCACCGCCGCAACCATTCAACAGCATTGACAGGGCAAGCAAGGCCCAAACGATCGGTTTGAAAAATATTCTGTTCATGATTACTCCTTGACCTGCTTCGTACCTCGGCTGACTTCGGCGGAAGACTGCGACCGTTCAACGGATAACCCCCACAACTCAGGAATCAATCCCGATCAGGACATTTTTTGTCTCAGTGTATTGCTCGAGCCCCTGTCGTCCGAGTTCCCTGCCGATACCTGATTGCTTGAATCCTCCGAAGGGCATAAATGCACCTATTTGACTCGCACTTGGATGTGCGTTGATATTGATGCTCCCCACCCGCAGCCCTTTCGCCACCTTCAAGGCTCGCGTCAAGTCCTTGGTCCAAATCGAAGCTGACAAGCCAAAGGCCGAATCATTCCCCAGATCAACGGCATCGGAAGCATCCATGCAAGCCACAGCCACGACCGGACCAAAAATCTCCTCCTCCACAATCCTCATGCCAGCCTTCGTTTCCGAAAAAATTGTCGGCTGGAAATAGTTGCCGTCTTCCATGCCAACCGGCCGGCCGCCGCCGCAAATCAAACGGGCGCCATCTTCTGTGCCACTGCGTACGAGTGCGTCGACCCGTTGCCAATGCTCCCTGGAAATCAATGGGCCCAAATCCGTAGTTTCATCAAGCACCGCACCGAGTTTCAGCAAGGCAGTTTCAGCCTCAAGCCTTGCAACAAACTCCTTGTACACCGCCGACTCCACATAGATCCTGGACCTGGCCGAACAACTCTGCCCCGAGTTGCCGAACACAGCCCTCACTGAAGCGCTGGCTGCTGCTGCCAGATCAGCGTCGGCAAAAACCAAAGTCGGGCTCTTGCCTCCCAGTTCCAGTGCGACTCGCTTGATACCAGCGGCTCCCGTCTGCATCACTGCAGCACCCGTCCTGGTAGAGCCGGTAAACGAAATCATGTCTATCCCCGGATGCGCCACCAGCGCCGATCCGGCCATTTGTCCACCTGGGAGGATATTGGCAACGCCCTTCGGTAAACCGATCGACTGGAGAATTTCAGCAAGAACCAGCGCCGACAACGGTGTAAAGGGCGAAGTCTTCAAAACGACCGTGCACCCTGCCGCGAGCGCGGGCGCTAGTTTCCAGGCGGCGGCCAAAAATGGAAAGTTCCAGGGAACTAGCTGCGCCACAACCCCGACCGGCTCCCGGCTAGTGAATGCAAAATTCTGGCTACCCAGCGGGATCGTGCTACCCGTCAGATCGGGTGCCAGACCCGCATAATAGGAAAATACCCTGGCGGCACCGAGAACTTCTCGTCGCGCACCTTTGATCGGCTTTCCCGAACTGATCGCATCAATTCGGGCAATGTCTTCGCAACGTGCCTCAATCGCTTGGGCAATTCTGCTCAAATATTGACTACGCTCGAATGGAACAAGATTCGGCCAAGGACCCTGAGTAAAGGCCACCCGCGCGGCTGCAACTGCGGCATCAACTTCAATTTCTCCGGCAGACCTGACCGTTGCCAGTTGTAGATTGTTGCTGGGGTTGCATACAATAATCTCCTCGCCAGTGCCAGCGACGAACTGCCCGTTGATAAAAAGAGCCTCTGGGTAATTCGCAGAAATATCAACATCGGTCATTGCAAGCCTTGCCTACCCATGGTTTGCTGGAATTTCGCGACAAAAACAGGTCAAAAATCCATGCCCGCAAATATGCCGCTCAGGTACCGTCTCGAACAATACCGTGTCATCATCACAATCGACAATAACACGGGTTATTTCAACAAAATTTCCGTCATCCTCGCCCATAGCCCAAAGCCGCTGGAGGGTTCGCCTGTACATGGTTAGAATTCCAGTGCGACATGAAACGTTCCAAGCCTCTGGGTCAAGAAAACCTACCATCAAGACTTGCCCGGTATAGGCATGCTGCAATACAAAGGGCAACAGTCCGCCCATTTTGTCAAAATTCAAGGCTACCGGTTCAAAGCTGAACCGACCCTTCGGCGGCTTGAATACCGTTGCGCTCGTTGCTAGGCCGGATCTTTCACTGCTGGCATCGTTCATTTTAAACCTATCAATCCAAAGCGGCTTGCATCATTGCGTCGACAAATCTCTGCGCTGATTCGGTTGGCGATTTACTGGCAGCGACCGCTCGACCGACGATCGCGTATTTTCTAGGCGCAGCCTTTGCCGCCAGAAATGCCGTCGAAATGTCTCCACCGAGGCTGCCGAAGCCGGTGAGAAATACGATGGGGCGCTCGACATTATTCGCCATCCAGTCGATATTTTTTCGCAGGGCATCGGTATTATTTGCAGGCAAGACAAAGCTGTTGGCACCCACATCACCAGCAATCGCCAAGATGCGTTCGAGCACGTCATCAACCAAGAATCCACCACCCGAGATGCAATAATCGGGAACCGGTATATGGCCACCGACAACCGGAACCATGCCGTGTCGTATCGTCTCGCCAACGAAACTCCGAACGGCTTGTGGCCCGGCGACAGGGAACAAGATCAACGCATCTGCACCCGCTTCACTGCAGAACTTGGCAAACTTGCCTGCCATATCCGGCATATCCGGCCCCGCCTTCTGATGGTCATAGATCAGCGGCAGGTCCGTGATATTTCTCAAGGCGCTGATCGCATGCGGCAAGCCTCGCGGCAAAACTCCCGTCAAGCCCAATTTATAGCCGACGACCCCTGGCACATTCGTCGTCTGCTCGACCAGGCGCAGCATTTCATCCCAGGAATCAACGTCAAGCGCAGGCACCAATCCGACCGGCGCCGCGAACAACCCGAGCGCCTTTTCTACTGTAGCCTTGGGGTTCAATTCCGCCATATTCACTGCCCCTTCTGGGCAAGAGCGATATCGCGCAACGCACTCGCCTTCAATTGCCCGATGTCGATACTAATGTCAACAACCTTGGCACTGTGCACTATGCCGCCGATTGCGATCTGCTTGACACCGGTCTTGGCGATTGGCACCACCGTCTCTTCGTTGACGCCCCCAGTGCCAACGGTCCAGGCTTTATCCCCAACAATTTTTACCGCCTCAGCCAATACATCGATGTCCATATTATCGAACATAATGCATTCGACCCCACAGGCAAGCGCCTCCCTGGTATCTTCAAGGGTCTCGCACTCGCACTCTATCTTCAGCGTATGTTGGCCACGTTCGCGTAACTGGGCGACTGCCGGGCTAATGCCACCCGCCATCTTGATATGGTTATCCTTGAGCAGAACTGCATTGTGCAAGCTGTACATATGCGGAATTGCTCCGCCTTTGCGCACAGCATATTTTTGCAGCACCCGGATCGGTGGTATGCCCTTCCTGGCATCGGAAATTTTCGTGCCATAGGGCTTGACCAGATCAACATATTTTCGCGCTTCGGTCGCGATACCAGAAAGGTGCTGTAGGTAATCCAAAGCCAGCCGCTCGCCGGCCGCAAAGATCCAGGCCGGCGCCTTGATCGTCATGACGACATCACCAGGCCTGCAAAATTCGCCATCCTGTTTGAGAATTAAAATCTCACTCTCTGGGGCCAGAATTTCGAATGTCATTTTCGCAACCGGAATTCCACATAGAATACCCGGCTTCTTCATATATATATTGGCGGTCATTATCTGCTTATGACCATCCAGAAATTGTGACGTATGATCGCCGTGCATCAATTCCTCGCGAATTCCCCACTCGATGATCGGGCGAATTATGCTTGGTATCAAATCCATTTGCTTTTCCTTTGCTTATCTACCACACCAAAAAGAGCAAGGCGTAGCGCCTCACATGCGAAATTAGCCATTTTCTTCACATCCTCGCTGCTGGACAGCGCCCGGAAAAATCCATGGGTCAATCGTTCGGCATTGCGAACTACAACGCCAGTGCCGGCGCGTTGCAGTCGCGCTGCGTAGTCGCGCCCATCATCTCGTAGCGGATCATATTCTGCAGTAATAATATGGGCTGCCGGTAACCCACCAAGCTCGACTGCAGCCAACGGAACAGCACAGGCATCGGGGCTGACATCCATTCCCGCCAGATAGTTTTTCCAGAAATACCTCATTTCCCGCCCGGAAAGTATCGGCGCATCCGAATTTTCTACATATGACAAGGTTTGAAAGTTCAATCCCATGGCAGGATAGTTAAGTAGCTGTAACAAAATTTGAGGGCCTCGCCGATCGCGCGCTGCGATTGCACATGCGGCGGCTAGATTGCCACCGGAACTCTCGCCTGCAACTGCGATTCTCGATGTATCAATACCATTAGCCGAACCCTGTTCTGCCAGCCATGTCAAAGCGGCATAGCAATCATTAAAGCCGGCAGGAAATGGATGCTCCGGCGACAGCCGATATTCAGGACTAACAACGATAGCCCCGACTTCTTTGACATAGAGATAGGCTAGCTCAGAAGACTGCTCCGGACTACCATACATCCAGCCGCCGCCATGACAATAAAGTATCACGGGCAACAGACCGACTGCAGCAGTGGGCCGGAATACAAGCAAGCGCAGCGGCAGACCATCGCTGGATATAGTGATCGACTCTACGGTTACACCGTCCGGGACAATGGGCGGATTTTCGGCCCGGGCCTTGGCGACCTTTTCGCGGCGAGTCGCAACATCCACGAGGTCCAGCGCCTCCGACCGATCAGCAATAGCTTTCTCGAGATACGGCAAATAGGTCGGGTCGATGTTCATCGCACGCATGATATTTTTTCCAGCCACGTCATTTGCAAGGTTCACCTTGCGCGGGCATCAAGCCGCCGCCTTGCCAAGGCAGCCGCGATCTGACCGGCAGCCTTCGCCACTGCCAATATTGCCGTACGGCGTATCTTGTCCGCTTGGCCGGAAGTCATCTGGTCCAGTTGAGCGAGCAGGAAAGGCGTCAAGGCCTTGCCTGCTATTCCGGCCAGTTTCGCTGCGGACAGGGACTTCGCGACCAATTCCTCCAGCAACTCCGCCGCCATCTCGCTCGGTGGCGCAATTGCCACCACGACGCCCGTTTCAGAACCTAGTTTCCAGTGGACATCAAGAAGAGCTGCAACCTTTTCAGGCTCGTCGAGTCGATCGATAGAGAGTTGGGTCGAGCCAAAGTAGGCGGGAAAGTTGCCGGTACGATAGCCGATCACCGGCACTGACTTCGTCTCAAGGAATTCCAGGGTTCGCGGCAGATCCAGAATGATCTTGGCACCAGTACAAACAATTGCCACCGGATTTGCTGCGATTTCCTCCAGATCAGACGAAGCATCAAGCGTCTCCTCGTAGCCCCGGTGAATGCCCCCAATGGCACCGGTCATGGCGACATGTATGCCGGCAAGACGTGCACAGAAGATCGTTGCCGAGACGGTTGTCAACGCGCAGTTGCCGCTGACAAGGGCCATTGCCAACTCGCGCTTGCCGGCCTTTGATACCGATTTTGCCCGTCCGATCTTCTCGAGTTGTGCCGCATCAGGTCCGATGACAATCTGCCCGTCGATCACCGCCACAAGAGCAGGAATCGCGCCTTGTGAACGGACCGTCTGGCTGACTTCCTCAAACAGAGTCAGGTTTTCCGGGTACTTGCCCACCGGTGAGATGATCACTGACTCGATTGCAACAACAGGTAGGCCTCTATCGCGGGCGTCTGCTACCTCGTGTCCGATTTTTAGCATTATCGATTACCCAATCTCAGGCGCGTGAGGGCCGACTATTTCTTTGCGTACTCGCAGTCCCCGTCCTGCATTGGTCTGAAGGCATCGACTCCAGGAACTTTAGCGATCAAGTTATAATAATCCCATGGCCGCTTGGATTCCTCGGGCTTCTTGACGGAATACAGGTACATATCACGAATAACGCGTCCATCTTTGCGTATGTATGCATTATTTGTGAAGAAGTCGTTTATTTTTATCTCACGCATTTGGGTTGCTACCTTCTCGGGTTCGGTCGTGCCCGCAGCGGTCACCGCCTTGAGGTAATGGGTCACCGCACTATAAATGCCAGCCTGTAGCATGGTTGGCATGGCGCCGTGCTCTTTGAAGAAGCGTTCGGACCATACCCGGGTCTGTGCATCGGTATCCCAATAGAAAGCTTCAGTCAATAGCAACCCTTGCGCGCGCTGCAAGCCAATCGCGTGAATATCGGTGATAAATACCAACAAGCCAGCCAGTTTCTGGCCGGATTTGGTTATCTGGAATTCTCCCGCCTGTTTGATCGCGTTGCTCGTGTCTGCGCCGGCATTGGCCAGTGCGATTATTTTTGCCTTTGATGCCTGGGCTTGTAGCAGGAATGAAGAGAAGTCATTATTGCCAAGTGGCGCTCGCACGCCGCCAAGAACCTTGCCATTGTTGGCAATCACGACATCGCGGGTGTCGCGTTCCAAAGCGTGGCCGAATGCGTAGTCAGCGGTAATGAAATACCAGGTGTCGTTGCCTGCTCTGACTGCGGCGCCGCCAGTACTCTTGGCGAGGGCGTAAGTGTCATAGATCCAATGGAATCCTGTCGGTGAGCAGGCCTTGCCGGTCAGATCGGATGAACCGCCGCTCACCACAATATCGATTTTTTTCTTTGTACTTGAAACTGATCTGACCGCCAGAGCAGCACTTGAGTTTCCGAGTCCGACCACGGCGGTCACGCCATCAACGTCGTACCAACTCCTCGCCATTGAGGACGCAATGTCAGCCTTGTTCTGGTGGTCGCCAGTCAACAGTCCGATCGGTTTACCGAGCGCCTGTCCACCATAATCCTGGATCGCGAATTTTGCCGCAATCACGGCCCCGGTTCCGGTAGAGGCCGACAAAGGCCCCGACATGTCTTCCATGATTGCTATTTTTGCGACTTGTTGCGCAAAGGATTCCACTCCGACGCAGGATATGGCCGCGACTCCTAGAACTATCTTCTGGAACATTTTCATGATCGACTCCTTTGGCTTCTATGAATTCAATTGATGAAGATTTTTATACCTGAATAAATACTGCAAGGCGCTACTGGAAATATATTTTAATCTTCGAAAATCCCTGGGCTTGTATTCTGCATGCGATCGTGAGCACTGAAGGCCTGCCAGGCTAGCTCTTGGAATGCATGTTTACACAAAATAAATATTTATAACCAATATACAATTATTACTGTAATCTATTGTCACTTTGGTTGTAGTTTTTAACGCCGTTAGAAAAGACTATCGCTTGCACGGATCGACCCTTTTTAGATGATTGGCGCTGCATTCCGCAGCGGCAACTCATCGCTGGCTTGCCGGTCGATTTGACTGAGGTTGCAGCATCCATGCTGCCTGTTCCCGATTTAAATACTTCCTGCGCCGCAGTCTACGACCAGCAAGGTATTTATTACCAGAAAATATAGGCCTGCAAGTGTTTTTACTTATAGGGTTTTCGAGATACTATTTGATCTACGGTGCAGCTGAAAAGCTGGCCGAGTCTGGATAGCACGCAGGTGTCCCTATACGTGCTGGGAGCGCAGTTGGTCCTGCTGACAGGCAGTCCAGAACCGCAGACGGTCTGGCCCGGAAAGCTCTCAGCGCCGCCCGAACATCATCTGCCGGGCCAAGGCCTTTTTAAGCGGCGGCAAGGCCTGCAGAACGGCCAGCGCCAAACCGCGCGCAGCCGGCAGGCCGGGCCAGCGCCAGGCGAAACTTCTGGCGAGAAAATCGGTGGCTGCAATCATCACCCAGCGATCGGGTGCCCGCTGCCATTCGACCCGCTGCAGCGCGGCGTCGATGCCGCCGCTGCCGCGCAAGGCATCGACCAGGGCATAGACATCGCGCAGACCCAGGTTGAGCCCCTGACCCGCCACCGGATGCAGCGTCTGTGCGGCGTTGCCAATGCGGACAATGCGGCCCTCGACCAGGCTGCGCTCGGCATTCAGCCCAAGCGCAAAGCATTTCAAAGCACTGATGCCTTGCAATTTTCCGACGGCTGCGGGCAACTGGCTTTGCAGCACCGCCAGACGCTGGCTGTCGCTCAAGCTGGCCACCTCGTCATCGGCTTGCGGCATGCACCAAACCAAAGCGGCCTGCCGCGGTTTGCCAGCCACCGGCCGCAAGGGCAGCAAGGCCAGCGGTCCGTTGCGGGTGAAGCGCTCAAAAGCCACGCCAACCGGGCTGTCATCGGCCAGAACCAGCGTACCAACCCAGGCATTTTGCAGATAGTCACGGCTGACTGCCTTGCGCGCCTGTTCGGCGAACACACCGCCCTCGGCGACGATGGCCAGATCGAAACGCTCGGCAATGCCGGCATCGACTTCGACGCCAGTCTCCGGCGCAGCTAGCGGCTTCAGGTTCTTCACCGGCGCGCCGAAGCGGCTGCTCAGTCGGCCCGGCTCAAGCGCCACAAGTCCATTCCATGCAGCCTGCAGCGGCGCGACCAATTGGCCGTAACTGATCACCGCGCCAAGCTGCGCCACACCCTGCTCGGCCGCGCTCAAGCGCACTTCAGGTTCTTCCGTTGCGCCAAACAGCGGATGCCGCAAAGTCGGCGGCGCCTGGCTGACATTCACCTGCAGAATCGCCTGGGCCAGACCTGGATCCCAGACCGACAAGCGCTGCAGCAATTGCACGCTGCCGAGCGACAAAGCCAAGGTGCGCGGATCACCCGAGACATCCTTGTCGACCAATCGGGCATCGAACAGGCTGATGCGTACCTGCGGCAGCAATTTCGCTGCCAGCAGCGCCAAGCTCAGGCCGACCGGACCGGCACCGATGATCGCGAGATGCAGCGCCGGTGAGTTGCCCGCGTAAAGCGGCGAATCGGCATCAGGGTCAAGCGTTCGGGTCTGCATGGATAGGCAGCTTACCGCATGACCTCGCAAGCCGCGCTGAAGCCGGCCTGCGTTACCCTTGCGAAAATTTTCAAGGGATCAATCATGCAATACCGTCGTCTGGGCCGTAGCGGCCTGCAGGTTTCCGAGCTGTCGCTGGGCTCTTGGGTCACCTATCACAACCAGGTCGATAGCCAGGGCGCCATCGAGATGCTGGCTGCCGCCTACGACGCCGGCATCAACTTCTTCGACAACGCCGAAGTCTATGCCATGGGCCGCAGCGAAATCCTGATGGGCCAGGCTTTCAAGGCCCTGAAATGGCCGCGGCTGAATTACATCGTCTCGACCAAATTTTTCTGGGGCATCGACCGCGAGGGCAACACTGTCAATCGCCGCGACACGCTGAACCGCAAATACCTGATGCAGGCGATCGACGGCTCGCTGGCCCGGTTGCAGCTTGACTTTGTCGATCTGGTCTATTGCCATCGCCCTGACCCACAAACGCCGATCGAGGAAACCGTGCAAGCGATGAGCGACATGATCAGCCAGGGCAAGGCGCTTTACTGGGGCACCAGCGAATGGTCGGCAGACGCCATCCGCAGCGCCTATGAGATCGCCGACCGCCACCATCTGCACAAACCGGTAATGGAACAGCCGCAATACAACCTTTTGCACCGCGGCAAGGTCGAGCAGGAATACGCGCAGTTGTATGAAGACATCGGCCTGGGCCTGACCACCTGGAGCCCGCTCGCGTCGGGATTGTTGACCGGCAAATACCAGCATGGCATTCCTGACGACAGCCGCGGCGCGCTCGCATCGATGGCCTATCTGCACGGCACCCTGACCGATCCGGCCAAGAACAAGGCCGTTGCCGGACTGGCGCAGATCGCTGCCGAACTCGGTGGCAATGTGGCCCAGTTGGCGATTGCCTGGGTCAACAAGAACCCGCATGTGTCAACGGTGATCCTGGGCGCCAGCAAACTCGCGCAGTTGCAGGACAACCTCGGCGCCCTCGCCCTGACACCGCAGTTGACGCCCGAAGTGATGGCCCGCATCGATGCCTTGACTTTGCCGCTGTTGAACTGAACCTGCGCCAGGGGTCTTGCAAACCCATACCCATGGCGCAAGCGAGCGCCTGCTCAGAGTGCCGGGCCCAGGCCGATCGGCGCCGGCACAGCAGCCAGCACTTTCTGGAACAGGCTGCGGTATTGCTCTTCAGGCGGGTGCCCGGTCAGAGGGTCACGGTTGGCAGAAAAAGCCGCGTCGAGTTCTTCCCAGTCCTCGGGCTGGAGCACCCTGAGGGCCAGCGGCAGGATTTGTTGCTCTTCAATTTCCATATGCCGCAGATAAGCAGAGACATATTCCTGCGCCGCATGCTCGAAGGCGTCGCGGCGCGCTTCGCCCATCACCTCAAAGGCCAGCAAGGCATGCTCGAGGTCGCGGATCGCATATTCGCCGCGCGCATGGTCATGGTCGAGCATGTCCAGGGTCTCGCGGTGCGCGGGAGCACGCGCGCGCAATTTCGGAAACAGCAACTGGCTTTCCTTCGGATGGTGCAAGCGTTCGGGAAATTCGTCGACATAAAAGAGCATCGCCCGCAGCACCGCAAAGTCCGGCAGGCTGCCATGGCGCCGATGCTCGGCCAACAGCAACGGTATCGATCTGAGCATCGCCGCCAGGGCGCTATGTTCTTCACGAATGATGGTCAATGTCAAAGGCTTCATCGGCTTGCTCCTGCACAAATGAGCTAGCCTGAACTGCAGGCGCCTGCCCCGTCTTGTCATGGATCAAGTTGGCGTCTTTCCGCGGCCAAGTAAAATTAGCGTTTTTGCATTTTCCGGATCGATACAACATGGCTTCAATCGCTGCTAGCAACCCCTCCACGATGGCCAACGCCATTCGCGCCTTGGCGATTGATGCCGTGCAACAAGCCAACTCGGGACACCCGGGCGCGCCGATGGGTATGGCCGACATCGCCGTGGCCTTGTGGACCCGCCATCTACGCTTCAATCCGACCAATCCGCATTGGGCCGGCCGCGACCGCTTCGTGCTTTCGAACGGGCATGGCTCGATGCTGCTTTATGCCGCCTTGCACCTGAGCGGCTACGACTTGCCGATGGCCGAGCTGAAGAACTTCCGCCAGATGCACAGCAAAACGCCGGGCCACCCCGAACTCGGTGTCACGCCGGGCGTCGAGACCACCACCGGACCGCTCGGTCAGGGTTTTGCCAACGCGGTCGGGATGGCTCTGGCCGAGAAGCTGCTGGCGCACGAATTCAACCGCGATGCCGGCACCATCGTCGACCACCGCACCTATGTCTTCATGGGTGACGGCTGCATGATGGAAGGCATCAGCCATGAAGCGGCTTCGCTGGCAGGCGCCTGGAAGCTGAACAAGCTGACTGCAATCTATGACGACAACGGCATCTCGATCGACGGACAGGTCGGGCCCTGGTTCGCCGACAACACGGCTGAGCGATTCAAAGCCTATGGCTGGAACGTGATCGGCCCGGTCAACGGCCATGACATCGACGCCGTCGATGCTGCACTCGCCCAGGCCAAGCTGAGCCAGGACAAACCCACGCTGGTAATCGCCAAGACCCATATCGGTCATGGCAGCCCGAACCGTGCCAACACCTCCAAAGCCCATGGCGAGCCGCTCGGTGCCGAAGAGATCGCCCTGACGCGCGCAGCGCTCGGTTGGACCCATGCGCCATTCGTGATTCCGCCCGAGGTCTATGCTGGCTGGGACAAAAAAGCCGCCGGGGCCAAGCTCGAAGCCGCCTGGGACCAGGGGTTTGACGCCTACGCCGAAGCCCACCCCGAACTGGCTGCCGAATTCCAGCGCCGCATGGCCGGCATCTTGCCGGCCGACTTCACCCAGACCGCCGTCGATGCGGTGATCGCCGCCCATACCAAGGGCGAAACAGTCGCCAGCCGCAAGGCCAGCCAGATCGCGCTGGAGGCATTCACTGCCGCCGTGCCCGAGATGCTGGGCGGCTCGGCCGACCTGACCGGCTCGAACCTGACCAACACCAAGGCTGCGACCCCTTTCCGCCTCGAAGCTGACGGTACCTCGAATGGCGGGCGCCACATCAACTACGGCGTGCGTGAATTCGGCATGGCCGGCATCATGAACGGGCTGGCCCTGCATGGCGGCTTCATCCCCTATGGCGGCACCTTCCTGACTTTCAGTGACTACAACCGCAACGCGATCCGCATGGCCGCGCTGATGAAGCTGCGCGTGATCCATGTCTTTACCCATGACTCGATCGGCCTGGGCGAAGATGGTCCGACGCACCAGTCGATCGAACATGTCGCCTCGTTGCGCCTGATCCCCGGCCTCGATGTCTGGCGTCCGGCCGACACCGCCGAAACTGCGGTCGCCTGGACCTTCGCGCTCGGCAATGCCAGCCGCCCGAGCGCATTGGCCTTGTCGCGCCAGAACCTGCCTTATGCGCCCAAAGCCGGGCTCGACGAGATCAGCCGCGGCGCTTATGTGCTGAGTGAGCCCGCAGAGGTTGGACTGAAGAAAAAGCCCAAGGCCATCATCATCGCCACCGGCTCCGAAGTGCAGTTGGCGCTGCTGGCGCAGGTCGCACTGGCCAAGGAAGGCATCCCGGTGCGGGTCGTGTCAATGCCCTCAACGAATGTATTCGACCGCCAGGATCGCAAGTACAAGAAGGCCGTGCTGCCCGAAGGTCTGCCGCGCATTGCGGTCGAAATGGGCGTCACCGACGGTTGGTGGAAATATGGCTGCGCGGCAGTCATCGGCATCGATACCTATGGCGAATCGGCACCAGCGCCGGTGCTGTTCAAGCATTTCGGCTTCACCACCGAGAACCTGGTCGCAACTGTCAAGCAGGTGCTGGGCAAGAAAAAGCGTTGATTTCAAATCGGGTGCTGGTCACCCATTATTTTGTTGATTGAGGAGAACCTGGAATGACGATCAAGATTGGTATCAATGGCTTCGGCCGCATCGGCCGCATGGTGTTCCGCGCGGCCATCGCCAACTTCAAGGAAATTGAAGTGGTCGGCATCAACGACCTGCTCGAGCCCGACTATCTGGCTTACATGCTGAAGTACGACAGCGTGCACGGCAAGTTCGATGGCGAAGTTTCGGTCGATGGCCATAACTTGATCGTCAACGGCAAGACCATCCGCCTGACCCAGGAGCGTGATCCGTCCGCGCTGAAGTGGAACGAAGTCGGCGCCGACATCGTCATCGAGGCCACCGGCCTGTTCCTTGACAAAGCCAGCGGCGAAAAGCATCTGGCTGCCGGCGCCAAAAAAGTGGTGTTTTCAGCACCGTCGAAGGACGACACACCGATGTTCGTGTTCGGCGTCAATCACCAAACCTATGCCGGACAGACCATCATCTCCAA
>JBIKPD010000427.1:0-3389 GCA_044357665.1 Roseateles sp. | reverse complement strand
GATTCCCAGCCAATGCTCGAGTTGGTCTGGATCCTGATGCAACGAATCGCTGCTGCCTGAATAGACCACCCGGCCGCGCTCCAGCACCATCGCTTGCTGGGTCAGCGGCAGAATCTGGTGGGCATGTTGCTCCACCAGGATCACCGCCATATCACCCGACTTGAGCATCTGCCCGATGACGTTCAGCAGGTCCTGCACGATCAAGGGCGCCAGTCCTTCCAATGGTTCGTCCAGCAGCAGCAGCTTCGGGTTGAGCATCAAGGCCCGGGCGATCGCCAGCATTTGCTGCTCGCCGCCGGATAGCTGATTGCCCAGATTGGCACGGCGCTCCTGCAGGCGCGGAAACATTGCATAAATGCGCTGCAGGTGCCAGGGGCCTGGTCTGGCCGCGACCGTCAGGTTTTCCTGCACCGTCAGCGAAGGGAAAATATCACGCTCTTGCGGCACCCAGGCCAGACCTTGTTCGGCCCGAGCATGGGCCGGGATGACGGTCAGGTCTTGACCGGCAAAGTTCATCCGACCCGATTTGAAGCGGGTGGCACCCATCAGGGTGGCGATCAAGGTGGTCTTGCCCATGCCATTGCGGCCCAGCAGCGCCAGACTGCCGCCGGCATCAAGCTTGAGTGAAATGGCCTCAAGCACCAGGGCATCGCCGTAGCCGGCACAGACCTGTTCAAGCCGCAGCAACTCAGCCATCGAGTGATACCCCCAGATAGACTTCCCTGACACGCTTGTCGACAGCGATCAGTTCGGGTTTGTCTTCGGCCAGCAAGGCGCCATTGACGAGCACTGAGATCCGATCAGCGAAGCGGAACACCAGGTCCATGTCATGTTCGATCAGCAGGATCGTGACCGAGCGGGGCAATTGCGCGATCGTCTCGAAGAGTTCGCGACTTTCACTCGCCGGCACACCGGCTGCCGGTTCGTCGAGCAGCAAAACCGTCGGCCGGGCCGCCAGCGCCAGGGCGATCTCGATCAGCCGCTGTTTGCCGTAGGCCAGGCTGCGGGTCGGTTGATTCAAGACCTCGCGCAGACCCAGGCTGCTGAGCAACTCGGCGGCTTCATCGACGGCGGCCTGATGATCTCCGACCGGACGCCACCAGTTCCAGCCCCAGCCCAAGCGCTCGCAAACGGCCAGCGTCACCGACTCGAGTGCGCTCATGTCGGCAAACAGCTTGTTGATCTGGAAGGTGCGCACCAGACCGCGTTTGACCCGCTGGTGTTGCGCCAACTGGGTCACATCGTCGCCGTTCAGGATCACCGCGCCGGCATCGGGCTCAAGAAAGCCGGTCAACAGGTTGATCAAGGTGGTCTTGCCAGCACCGTTGGGGCCGATCAGGGCATGGCGTGCGCCTTGTTCGACGCTCAGTGACACCTCGTTGGTGGCGATGAACCCGCCGAACTTCCGCAACAGCCGGCGAGTCTGCAGCGCGGGCTTCATGCCGATTTCCTCAACCAACGCCGCAGGCGTAGCAGCAGGCCGATCACGCCGTCGCGGGCGAACAGCACGATCAAGACCAGCAGCGCACCAAGCCAGAACTGCCAATATTGCGGATTCATGTTGGAGAGGAAATGATGTGCCGTCATGAAGACCGCGGTGCCGATCAATGCGCCGTACAGACAGCCGGCGCCACCCAGCACCAGCATCAGCAGCAGCTCGGCCGAACGTGAAAACGCCAGCACATCGAGCGAGACGAACTGGGTGGTCTGCGTCAACAAGGCGCCTGCCACGCCGGCATAGGCAGCGCTGAGCGTGTAGACCGCGACCAGCCGGCCATGCACCGGCGCGCCGATGGCAGGCATGCGGCCGACATTTTGGCGGATGCCCTGCAGCGACAGGCCGAAGGGGCTGTGAACAATCCTGCGTGCCAGAAAGAACAAGGCAAACAGCACCACAACGCTGTACCAATAGGCGGTTTTGCCGTAGAGGTCAAAGTTGAAATAGCCCAGCAGCGGCTGCACTTCAATGCCTTGCAGTCCGTCGACGCCACCCGTCAACTCGGTCAATTTGTTGGCGGCCTCGTAGAGCATCATGGCCACGCCCAGGGTCACCATCAGCCTTGTCAGGTCGGTGCCGCGCAGGACCAGAAAACTGCTGATGAAGCCGCCGCAGCCGGCGATCAAAGCGGCGACCAGCAGACCCAAGATCGGATCTCCCATGCCATGCGCCGCCATCAGTCCTGCCGCATAAGCGCCCAGTCCGAAGAAAGCCGCCTGTCCCAGCGAGACGATGCCGGCATAGCCGAGGATCAAATCCAGCGACAAGGCGAACAAGGCGGTGATGGCGATTTGCGACAGCAGTGACAGGCTCTTCGGAAAAATGAAATAGGCCGCCAGAGGCAGCAACCAGAAAGCATATTCCCAGCGTTGCCAGTCAGCAGCACGCCGCAGCGGGTCGAGTTCGGCAGGTTTGAGCTGGGTCGACATATCTAGCTGAGCAGCTTGCGATTGAAGAGCCCCTGCGGCCGGGCGATCAGCATCACCACCATCACCACATAGATGACAAAAGCACCAATCTGCGGCAGGTAATATTTGCCAGCAACATCGCACAGCCCGAGCAGCAGGGCGGCAATCAAGGAACCCTTGATGTTGCCGCTGCCGCCCACGGCCACCACGATCAGGAAATAGACGATGTACTTGACCGGGAAGCCGGGGTCCAGGCCGAGGATTTCGATGCCCAAAGCCCCGCCCATGCCGGCCAGGGCCGAGCCGAGCGCAAACGCCAGGGTGAAGATCCGTTCGACATTGATGCCGAGCCCGCGGGCCGCCCGCGGGTTGTCGACCGCCGCACGCAGCTGGGCGCCAAAGCGAGTTTTCGCGACCAGCCATTGCAGGCCCAGTGCCAGAGTCAATCCGACCGTGATCAGGAACAAGCGGTAGATGCCGACATCGAGTCCGGAAAAATGCAGTTGACCGCGCAAAAACTCAGGCAGCACCATCGGCTGCTGCTGCGCGCCGAAGAAATAATGTGCAGCGCTGATCGCCATGAAATTCAGGCCGATCGAAAACAGCACCTGGTCCAGGGGCGAAGCGGCATAGAGACGGCGGTACAAAAGGCGCTCCAGCAGGACACCGGCCAGCGCCGCGACCAGCGCCGCCAGCGGGACGGCCAGCAAGAAGGGCAGTCCGTAGCGCGACAGCATCAGCGCGCAGACATAGCCACCAAGCATGGCGAATGAACCATGGGCCAGATTGACGAAATTCATCAAACCCAGGGTGACCGACAGGCCGACGCTGATCAGGAACAGCAGCATGCCCGAGGCAAGGCCATCAAAGATGATGGTCATGGCATTGTTCTCTGGAGAAATTTGAAAGGCCTGCGAGCAAAGCCGCACGCCTGGTTGATCACGGTTTGCCTGGATCCCTGACGTCATTCACCTGGTCGAATT
>JBIKPD010000426.1:0-3394 GCA_044357665.1 Roseateles sp. | reverse complement strand
GGCAGCGATGGGGCACCGCTGGGTACCTTTCCGGTCGGGAACGTTCCGTACACCTATAGCGACGCAGCAGGGTTCGCCGCCCGCAATTCAACCAACCCAACCGGAACCTGGACGGTGACTTTCGACAGCAGCGCAGCCAGCACGGCCTGGGACAAGATCAATTGGACCGACCTGGTGCCAGCCGGAGCCTCTGTGCAAGTGCAAGTACGTGCTGCCGATGTTGCGGCCAATTTGACCGGTCAGACTTACCAGACCACCAGCAAAAACAGCCCCTTGGCAGTCACAGGTCGTTTCATCCAGATTTTGACTCGCTTGAATGCAAATACGACCAACGATTCGCCAATCCTCTATGACCTGACGGTGAATAGCTTGCAGACCAGTTGCGATGTTGACAAGGACGGCGATGTCGACATCAACGACTTGAATCTGATCCGCACGGCAATTGGTCAGACCCCGACAGCCAACGATCCACGCGACGCCAACGGTGACGGCAAGATCACCATCAACGACGTGCGTGCCTGCACCTTCAAGTGCAGCAAGGCGACCTGCGCGCCTTGAGTTTCACACTTTTTTCTCAACCCTTCCATCAGTCAGACAATCAGAAAAGGAATCAATATGAAGAAATTACTCGCAGGCCTGGGACTCGTCAGCCTGGCTCTGCTAAGCGGGGGAGTGGCGCAAGCCAACCCGGTCGTCACCTTTTTGCCATCGTTGCAACATGTAAACATTGGTGACACAGCGACGATCGACGTCAGCATCAGCGGATTGGGGGCCGAGATCCTCTCTGCCTATGATTTGAACTTTCACTACAACGGGTCAATCCTTCACTGGAGTGCGGGCGGTGACGGCCCCATCCTCGCGCAACTCGGTTCTTCACCGTTTGTACTCAATGACCCATTTTCCGAAGGCAACCTTGGCTATTCAGCAAGTGCGAACTATCCTGATGACGAATTCCTAAAAACCAATCAGGCTGACAGCTTCTTGCTATTCAGTTTTCAATTGATCGGGCAGACCAACGGCGTGACCAATTTTGGTCTGGGCGCTGATCTGGATTTCGAGCGCAATTTTGTCGGACTCAATGCAAATAGTCTGACGGTCGACATCGGCAACGCCTGCGTTGCCGTTGGCACCGGAAAATGCGAAATACCAGAGCCATCGTCGTACGGGTTGGTGGGGTTGGCGCTGGCTGGCGCTTTCATCCCTGGCTTTATATCAAGGCGCAGGCGCACAGGACTTGCCTTGAAAAGCTGAGTTCAGGCGCTGATGAAGGCCTCGACATGTCTTGGCCCTGCCAGCCCGGCTTGGCTGGCAGCCGCTTCGATGGCCGCCTGCAGCGCGGCGTCGATGCCATGCTCGCAGGCATAGGTTTCCATCAAGGTCAGCTGGCCCTCAGCAGCTTCCGGGCGACGCAGCAACTCAGCGCGCAGGCCGGCATGGTCGGCGCAGAGACTGGCTTGCAGGGCCAGCACCTTATCGCGCACCGCACCCAGATCGGCTTGGGCAATGCGATAGTAGACGTAAATCCTGCGGTTCATCCGGTTCAGACCTCGGTACTGAACCCGTAGGGCATGGCCTGCGGCCGCAGCAGCGGGCCGTCGACGCTGCCCAGATGCAAGCTGCCTGAAGTCAGCGCAGCGATCTTGGTCTCGGCCAGCACCAGGCTGCGCTCGTCGCGCAGTGCCGCGCTGGCCACCATGCCGGCAGGTTGGCCGGGATCTTCGCTATGGAATATTTCCTGTCCCGGCAAAGCCGCACCATCGAGCTCGAACAAATAGGTCCGGCGCTTGATGCCGCCGCGATATTGGCTGCGGGCCACGACTTCCTGGCCCGGATAACAGCCTTTCTGGAAATTGACTCCGTCGAGCAGTTCCAGGTTCAGCATCTGCGGCACGAACTGCTCGCTGGTGGCATTCAACACCCAGGCCAGTCCGCTCTGCGCCTGCAGCCAATCCCAGTCAGCCTGCGGCAATGCTGGCAGGGCAGGGGATGGCGCCAGGGCATCCTGCACCAGCATCCAGCGCGAATGGCCACCGGCATCCGGCAGGCGGATGACGCTATCAGCACCGATCTGGCTGCGACCCCAGCGCTGAGCCGGGGCCTGGGCACCCAGCCAATCAGCTGCATCGACCAGACCCCAGAGACTGAATTCACTGCTGGCGTCGCTGAGCTTGCATTTGGCCCGCATCACGAACATGCTCAGTCGCTTCAGAATTGCCGGCAGCAACTCGGCCGGCAGCGCCAGCAGAATTTCCTGCTCGCTATTTTTCCAGCCGATCAGATTGGCCAGCAAGCGGCCTTTGGCGCTGCAAAATCCCGCCAGCCTGGCCTCGCCCAGCCCCAACTGGACAAAATCCTGGGTCAATTGCCCATGCAAGAACTGGGCAGCGTCCTCGCCCTTGGCCAGAATCAGGCCCCATTGAGTCAGGCGCAAGGCGCCGCTGCCGATCGTTGATGTCTTGTTCATGGTCGCGATTATCATCAGCCTCCGGATCAGGACAAGCAGGCAAGGGTATTGATGAAGCGAACCATGGGCAAAATTCTGGCAATTTTGCTGTTTTCCCTGCTGTTTGCCGGGGGTTGGGCCGGCTGGTGGCTGGCCAGTCCGCTGCGGCTCGCCAGCGATTCGGTTGAGCTGTCGATCGAGCCGGGCAACTCGCCGCGCGAAGTCGCTTTGGCCTGGGTCAATGCCGGCGTGCAGACCGATCCCCGATTGCTTTACCAATGGTTTCGCTGGTCTGGACAGTCGCGGCTGATTCGCGCCGGCAGCTACGAAATCCATCGCGGCGAGAGCGCCATGCAGTTGCTGCAGAAGATGGTGCGGGGCGACCAGGTGCTCGAGCAACTGCGCTTCATCGAGGGCTGGACCTTCAGCCAGATGCGTGCCGCCATCGCCCGTGCGCCAGCGCTGAAGCCGACCACGGCAGGTTTGACCGAGGCGCAGCTGATGACCTTGATCGGCGCGCCAGGCCAGGCGGCAGAAGGGCGCTTCTTTCCCGATACCTATGCCTACAGCCGCGGCGTCAGCGATCTGACCTTGCTCAAGCGCGCGCATCAGGCGATGCAAAAACGGCTTGCCGCAGCCTGGAGCTTGCGTGCCGAAGGTTTGCCCTTGAAAAGCGCCGATGAAGCGCTGATCCTGGCCTCGATCATCGAAAAAGAGACCGGTGCCGCCTCCGAGCGCGCCCTGGTCGGCGCCGTGTTCATCAACCGACTGCGCATCGGCATGCCGCTGCAAACCGATCCGACCGTGATCTATGGCCTGGGCGAAGGCTATACCGGCCGTTTGCGCAAACGCGATCTGCAGGCCGATCAGCCTTTCAATACCTATCTGCGCCGCGGTCTGCCGCCGACGCCGATCTCGATGCCGGGCAATGCGGCCTTGCTGGCGGCACTC
>JBIKPD010000100.1:0-11918 GCA_044357665.1 Roseateles sp. | reverse complement strand
CAAATGATCGTTAATGTCCGTGGCAATGCCATAAAGGCCGGCGACGGCCTTCGTTATCGGGCTTAAGGCCAAGCCAGCGATGCCGGTCACCGCATTGAGAAGCAGTGTTGGAGGGGTTGGAATGATCATACGATGCCTCTATGAAGTCAGATTTACATTGGCAGGTTGGTAGGGAGCACACTCAACCAAACTGGGGATGGTTAATTAGGCATTACCGTGACCGGGAGCCCAGGAGTTTGCGCCAGCACCGCCAAAAGACCGAGCCGAAAATCACCAACAGCGCAAGGAAAAGGGCGACTGATAGCATTCTGGCTAGAGTCAGATAGGCGCTCAACTTCACAAAAATCATGCCCAAAGTGCCAAATGACAAAACTAACCAAACCATGGTTTCCACTCCTTACCGGCGAGACGCCAGCCTTTGCAATTCGTATTCACACAATGACCAGTGATGTCGACGCGCTGATCCGACTAGGATCGGACTCACTGAAAACGGTCAGTCTCGATGGCGCTGGCGCCGGGAGAGAACTTCAGCCCTCTGAGATGGAATTGAAGGTCAATCCGCGACTACAGGGCCATAGAGAGCTGAACGTCAGCCAAATTTTACAATTTAAGAAGCTTACTACTTTTTATAATTAGTAGCAAATACAGTCGAAACCGCCATCGAATGCGCCGTTGTAGGATAACCGCATGAAAATCAATACGATCGAAATCCAGAAGTTCAAGGCCGCCAGCCATGGCAATGGTCTGGTGATGTTCAAGGTCGACGCGACGGTGACGCCGAAGGCGCCGATCGACGGCATTGAGCCGAGCTCGATCATCAGCATCAGCGAAGTCAATGCCAGGGTTTTGATGGCTTTGCTGAAGGCGCAGTTGATGGAATTGGACGGTCGCAAGGCCCGCAGTCAGCGCTGACAAACCACTGCTGCGCCGAGCAGCGACAATACTGCGATGGACTATCCCCAATACAACCCGAAATCAGACAATCTCCCGCTCTCCGACGAGGAATTGTCAACGCTGGACGACATGCTGACCAAGCTGCCCAGCGACGCCTCGATGAACATCGAGGCCATGGACGGCTACCTCTCAGGCCTGCTGCTGAGCCCCAGGAATTTGAGCGACCTGGCCGGTGCGGCCTGGATGCCAATGGTCTGGGGTGGCGATGGCGAGGACCTCGATGACGGCCGCAAGCCCGACAACTACCCCTTTGCCAGCGGCAAGCAGCGCAAGCGCGTGACCTTGCTGGTGCTGCGCCACCTGCAATCGATCGCCTGGCAATGGGCGGCCCAGCCGAGTTCGTGGGAGCCAATCTTCAGCGTTGCCGAGCATGAAGGCGAAGACCTGATCGATGCCGAGGAATGGGCGATCGGTTTCCTGACCGCGGTTGATCTGGCGCCCGAAGCCTGGGAGCCGCTGTTTGCCGATGCCGAGATCGGCCCTTTGCTGGCGCCGATCGCGCTGCTTGGCGCTGACGAAACCCAGCTCGGCGAAGAAGACCGCGCCCGTCTGGCCGACCCGTTGCAGCGCGATGCGGTCAGCCGCGCGGTGCTCGATTCGGTGCTGGCGATCTACGCCAAACGCAAACCGGCGTAATCAAGGCGGGGTTGCGGCGCTGCCCAGCTGCCGCAACCAGAAGGCCTCGTACTTGCGGTGCAAACCGACCGGTTTGACCGCGCCGCCCAGGCCATGCAGCCCGTCCGGATCGAGGAACAAATCGACCAGCGCTTCCTTGCCCGATGCAAGCAGGGCCCGGTAGACATTGACCGTGTCCTGGTACAGCACATTCGGGTCCTGCATGCCATGCACCAGCAGCAAGGGCTTCTTCAAATTCCGCGCCATCGGCAGCAACGAATATTTGCGCAGCACCGGCTTGCTGCGGTCGACCGGGCCGATCGTGCGGCCGCTGTACCAGCTGTTGTAGTTCTCCCATTCAGTCGGGCCAGCGCCGGCAATGCCGGCAGCAAACAGCTCGGGCTTGCTGTACAGCGTGTACTGGGTCTGGAAGCCACCAAAGCTCCAGCCGGTCAGCCCGATGCGTGCGCCATCAGCGCCAAGATGGGCCACCATATACCGGTGCAGATCCTCCAGATCTTCGCTCTGCGGCAGACCGGGCTGCTGCCAGTTGGCATCGGCAAAGCGCCGGCCGTAATTCGAATGACCACGCGGGTCGACGGTCACCATCAGATAGCCGTGGCGCGACGCCATATACATGCCGAACAGATAGGCGCTGGCCTGGAAGCTGTCGGTCTCGACCAGATGACGGTCGTTCAACGGGCCGCCATAGACATAGACCACCGCCGGGCGCCGGTCGCTGGCTGACCAGCCCGGTGGCTTGAACACATAGGCCTGGAGCCGGTCGCCATGGCGGTTGCTGAAGCTGAAGCGCTCGGGCCGCAGCCGGTCAACCTCGGCCCAGGCCTTGTCGTGGCTGTTGGTCAGCACCCGCGCCGCTTCGGCCTTGCTGCCGTTCAGCAACTTCAATTCAGGCCGCGACGCCCATTGGCCGGCATTGGCGGCCAGCCATTGACCGTCGTAGGAGACGACTGCATTGCGGTGGTAATCGCTGGCGGCACCCAGGGCCTGCATCGAACCGTCGGCCAGACTGACGCGGTACAAATTCATCGCCGCAGCATCGTCCTTGTTGGCGACCACGAACATCGTCTGACTATCAGGGGTGAAGCCGAGCAGCTTGATCGCCTCGAAATCACCTTTCAGCAAAGGCTTCAAGCTGCGCGTGGCTAGGTCCAAGGCAAAGGGCTGGCGCCAGCCGGCTTCATCGAGCACCAGCACCAGTTGCTTCGCGTCGGGCGTGAAGGCCGGATTGATCACGTTGACGACTTCATGGCCGACATCGCCGCGTCGCTCGAGCACCAACTCGGGCTTGGCCGTTTCGTCAGCGCTGCCCAGATAGACGCGCAGCAGCTCCTTCTCGCGCTCCCAGGTGGAGAAGGCATAGCGGCTGCCATCGCGCGCCCAGGCCACAGGGCTGATCTCGAACCAGCCATCACCGCCCGATTGGGTGAACACCGGCGGCGCCTGCTTGACCGGCATGTTGGCCGCATCGGGGACCCGGCGGATATAAAGCGCCAAAGGCTTTTGCGTGCGCTTGTCGTCGGAGACCTCGCGGTCGACCTTCTTGGCCGTCGCGAAGCGTTCGCTGTAGCTCATGATCTCGACCTTGCGGCCAACCACCTCGGGTGCCGGTTTGCCTTCGTCATCAGCCGGCTTCAGCGGCGCGCGGCCGACCATGGCCACCCAGCGGCCGTCTTCGCTGATCACCGTCGACTCGATGCGGTATTTCTTTTCGGCCTCATCCGCATGGATCAACTCGCGGTTGATAACCTGTGTGCCAGCCGTGGCAAAGCGGCTGCGCAACAAGCGGGTCTCGTCCATGAAAACAAAGCCCAGGTCGTCCGGCGTATAGCTGACGATGCGCAGATCGCGCTGTGTCGCCACCAGCGGCTGCAAGCTCGCTGATCCCACCTGCCAGCGCAGCAGGCCGCCGCGGTACTGGACAATCAATTCATCGCGCTGATTGGCCCAGACGATCTGCCTGACGCCAGGATAAAGGTCGGCCGGCTTGAGCTTTTCTTTGGCGACTTTCTTCTTCAACTCGTCACGCCATTCCCAGATTTCCTTGTCGGCTTTGTCGGCAGCAGAAGCTGCTGATGCGGCTGGAGCAGCCACAGCCAGAGGCTTGCCCGACTTCTTTGCCGCCAGCGCTGTGGCCGCTTGTTTTTCGACTTCGGCCTCGGCCTTGTCGGTGGCTTTCTGGGCATCGTCGCGCGCCTTCTTTTCGGCGAATTCGACTTTCAGTCGTGCGATCGCGGCATCTTCCCATTGCCCCAGGTCGACCGACTGACCCTTCAAAAAGCCAGCCTGCGCGAGCTCGCGAGCCTGCGCGGTGGCGGTCTCATCGCGCTTTTGCTTGAGCTTCTTGTCAAAGCGCTCGATGTCCTCGGGCGCGTCAAAGGCGGCCATCAGCGCGGGCGAAGTCAGCCTCAGCGTCTTGCCGCTGCGCAAGTCATGAACATAGAGATCGGTTCCAGGCTCGCCAAACGGATTCCACAGATAGGCCAGATAACGGCCGCTGCGGCTGAACTTGGGTTCAACCGCGTTCTCGCCCCGGTAAGGTTCAGCGCGGAACAACTGCTCCAGGGTCAAAGCGGCTTGCGGCGCTGCCAATACCGACGCCGCCATAGCGCTCAGCAATGCTGCCAGCAGGCAGCCCAGGCCCAACCCTGGTGATATCTTGAACAATCCGCTCTCCCGATTTTTTCGACCCTGAGTCAAGGTTGGGCATTCTAGAAGGCCCGGCCGCAACGAGATCGAGCACAGGGCTAAACTGCCACCCATGCTGTCCCAATTCTTCGCCGCCTTCGTCCTGCTGATCTGCGTCGCCCTGGCAGTCCACATGGCCATGAATCCGGCGCTGCAAGGCCGCGTCGATGCCCGCCTGCAGCGGCTGCTGTGGCAACTGCGCCAGCGCTGGCAAAGCCGGTCAACTGCCAAGCAGGCCGAGGAAATCGCCGCAACAACGGCCAAGGCCGCCATCGAGCGCGCTCGCGCCAGACCCGAAGGGCAATGGGAAGGTAATGTCTACCGGCCCCGGCGCTTCGGCAAGCCACGGGACAAAGACAAGCTGCATTGAGTCGTTCAGATCGAGTGTGAGGGATCGCCTCATTCGTCGCCCCAGCCAAGTGGCTCCACGTCCCTGACAGCTGTTGACCAATCAGCCCTGCCGAGCCAACCTCCCGGCCAACGCCTGTCCGGTATGCGATCCGGCAGCGGCGACAACAGTTTCGGGCGTGCCGGCAACCACCACGCTGCCGCCAGCGTCACCGCCTTCGGGGCCTAGATCGATGACCCAGTCGGCTTCGGCGATCACGTCGAGGTCATGCTCGATCACGACCACCGAATGCCCGCCCGCCACCAAGCGGTGCAGCACATGGATCAGGCGCTCGACATCGGCCATATGCAGACCGACGGTCGGCTCGTCCAGCACATAAAGCGTATGCGGCGCTTTCTGACCGCGCCTTGCCACATCATCGCGGACCTTGACCAATTCGCTGACCAGCTTGATACGCTGCGCTTCGCCGCCTGACAGCGTCGGTGAAGGCTGACCGAGGGTCAGATAGCCAAGCCCCACATCCTGCAACAGCTTGAGCGGATGGCCGATGGCCGGCATCGCAGCGAAGAATTCGACCGCTTCGTCGACTTCCATCTTCAGCACATCGCCGATATTCTTGCCGCGCCAGGTGACGCCAAGCGTTTCGGGGTTGAAACGCTGGCCATGGCATTGATCGCAAAGCACTTTCACATCGGGCAGAAAGCTCATCGCGATGGTCTTCATGCCCTGGCCTTCACAGCCCGGGCAGCGGCCGGCGCCGGTGTTGAACGAGAACCGCGCCGGCGCATAACCGCGTGCCTTGGCTTCGAGTGTTTCAGCGAACAGCTTGCGCATCGCATCCCAGAAGCCGATATAGGTCGCCGGGCATGAACGCGGCGTCTTGCCGATCGGCGTCTGGTCGACTTCGAGCACCCGGTCGACCTTTTCATGGCCCTCGATGCCGGCGCAGCCGATCCAGCGCGCTGGCGCCCGCCGCAGCGGCACCGCCTGCGCCATATTCGCCAGCAACACATCGCGCGCCAGCGTGCTCTTGCCGCTGCCCGAAACGCCGGTCACAGCCACCAAACGGTGCAACGGCAGGTCGATGCTGATCTGCTTCAGGTTGTGCAAGCTGGCTTCAAGCAGGCGCAGGCGAGGCGCATCGGCAAGCATCTCGCGGCGCGGCTGCAGCGGGTGGATCAAGGGTTGAGCCAGAAAGCGTCCGGTGACCGAATCTGGCTGCAAACCCAGTTCGGCCACGGTGCCCTGGGCGACGACGCGGCCGCCGCGCTTGCCAGCTCCTGGGCCGATGTCAATGATGTGGTCGGCGCGACGGATCGTGTCTTCGTCATGTTCGACCACCACCAGCGTATTGCCCCGGTCGGCCAACTGGCCCAGCGCCTTCAGCAGGATCTGGTTATCGCGCGGGTGCAAGCCTATGGTCGGTTCGTCGAGCACATAGCAGACGCCTTGCAGATTGCTACCGAGCTGCGCGGCCAGCCGGATCCGCTGCGCTTCGCCGCCGCTGAGCGTGGGTGCGGCGCGGTCGAGCGTCAGATAGCCGAGGCCCACTTCTTCGAGGAATTCGAGCCGGCCCTGGATCTCGCTGAGTACATCGCGAGCGATCTCGGCATCGCGGCCGCTCAGGCTCAAACTCGCCGCCCAAGCGCCGGCCTGCTTGACGCTGCAGGCCGCCACCGCACTGATCGCCTGGCCTTCAAATGTGACTGCCAGCGCTGACGGATTCAGGCGCGCGCCATGGCATTCGGCGCAAGGCTGATCGACCAGGCCTTCGACATCGGCCTCTTCGGAAGGAAAGCTCTGCTCGCGGCCCTTCTTCTCATCGTCAGGCTTTGAATCATCGAGCGCTTGTCTTTGCTCGCGCGTCAAGGCCAGACCGGTGCCGACGCAGCTGCCGCACCAGCCATGCTTGCTGTTGTACGAGAACATGCGCGGATCGAGTTCGCCATAGCTGACACCACAGGTCGGGCAGGCGCGCTTGGTGCTGAAAACCTTGACCTTGCCGATGTCAGCCGTGCCGCGGCCTTCGGAGATCGCGGTCTGCAGCCCGTCGAGCGGCGTCAGCAGATGCAGCACGCCCTTGCCCAGCTCCAGGGTCTTGGCCAGCAGCAGGCGCAGTTCGGCTTCCTTGTCAGCGGCGATCACCAGGTCGCCGACCGGCAGTTCGAGCAGGTGCTCCTTGAAGCGGTCGAGTCGCGGCCAATGGGCGGTCGGCAAGAACTCGCCGTCGACACGCAGATGGGTATGGCCACGCGCCTTGGCCCATTTAGCCAGATCGGTATAGAGCCCCTTGCGATTGACCACCAGCGGCGCGAGCAGGCCGACATGCTGGCCTTTGTGGTCGCGCAACAGCTGAGCCGCGATCGACTCCACGCTTTGCGGCCGCACCGGCGTACCGTCGTGGATGCAATGCTGGAGGCCGAGCTTGACGTAGAGCAGGCGCAAAAAATGCCAGACCTCGGTGGCGGTGGCAACGGTGCTCTTGCGGCCGCCACGCGACTGGCGCTGCTCGATCGCCACCGTCGGTGGAATGCCCCAGACCGCGTCGACCTCGGGCCGCCCGGCCGGCTGGACGATCGAGCGCGCGTAGGCGTTCAGCGACTCCAAATAGCGGCGCTGACCTTCGTTGAAAAGGATGTCGAAAGCGATCGTGCTTTTGCCCGAGCCTGATACGCCGGTGATTACATTGAAGATCCCGCGCGGAATGCTCAGGTCGACCGATTGCAGATTATGTTCGCGCGCATTGACGATGCGGATGACCTCATGGTCGACGCCACCGATGCGCAGCGAATGCTCGGCGGCTGCGCGTTTGGCGCGCATCAAGGTTTGCAGCGGCCGGCCCTCTTCGGCCATATGGGACGAATGGGCCAACTGGGTCGCCGGCCGGTCCATCACCAGCGCATAGTCGCGCATGGCCTTGGCCGTATGCGAAGTCGGATGTTCCCTGACCTGCTCGGGCGTGCCACTGCAGACCAATTCGCCACCGGCCTCACCGCCTTCAGGGCCGAGGTCGATCAGCCAATCGGCCGCGCGAATCACATCGAGGTTATGTTCGATCACGATCAGTGAATGCCCGACCGCGAGCAGCTTGCGCAGCGCCCGCATCAGCTTGGCGATGTCGTCGAAATGCAGACCGGTGGTCGGCTCGTCGAACATGAACAGCGTGCCCTTCTTGGCCAGCGCCTGGCGCGGCTTGGTCGCCGCTTCAGCCAGGAAACCCGCCAGCTTGAGCCGCTGCGCTTCGCCGCCCGACAAGGTCGGCACCGGCTGGCCGAGCTTCACATATTCGAGCCCGACGTCGACGATCGGCTGCAGCTTGGCCAGCACCTCGCGGTCGTCCTTGAACAGCCGCACCGCTTCGCTGACGGTCAGGTCCAGCGTATCGGCAACGCTGAGTTCGCGATCGGCCCGGCTAAGCTTGACATCAAGGATCTCGGCTCGGAAACGCCGGCCGTCGCAATCGGGGCAACGCAGATAGACATCAGACAGGAACTGCATCTCGACATGCTCGAAACCCGACCCACCGCAGCTCGGGCAGCGCCCGTCGCCGGCATTGAAGCTGAACATGCCGGCCGTATAGCTGCGCTCGGCCGACAGCGGCGCTGCGGCGAACAGCTTGCGCAACTCGTCGAATGCGCCGACATAGCTGGCCGGGTTCGAGCGCGCGGTCTTGCCGATCGGCGACTGGTCAACGAAAACCGAATCGGCCAGCCAATCGGCGCCGAGCAGGCTTTCATGAACGCCTGGCGTCTCGGTGGCGCGGCCGAAATGCCTTGCCAGCGCCGGATAGAGCAGGTCCTGCATCAAGGTGCTCTTGCCCGAGCCCGACACACCGGTCACCACCACCAGGCGCTGCAGCGGGAACTCGACCGTCAGGTTTTTCAGGTTATGTTCGGTCGCACCGGTCAGGATCAGCCGCGGATTGCTCGCCTCGACTGCCCGTTTCAGGCCCATGCCGACTTGCTTGCGCGCGCCCATGTAGGCGCCGGTCAAGGTATCGGCCGCGCGGATCGAATCCGGCGTACCGTCAAAAACGATCTGTCCGCCACGCTCGCCCGGGCCGGGGCCCATGTCGATCAGCCGGTCGGCCGCCAGCATCACCGCCGGGTCATGCTCGACCACGACCAGCGTATTGCCCGCGTCGCGCAGGCGCTGCATCGCCTCGATGATGCGATTCATGTCGCGCGGATGCAGGCCGATGCTCGGCTCGTCGAGCACAAACAAGGTGTTGACCAGCGAAGTGCCCAGCGCCGTTGTCAGGTTGATCCGTTGCACCTCGCCGCCGCTGAGCGTGCGGCTCTGCCGATCCAGCGTCAGATAGCCGATGCCGACATCACAGAGGTATTTCAGCCGCTTGCGAATCTCGTCGAGCAGCAGTTTCAAGGCATCGTCGAGCAGGCTGCTGGGCAGTTGCAACTGGTCGGCAAAGCGGCGCAGTCTTTCGATCGGCAACTGCATCAGGTCATGCAGGGCCAGCCCCGGCAGCGCTTCGAGCTGGGCGCGGCTCCAGTCAACGCCGACCGGCATAAAGCGCAGCGCCGGCGCCAAGGCTGCGTCAGCAAGCTCTTTGGCGCCGAGGCGCCAGAGCAGCGCCTCGGTCTTCAGCCTGGCGCCGCCACAAGCACTGCATTGCTTATAGCTGCGGTATTTGGACAGGAGCACGCGGATATGCATCTTGTACGACTTGCTCTCCAGATATTCGAAGAAGCGGTGCACGCCATACCATTGCTTGTTCCAGTTGCCGGCCCAGTTCGGCGACCCCTTGATGACCCAGTCGCGCTGCGCCTGCGAGAGCTGGTTCCAGGCCGTGTCGCGCGGAATGCCGGCGTCACCGGCGTAGCGCAGCAGGTCCTCGTAGCTGTCTTTCCAGGCCGGCGTGTGCAGGGTCTTGATCGCACCATTGCGCAGCGTCTTGCGCTCGTCGGGAATCACCAGCCCGAGGTCGACGCCGATCACACGGCCGAAGCCACGGCAGGTTTCGCAAGCGCCCATCGCCGAGTTGAATGAGAACAGCGGCGGCTGCGGATCGAAATAGCGCAGTTCGCTGTCGGGGCAATGCAGACCGGTGGAATAGCGCCACAGCTCGCTCGCTTCGCCTTCAGCCGCGATCACATGAATGTTCAAGCGCCCGCCGCCGCGCTTCAGGCAGAGCTCGATCGCCTCCATCACCCGCTGCTTGTCGGCGCCCTGGAGGCGCAGCCGGTCGGCGACGACATCGAGAATCTTGTTCGCATTCGGGCCCGCACCGGCGCCCTCGCGCTCAGCATGGACTCGGGTGAAACCGCTGGCTGACAGCCACTGCTCGACCTCGGCCGGGCTGGTGTTGGCCGGCAGCTCGACCGGAAAAGTCAGCACCAGCCGCGGGTCTGCCGCGGCAGTTCGCTGCATCAGCTCCTGATAGATCGTCTGTGCGCTGTCATGCCGCACCGGCTGTGCGGTCTTCTTGTCGAACAACTGCGCAGCCCGGGCGAACAGCAGCTTGAGGTGGTCGTTCAGCTCGGTCATCGTGCCGACGGTGGAGCGCGAAGTGCGCACCGGGTTCGACTGGTCGATCGCGATCGCCGGCGGCACCCCGTCGACCCGGTCGACCGCAGGCCGGTCCATGCGATCAAGAAACTGGCGCGCATAGGCCGAAAAGGTCTCGACATAGCGCCGCTGGCCTTCGGCATACAAGGTATCGAACACCAGACTCGATTTGCCAGAACCGCTGGGCCCGGTGACGACGGTCAGCTCGCCGGTGCGGATGTCCAGGTCAATGTTCTTGAGATTGTGCTGACGTGCACCGCGGATGCGGATGGTGCCTTCGGACATGGATCTTGCCTGCTGCGGGAGGGATCCGGCATTCTAGGGAGGATGGACGGCCAGGATCGAACGGATCGGCAGATAACCTTTCGACACCGCCCTGCGCAAGCGGCATGACCCTGCAGGGAAGCGCCTGCGCGTCGGCTTCGGACTCAAGCCATCGCACCGGCTGCCCCCTACTGATAGGGAGTGGGGCTGCCGCGCAATGCCAATCTAATCTGGGCTTCCCAACAACAGAAGCGCTGCGGCCCTGTTGAACGACAGCGCCGTCGCAGCAATTAACCAGGAGATTGCAGCATGCTGAATTTGAAAAAATCTTGTCGTGAGACTGTCATCCGCACTGCCTACCGAGGAACGGCGAGCGCCATGCGCCGCCTGGGCTTGGTCACGCTGACGCTGGGTCTGTCGATGGCCGTGCAGGCTGCCACAGTGTTCGACAACGGCGCGCCTGACCAGGTGAGCGGCGTGAACATGAGCAGCGGCATCGTCGCCGAGGACTTCACGCTGGCCAGTGCAACCTTCCTGACCGGGATTCATTTCTGGAGCCTCCAGAGTTCGGCTGCCGACTACACCGGTTCGCTGGGGATCACGTTCTACAGCGACAACGCCGGCACACCGGGCAATGTCCTGAGCGGCAGCGCCAGCGCCGTTGCCGCCGTCGCCACCGGCGCGACGACCCCGTTTGGATATGCCGAGTATGTCTTCCAGGGCCCATCGGCCTTGAACCTGACTGCGGGCACCTACTGGCTTGGCTTGGCCAATCTTCCCTCGAATTCGTCAGCCCCCAGCGAGATGCTGTGGGAGACAACCGGCATTGGCAGCGGTGCGACCGCCCGCTATTTCGATTCGGTCTCATGGCAAAACAGCACCCAGCACCTGGCCTTCAGCCTCGACGGGCAAGCCATCACCCCTGTTCCTGAACCCAGCACTATGGCGTTCTTCGGTCTCGGCCTGGCAGTGATTGGCCTCGCAAGACGCAAGGCTTGATTTGCCCTGCAACCACCCAACAAAGACTGGAGCAACCCATGCGGAAAATGCTTATTGCTTCCTTGCTGGCGTCGACCGGGGCGATGGCCCAGGTTTCGGCGCCATTGGTCTCGCAGCCCACCTTCACCGGTGTGTCCGAGCCGCTGAATACGATCGCCATGCGCGCCCAGACCAGCGCCTTCGCCGTCAGTGAATTTCGTGTCGGCCGCGACCACACGCGCGTCAAGGTGCTGACTGAAGAGATGTTGGCCAAGGTACCCACCCCCTCGGCGGTCAGCCTGAACGCGCCGGCAGCGTACAACCAGACCGTCACCGTACAAGCGCTAGGGGCGCCCATCGGCGCCAACTTCGAGGCGCTTGGCCTGGGCACCCCGGGCTTCACCATCCTGGGTGCACCGCCCGACACCACGCTGGCCGTCAGCCCGACGCAGATCGTGCAATGGGTGAATTCGCAGGTTGCCGTCTACAACAAGGCTGGCGTGGCGCAACTGCCGGCACCGGG
>JBIKPD010000099.1:0-11919 GCA_044357665.1 Roseateles sp. | reverse complement strand
GCCCGCGCCGTAATAGGCCCGTTGGAACGCTCGCACATCTTCCACCTTGACGGCCTTGACGGCGGCCAATTGCTCTTCAAAGCTCAGCACATGCCTCACATGGCCTGCGGGCGTGGCGTCGGTCAGGCGACGCGCAGCCAGCAAAGCCTGCGGTTGCGGCTCGGGAATGGCTTGCTCGATCCGGCCAATCGTTGCGAGTTGCTCTTCGGTGAACTCCTTGGCCGGGTAAGCGGGCTTGGACATAAGCTGGGCCAGCAGTTCCAGTGCAGCGGGGAGGTTGCTGCGAACGGTGGTGATGGTGGCCGTTACGCCTTCGGCACCGCCTGCAACAGAAACCTGTGCCTTCAGTTTGTCAAAACTGTCCTTGATTTCCTGACGGCTCAATTTCTCGGTACCCATCAGCAACTGCTGAGCAGCCATCTCACCGACTTGCGCCTTGCCGCGCAGGGATTCTTCCGCACCCACACGCAATTGCAGCGCCACACTGACGGTCTCGCCCTTGGTCTTCTTGGGCAACAGCGCGATCTTCATGCCATTGGACAGCGTGGTGCGTTGCGCGCGCTTCTCGATGTTGTCCGGGCTGGGGTCGAAAACTTCACCCTGTGCAACCACAGCGCGACCCTTGTAGTCCGTGACCAGCGCCGCGATGTCGGGCGTGGCCGGGACGGTGGCGCGGTCGACCACATCTGTCGGGACAAACCTGCCCAAGGTGCGGTTGGTCGTCTTGAAGTAGGTGGTGGCCGCAGCCTGCACGCTGGCCAGATCGAGTTTTTCAATCCGGTCGCGGTTGATGAAGAACAAGCGCCAGTCGCCCGCGGCCAGCGCCTCGGTCAGGCCAATGGTCAGGTTGGCCGTGTTGTTCATCGTCAAGTCAATGTGCTTCAGCAATTGCTGTTTGGCGCGGTCCAACTCGGCCTGGGTAATGGGCTGGGCCGCAAAACCTTCCATAACCTTCAGCAGCGCTTCCTGCGCCGCGTCCAGGTTGCTGTCCTTGGCCACGACGGCGCCGTAGATGCGGTAGCTGGGCTCCAGATTGCTGACCGACTCGACCTGCAACTTGTTGGCCAGCTTGGTCTCGATCAGGGCCTTGTGTAGGCGCCCGGCCGGTGCGTCGACCAGAATGCGGTCCAGCGCAGTCACAGCGACGGCATCGGCATGCGCGCCGGGTGCCACGTGGTAGCCAGCACCCACGAACTGGGTGCCGCCGGAGCGGCGCACCACCACTGAGCGCTCACCGTCCTGCACCGGCTCGGCGGTATAGGTGGGCTGGAGCACACGACTCGGTTTGGGTATCTTGCCGAAATATTCCTGCACCTGCTTCAGCAACTTGGCCTCATCGAAGCGGCCGGCAACCATCAGGATCGCGTTGTCGGGTTGGTAGTAGTTTTTGTAAAAAGCACGCAGGCGCGGGATGTTGACCTGTTCAATATCGGAGCGCGCGCCGATGGTGGACTTGCCATAGTTGTGCCAGTCAAAAGCAATCGCCTGCATACGTTCGGTCGTCACGCCGATGGGGTCGCTCTCGCCCATCTCGAACTCGTTGCGCACCACGGACATTTCGCCCTTGTTGGTCTTGGGGTTCCACAGGTCGTTCTGGTCGATGGCGGCGTTGACCATGCGGTCGGCCTCCATGGCCAGCATCAGGCGCAGGTTTTCGTCATTGGCAGGGAACACCGAGAAATAGTTGGTGCGGTCGTACCAGGTCGTACCGTTGAATTCTCCGCCCACGGCATTGAGCACTTCAACCGGGGTCTTGGTGCCCTTCTTCACACCAAAGTTGGCGCTGGGCTTGAACAGCAAATGCTCCAGCAAGTGCGCCATGCCGGTCTCACCGTAGTTCTCATGGCGCGAGCCGACCATATAGACGATGTTGGTCGTCAGCGTCGGCTTGCTGGCGTCAGGGAACAGCAGCACACGCAAGCCATTGGCCAAGCGGTATTCGGTCAGACCTTCGACCGAAGTGACCTTGATAACCGAGGCGGTAGCTGAGGCTTTGGATGCGGCGGGCGCTGCAGGCTGCGCCGCAGATACCAACGCAATGGACATCAATCCTGCAGACAGCAGGGCCCGCGAAATATTCTTCATTTTCAAAAGAGTAACTCCAAAGTGAAACGCCCGATGACTATGCCATAGCTTGCCCCCCCTAAAAACGCAGGGCCCCCTCACCGGGGCTGGAGCACAAGGCAGCCAAACTGAACTTGGCGCCGCACACGGGAGGCGCAGCGTCGCGCTGCCTGTGGGCGGCGTTGATGGCGCGGATCTACGAGGTTTTTCCGCTGCTGTGTCCTCAGTGTGGAGGCCAAATGAATCTGATCGCATTTATCACCGAGGGCCCTGAGGTCCGCAAAATGCTGACGCACATCGGCGCCGAGCCTGCAGCCCCGCGCTTCTTCAAAACATATTGCGCCGGCACGCGCCCCGCCGCTATGGGAGGACTGTGATGCGCCGCAATCCGAGGCGGCTGGCGGGCGAGAACCCGACTGGGACTTTGCGCCGCAGGTCGCTCCTGATGACCCGTTCGATCAACGCATGTCTTGGTAACTGTCGGCCGGTCGGTGGGCCGGCCAAAGTGTTCGCTATGGGTGACACAAAAAATGGGTGCGCTGTTACTGGCCACTCACATCAAGAGTCGGCCCAAAAGAGAGTCGTTCGTCAAGAGTTGATGCTGGCAGCGCGCCAGGCGCCTCAGCCATGCGAAGCTGGCCTTACCAAGGGGAAATCCGGATAGCCCAACCGTTCCAGGGGTGCCACCCTCGCCATATTGCGGTTGAATTTCCTATCCGTTCCATGCAGTATATTCAGGATCTTTAAAGTTTCTAAACATAAGATTATGCAGATAATAAGATTTAATGTAATGTTAAGTCAAATTACCGCAATTTGAGCTTGGGGCCTATAATAGCTATATAAATTAGAACCCTTCCAGATATAGCAATATTTTAATAATAATTTTTATGGCCAATGACTTTTTATCGTTTGACTATCCGTCGGAGGAGAACAAGATGAATCGTTTCCAGCGCCTCCTGGGCGTCGCCGCATCGTCGCTCGTCGCGCTCATCGCGCTCGGTGCCGCCGCGCCGGCCTGTGCCCAGACCCGCGTCTCCGTGGGTCTCAACACGCCACCGGGCCTCATTTTCGCGGTCGAGTACCTGGCCGTCGGCCAGGGCTTCTTCAAGCAGGAAGGGCTCGACGTCGAGCTGGTGGCGTTCGACGGATCGGGCGTCGTCATCCCGCAGATCGCCCAGCAGCGCGTGCTCATCGGCCGCGGCAACGCCGACGTGGTCATCCTCTCGCGCCAGGCGGGCCGCTCGCCCCTGCCGCTCAGGTGCTTCTACAACGTCGTGCGGCGCAGCGCCTTCGAATTCATCGTGCCGGAGGCGAGCCCGATCAGGGCGATCGGCGACATCAAGGGCGGCAAGAAGGTGGGCGTGATCTCGCTCGCGGCCGGCAACCTGCCGGCCACGCGCGCGCTGCTCGCCGAGGCCGGCCTCAAGCAGGGCACCGACTTCGAGTTCGTCGCCGTGGGCACCGGGGCCATCGCCGTGCGCACCTTTGCCACCGGCCAGATTGACGTGCTCAACCTGTGGGACGCCGAGCACGTCGGTGTCGAGCTCGCCGGCAACCGCATCCGCCAGATCCCGCAGCCCGCGAAGTTCTCGGACCAGGTCTCGAGCTGCTGGATGGCCCACGAGGACGTGATTCGCGACAAGACGGACGTGCTGGCCCGCTTCGGGCGCGCCTTCGCGAAGGCCTCCTACGCCTGCCAAGCCAACTGGCCTTTCTGCGTGAAGAACTTCTACGCGATGAACCTGGGGGCGCGGCCGACAGCCGGCACGGAGGCCGAGCAGATCGAGAAAGGCGTGAGGATCATGCGCTCGCGGGTGGACAAGTTCTTCCACACCCCGCCCGGCGTCCCGCTGCGCATGGGCGAGTTCCAGGAAAGCTCCATCAGGGATTCGCTCGACATCCTGGCCGCCGGCGGACAGATCGCCTCGAAGGACATTCCGATGGGCGTGATCTTCACCAACGAGCTCGTCGGGGAGATCAACAAGTTCGACATCAAGTCCGTCACCGACACCGCGAAGGCCTGGAAGTAGCGTGACCGAGAACCCCGGCGGCGCCGTGCTCTCGGCGCAGGGCCTCTCGCTCGTCTACCAGACGAGCCGGGGACCCGTGACCGCGCTTCAGGATCTCGACATGGCGCTCGCCCCGGGAGAGTTCCTGTCGGTCCTGGGGCCTTCAGGCTGCGGCAAGTCCACGCTGCTCAAGCTAGCGGCCGGCCTCATCGCCCCGACCCGCGGCCGCATCCTGCTGGAGGGACAGGCCGTCGAAGGCCCGACGGGGCGGGTCGGTATCGTCTTCCAGCAGCCTTCGCTGCTGCCCTGGTCCACGGTGATCGAGAACGTCCTTATCCCCATCCGGGCCCTGGGTCGCGACCTGGCGGCCGGCCGCAAGCGGGCGCTGGAGCTGCTCAAGCTCGTCGGGCTCGCCGAATTCGCCTCGCACTATCCGGGCGAGCTCTCCGGCGGCATGCAGCAGCGCGTGGCCATCGCGCGGGGGCTGGTGCACGAGCCGCGCATCCTCTTCCTGGACGAGCCCTTCGCGGCCCTCGACGCGATGACGCGCGAGCACATGACAGGCGAGCTGCAGCGCATCTGGCTCGCGACGGGCTGCTCGGTGGCGTTCATCACCCATTCCATCCCCGAAGCGGTTTTCCTGTCCGACCGCATCATCGTCATGTCTTCGAGGCCGGGCCGCGTCGTGCGCGAGGTGACCGTGGACCTGCCGCGCCCCCGCAACATCGCCACGATGGCCGAGGCCCGTTTCAACCGGCATTGCGCCGAGCTGCGCGAGCTCTTCGAGGATCTGGTGACATTCGAATGAACGCGACCCCCATCCCCCTTTCCAAGCGGATCGCCTATCCCCTCGTCACGCTGGTGGTACTGCTCGCGGCCTGGAGCGCGGCGATCGCGTTCTTCAAGGTGCCCGACTACCTGCTGCCCTCGCCGATGCAGGTGCTGAGCGCGATGAACGTCGGCTACGTGCAGGGCGCGTACTGGCCGCACTTCCTCTTCACGATGAAATCCGTGCTCGCCGGCTACGTGGCCGGATGCTCGTTGGCGATCGCCTGCGGGATCCTCCTGGCCGAGTCCCCCACCTTCGAGCTCTTCGTCTATCCGTACATCGTCGCGCTGCAGTCGATGCCCAAGATCGCCATCGCCCCGCTCATCATCGTCTGGCTCGGGTTCGGCATCGAGTCGAAGATCGTCATGGTCGCGCTCGTGTGCTTCTTCCCGCTGTTCATCAACACCTCGATCGGGATCAAGCAGGCCAACCCCCAGCTCATCGACGTGATGCGCGCCTTCGGCGCCTCGAAATCGATGATCTTCCTGCGGGTGAAGCTGCCGGGCGCGGCCGGCCACATCTTCGCCGGGCTCCAGATCGGCGTCGTGCTCGCGCTCATCGGCGCCGTGGTCGCCGAGTTCGTCGCCTCCACGCACGGGCTGGGGCACATCATCAAGGCGGCGGCAGTGGACATGCAGACCAACGTCATGTTCGCGGCGCTCCTATCGCTGGCGGCGCTCGGGGTGGCCGGGAGCCAGCTCCTGCGTTGGTTGCACGCGAAGGTGGTCTTCTGGGACCGCGCCGCCGCCACGAGCGCCACCACCCCCACGGCGGAATGAGGAAAGGCTTTCGATGAAGATCACCGGTATCAGCGCGACCTGGCTGCACGTCCCCATCCCGCCCGAGCGCCAGCACGCGAGCGACTACGGCCTGAGCAGCAGCTTCGACACGGCGCTGGTACGCGTGGACACCGACGCCGGCATCACCGGCTGGGGCGAGGCGCGCGGAGCGCTGCCGGCCCAGTGCAACTGCGCCGGCGTGTGCGCCGTCATCGAGAACGAGTTCGCGCCGCTGCTCCTGGGCGAGGACCCGCGCGACATCTCGCGGCTCTGGGAGGTGATGTACAACACCGATCGCGCGCACTTCGCGCTCGCCCGAGGCCACGCCTTTCCCAACCTGGGCCGGCGCGGCGTGAACGTGCAGGCCCTTTCGGGCATCGACATCGCCCTGTGGGACATCAAGGCGAAGAGCCTGGGGGTTCCCGTCTGGCAGCTCCTGGGCGGCAAGCGCCAGGCGAAGATGCTCTGCTACGCCTCGGGCGGCTGGGCGCCCGCGGACCGCATCGCGGAGCAGCTCAAGGCCTTCCTCGCCACGGGCGGGTACCGCGCCGTGAAGATGCGCGTGGGCTCCGGCGACGGCACGCTCGCCCATTCCGTGGATCGCGTGAAGCGCGCCCGCGAGGCGCTCGGCCCGGACATCGACATCATGTGCGACGTCCACGGCACCTGGACCGTCTCGGAGGCGAAGCGCTTCTGCCGCCAGGTCGCGGACTGCAACATCGGCTGGCTCGAGGAGCCGGTGTCGCCGGACGACAAGGTGGGCATGGCCGAGGTGCGGGCCTACACGGACATCGCCATCGCCGCCGGAGAAGGTGAGTTCACCCGGTTCGATTTCCGCGACCTCATCGTGGGTCGCTGCGTGGACATCGTGCAACCCGATCCCATGCTGATGGGCGGCATCACCGAGACCATGCGCGTCGACGCGGTAGCCTCCGCGTTCCAGGTGCGCACGGCGCCGCACCTGTGGGGCAGCGCGGTCGGATTCGCGGCGGGCCTGCACTGCGCGGCCGCCGCCGTGGGCGGATTCATCATCGAGTACTCCGCCGGCGGCGGCAACCCGCTCATCAACGAACTCGCCCGGGAGCGCTTCCCGATCGTGGAAGGCTACCTGGAGATTCCCGACCGGCCGGGCCTGGGCGTCACGGTCGACGAATCCGTCGTGACCCGGTACCGCAAGGAATGGCGGCACCTCTCCCCCGCCAACGGAGGCTGACCATGCTCTTTCTCGTGATCTCGACGCCGCGCCCCGAGCGCCCTTCCGAGTGGGCCGCCGCGCGACGCAAGTCCTGGGACTGGTGGGAACCGCTCAAGAAGAAGGGCGTCGTGAAGTGGTATTACGCGCGGGCCGGCCGCGGCGCGGTGGCGCTCTTCGACGTCGAAAGCCACGAGCACCTGCACGAGCTGCTCAACGGATGGAGCGAGCTCATCCCCGTGACCCTGGATGTCTACCCGCTCATCGACATCGCGGCCTCGAAGCTATTCCTCGCGAGCCAGCTCGCGCCGAAGGCCGCCTCCGCAACCCGCAAGCGACGATAGGAACCCGCCATGCTCTTTCTCATCGTGAGCCACCCGCGCCCCGAGCGTCCGTCCGCCTGGGCTAAGGACAGGACCAAGGCCTGGCCCTGGTTCGAGCCGCTCCTCGCGGATGGAACCTGCAAGTGCGTCTACGCGCGCACAGGCCGGGGCGCGGTGGCGATCCTGGACGTGGACAGTCACGAGCGCCTGCACGAGCTGCTCAACGGCTGGTCGGAACTGATCCCCTGCAAGCTCGACGTGTACCCCCTCATCGACATCGCGCAGTCGAAGCAATTCCTCGACGAGCAGCTGCGCTCCGCCCCGCCTGGGCGGAAGAAGAAGCCCTAGGAGACCGCCATGCTCTTCCTCGTCATCTCGACGCCGCGCCCGGAGCGCCCCTCGGAATGGGCCGCCAAGCGCACGACATTCTGGCCCTGGCTCGCCACGCAGGAAGAGAAAGGTCTGTGCAAGTGGGGTTATGCACGCGCCGGACGCGGCGCCGTGGCGCTGTTCGACGTGTCCTCGCACGAAAGCCTTCACGAACTGCTGAACCAATGGGCGGACATCATCCCGGCGTCGTTCGAGGTGCTGCCGCTCATCGAGATCTCGGCCTCGAAGAAGTTCCTGGCCAAGCAGTTGAAGTCCGGGGGGAAGAAATCTTGAAGGCGAGCGCCGCCGCGTTGGTCGTGGCCGTACTCGCGACGTCCGGCCCCGCGGGCGCGCAGACCAAGGTGAGCGTGGGCCTGGGCACGGCGCCCACCCTCATCTACGGCGCGCACTACCTCGCCCTCGGCAAGGGCTTCTTCAAGGAAGAGGAGCTCGGCGTCGAGTACGTGGTCTTCGACGGCACCGCGCTCGATGGCGTGGTGTGGCTCGCGAACCATCGCAGCCAGCGCTTCGGCGAAGGCCTGCGCGCCGGCGACATCGTGAGCACCGGTTCCCTGACCGGCAGCCATTGGACGAAGCCGGGCGACGTCGCCGTCGCCGACTCCGGGTCGCTGGGCTCCGTGACGGTGACCCTGGTCGGCCATCCGCCGGCATGAGTCCGTTCGCCGTGCCGCCGGGCGCGATCGACGCCCACGTGCACCTCTTCGATCCGGCCCGATTCGCGTTCGCCCTCGATACGCCCTATCGCCCACCACCCGCCGAGTGCGGCGACGCCCGCGATCTCGATTCGGTGATGGCGGCGCATGGCTTCGCGGGCGCGTTGCTGGTGAACCCGAGCTCGGGGTACGGCGATGACAACACCTGCATGCTCGATGCGCTCGCGCGCGGAGGCGGGCGCCATCGCGGCATCGCGCGCGTCGCGTTGGACGTGCGCCCGGCGAGACTCCGCGCCCTCGCGAGACGCGGCGTCGTCGGCATCCGCCGCGATCTCGTCGGCGAAGGAACCGGGCAACTCGCCGACCCCGCCTTCACCCGCCTGGCTCGCACGCTGGCCGACCAAGACCTGGTGCTCGAGATCCACTGCGAAGCCGGCCAGGCGATCGCAGTCGCGCAAGCCGCGGACCGCCTGCCCTGTCGGCTCGTGATCGACCATTGCGGGCGGCCCGATCTCCGGGCCGGCGTGCGCGCCCCCGCCTTCCGCGCGCTTCTCGGGCTCGCCGAGTTGCCTCGCATCGCCCTGAAGATCTCGGGCGCCTTCCGCTTCGGCCACCGCGCGCCGTCCTACGACGATGCCGACGTCGCGGCTCGCGCGCTGATCGCCGCCTTCGGCCCCGATCGCTGCGTCTGGGGCTCGGACTGGCCCTTCGTACGCATGCCCCACCGCATCGACTACGGCACTTCCCTCGCGATCCTGGCCCGATGGGTACCCGACGCGCGGACGCGGCGGCGAATCCTGGTGGACACGCCGCGGCACTGGTTCGGATTCGACCCCTGGAGAAAATCATGAAAATCGTTGACATCGAGGCGATACCCACGTCCTTCCCCCTGCCCGAGGACGCCACCGTGCGCGTGGGCATCGGCCGCATGGTCAAGCGCGACACCGTGATCGTGAAGGTGACGACGGCGAGCGGCCTCGTGGGATGGGGGGAATCGCACCACGGCCGCTGCCCCACCGCCGTCGCGCAACTCGTCAACACGACCTTGCGCCAACTGGCACTGGGCATGGACGCGACCGACGTCAACGGCGTGTGGGCGAAGACCTATCGCATGCAACTCGGCAGCCACGGGATGGGCGCCGGGACGTGCCTCGCCATGAGCGGCATCGACATGGCGCTATGGGACATCCGGGGCAAGGCAATCGGGTGGCCGCTCTACCGGCTGCTGGGTGGCGCCTCCCGGCCGATCCCCGCCTATGCCGGCGGCGTGTCGCTCGGCTACCAGCCGCCGGCGTCGCTGGTCGAGGAGATCCGCCCGCACATCGAGGCCGGCTACCGGGCCATCAAGCTGCGCGTCGGGGACACCCCGGCACTCGACATCGAACGCGCCGCGGCCGTGCGCAAGGCGCTCGGTAACGACATCGTGCTGCTCTCCGACGCGAACACGGGCTGCTCCGTCGATGACGCGCGCCACCTCATGCCGGGACTCGACGCCTGCGGCGTCGCCTGGCTCGAGGAGCCGTTTCCCGCGCACGATCACCGCAGCTATGCCATCGCGAAAGGCTTCGGGCGCGTTCCCTTCGCGGCCGGCGAGAACCACTACACGCGCTTCGAGTTCAACCGGCTCATCGAGGACGGCTCGATCACGATCCTGCAGCCCGACCTGTCGAAGACGGGCGGCATCACCGAAGGCCTTCGCATCGCGGCCATGGCCGCGGCCTGGAAGCTCCCCGTGAACCCGCACACGTCGATCTCCTCGATCAACATGGCGGCCACGATCCACTTTCTCTGCGCGATCGAGGGCAACGGGTATTTCGAGGCCGATGTCTCGCGCATCAATCCGTATCGCGACCAGCTCGGAACCCGGCCGTACGAACTCTCGCGGGACGGAACCGTCCGGCCGCCGGAAGGCCCGGGCCTGGGCCTCGAGATCGACGAGGACTTCATCCGGGCCCATCCGGCCATCCCGGGCCCGAGCTACGTCTGAAGCCACGGCACGCGCCCGGGCGCGTGCCGCCCGCCCCGGCGGGATGCCCGGCACTTTTGGACTGCCATTTGCGTCTGCGCCCGACCGCCTGGCGCTCCCCCTCGACCGGAAGATCATGCCCGCCATCAGCCGCCGCGCCGACCAGCTCGGCACCGAAAACGCGTTCGTCGTCCTCGCCGAAGTCGCCAAGCTCCAGGCCGCCGGGAAGGACATCATCTCGTTATGCATCGGCCAGCCGGATTTCCCGACGCCGCTGAACATCCGGGACGCGGCGGTGAAGGCGATCCGCGAGGGCAAGCACGGCTACACGCCTTCGGCCGGCATCGTCGAGCTGCTCGAGGCGATCGCAAAGTACGTCTCGCGCACGCGCGGCATCCCGGTGAGCGCGGACGACGTGGTTGTCGGCGCCGGCGCGAAGCCCTTCATCGCCTACACGATCCTCAGCGTCACGGACCATGGCGCCGGTGTTCACGCGCCGGGTGACCAACACCGAATCCTGCGCGTCGCACATCAGCCAGTGGGCCGCGGTGGAAGCACTCAACGGACCGCAGGACGAGGTCGAGCGCATGCGCGCGAGCTTCCTCGCCCGGCGCGACCTCATCGTGGGGCTCCTCAAACAGGTGCCGGGCGTCGCGTGCCAGACACCGGGCGGCGCCTTCTACGCCTGGCCGAACGTGACGGAAGCCTGCCGCATGATCGGCGCGAAGGACTGGCAACATGTTTGCCACCGAGATCCTCAAGGGCACACCGGGCGCGCGCGACCGATACCTCAACATCTTGAAGGCCGGCGGCTCACGCTATCACTATGAGTTGGTGAAGGAAGCCGGCGTGGATCTGGCCAGCCCCGCGCCCTACCAGGCCATCGCATCCCGCATGAATGACATCATGGACCAGATCGAAGTCATTCTGCCGAAGGGAAAAACGGCTAACTGAGGCATGTTTCGCCATCAAAAAGGGCCGCGACGCCCATTTTTTACGAGGTGTTCACAGTTATTGCGGCACTGACGAAACCGAAGGCAGGGCTACGGGCGGCGCTTCATCGTGCCGGCCCCAGTTCGAGCCGGCGGCCCAGCAGCAACGCAGCATGCGGCAACGCGGTGGCATCCCTCGGATTGCCGTCCAGCCAGGCGCTCATCTGGCCGCTGCTGGCATTGCCAGTGATGCCGTTCGGGCCGCTGCCGTAAAAGTTGCGCACGATACGCCGCATCAGCGCAGGGCCTTTCCCCGCGCATCGGTGCCGGCGTAAAGGTAGGTGATGCGGTGGCTGGGCTCTGCTGCAGCTTCATCGCGGTGCCATCAGAAACTGCAGTACGCCGGCCAGTCGTGCCGCCCAGTCGGCCTCGTTGTGGCCGGTGCCCGGCAACAGGGGCGTCATGGCGTCTGCGGCGGTGTAGCCGCGCTCGCGCAGCACTTCGGCGGCCATAAGGTGCGCAGGCGCGTACAGCGAATCGAGCCAGTCGTCGCCGCGGTCGGTGTAGACGCGGTGACGGCCGGCCGGCGGCAGCTTCTGGCTCAGGTAGCCCAGCGCCGCCAGCGGTAGCGCCGCATTGCGCACGCGCTCGCGCCCCCACGCCGTGGGCCGGCCCACCCAGTGCGTGGACAAGCCGGCCGCGCCACCGAAGACCTGCGGGTACTCGCACAGCGCATAGAGCGAGATCAGCCCGCCCATGCTGGAACCAACGACGAAGGTGCT
>JBIKPD010000007.1:0-34203 GCA_044357665.1 Roseateles sp. | reverse complement strand
ACGCGCGGCCGTTCTGCACAAGCTGTCGTGGTCGCGACTTGAAGATGGTGCCCAGTTACGGCACCGGCGTCCTGCACTCCTTCACGGTTGTACACCGTGGCCCTTTCGACGAGCTGCCCACGCCCTATATCGTGGCGCTGGTCAAACTCGACGAAGGGCCCACGCTGCTGAGTCATCTGGTTGAGTGCGATCCAGCCTTGGCGCGTTGTGACATGCCGGTGCAGGTGGCCTTTGAGCCTCTGCGCGACGGTATCGTGCTGCCGGTCTTCAGACCGCGCCTGCAAGGCTGAGCATGAAGCGCGTATTGGTTGCTAACCGAGGCGAGATCGCTCTGCGCATAGTTCGAGCCTGTGCTGAGCAGGGTCTGGAAACGGTCGCTGTCTATTCCGATCCCGACCGCGATCTGCGGGGCGTGCAATGTGCTACTGCTGCCCTTCGACTAGGCCCGGCAGCCGCGCGCCATAGCTACCTCAACAGCGAATTGTTGATCGCCGCAGCGCGGGCAACCGGATGTGATGCCGTACATCCGGGCTACGGCTTCCTCTCCGAGGACGCGGCGTTCGCGCAGGCCTGTTTGGACGCAGACCTGACTTTCATCGGCCCGCCACCAGCCGTGATTCGACAGATGGGCGACAAGATCGCCGCCAAGCACCTGGTCGAGTCCTTGGGTATTCCGCTCGTGCCCGGCGGGACTATTGATGAAGATGCCAAGCTTGCCGAACTCGCCGCCACGCTGCCATACCCTGTCTTGCTGAAGGCCGCAGCTGGGGGTGGTGGCCGCGGAATGCGGGTAGTGCTGACGAAGGATGAATTCATCCCTTCACTGATCGCCGCCCGCCACGAAGCGCGCGAAGCTTTTGGTGACGCCACCGTGTACTGGGAATGCTATGTGCGCAACGCGCGGCATATCGAAGTACAGGTTCTGAGCGACGGACACGGCCATCACGTGCATCTGGGTGAGCGTGATTGCAGTCTGCAGCGCCGGCACCAGAAATTGCTCGAAGAGAGCCCTAGCCCCCTACTCACCGCCGCCAAACGTGCCGACCTGTGCGAGGCGGCCCTGCGCATCGTACGCAGGCTCGACTACCGTAGCGCCGGCACGATCGAGTTCTTGTTCGATGTCGACCGGGGTAGTTTCCATTTTATCGAGATGAACACGCGTATCCAGGTCGAGCACCCAGTTACCGAGATGGTGACTGGCGTGGACCTGGTGCGTGAGCAGTTGCGCATCGCTGCGGGATGGAGCATCGACCTGGATCAGATGCAGCGCTTGCCATCGGGCCATGCCATAGAGTGCCGTATCAATGCCGAGGACCCGGCCCGCGACTTTGCACCCTGTCCGGGGAAGATTACACGCCTGGTGCTGCCCGGCGGGCCAGGTGTGAGAGTCGACACTCACTGCGAGGCAGGCACCGTGGTGTCCCCTTACTACGACTCGATGATCGCCAAATTGATTGTCTGGGACCTGGACCGTAAATCAGCCTGCCGTCGCATGGTGCGCGCGCTGCAGGAACTGGTGGTCGAGGGCGTCACCACAACGACGGCTTTTCACCTCGAAGTGCTGCAAACCCCAGACTTCGTGAATTCAACTTACAACACGCGCTGGATCGGCGAGCGCGCAAGCCGGGAGAGGTCCTTATGAAACCACTTGAGATCATGGACATCACGGTGCGCGATGCGCAGCAATGCCTTTGGGCGACGCGTATGACCACCGAGGAAATGCTGCCGATTGCTCGGACTATGGACGAGGCCGGCTTCCACATCATTGACCTGACTGGCGGCGCGGCCATCGACGCGAGCATGATGTTCCTGGGCGAGGATCCATTCGAGCGCATTCGTCAGATGTCACGCCTCATCACAAAAACACCTTTGAATTTCAACACCCGCGGGCAGAGCATCTTTCGATGGATGCAGTACGCCGACGACGTAGCTGAGTTCACACTCGAGTTACTGCGTCGCAATGGCATCCGCTCGATCATGGTGTTTGACGCGCTCAACGACTTTCGCAACGCACGCGCCACCATGCGCTGCGCCAAGGCCCTGGATCTCTACATCATCGGGGCCGTCACGTACACCATCAGCCCAGTGCATACCGACGAACACTTCGTCACCAAGGCACGCGATCTGGTGTCCATGGGCGCCAACGCGATCGAGTTGAAAGACCCTAGCGGCCTGCTCACGCCAGAACGGGTGCGCGAACTGATTCCCAAACTGCGCGCCGCAGTCGGCACGACCCAACTGCAGTTGCACTCGCATTGCACTTTTGGCCACGGCCTTGACACCTACCGCGCGGCGATTGAACTCGGCGAGCAGGGCGTGGACCTTTGTCATGCCGCGAGCAAGGCATTGGCCTACGGCTATTCGCTACCGCCGCACGACTTTGTCATTGATGAGGCGGCTCGGGTCGGCCGCAGTTGTCGAGTCGACAGTGCTGCAATCGCGCAGATCGAACATTACTTCAATCTCGTCACCCGGCGCGGTGGCCGCCAGGCTGGCCGCATGCCGCCGCTGCAGTCGGTCGAAGTCGACCACCAGGTACCCGGCGGCATGATGAGCAATCTGGAGCGGCAGTTACAAGATCAGGGTCAGAGTCATCGACTGCCTGAGGTATTGGAAGAAGTGGGCCGCGTGCGCCGCGATTTAGGCTGGCCGATCGTTGTCAGTCCGATGGCGCAATACCTGGGCGCCCAGGCAGTATTGAACGTGCTCACCGGCAAACGCTACCAGATCGTGCCGCAGGAGATCAAACAGTACGTGCTCGGCTACTACGGCGAGGTCGCCGGTCCGATCGACCCTGCGGCGCGTGAAGCCATCGCAGGCGACGAGCAAGGAATCAACGTTCCGCCCGGCGAATTGATCCCGCCAATGATGGCCAATTACCGTCAGCAGTTCGGCTCCTGCGGTTCCGACGAGGAACTGGCCATGCGCATCTTCTACTCCGAACGCACAGTTGAAGAAAACCGCAAAGCGCGCCTGCTGGTGAAGCCTGGCGCGCTGGCCACCGATGCCGGTAGCTTCTTGGCACGGGCCATGCTGTCCGATCCGACACTGGAACTTTGCGAGGTACGGCGCAAGAGCTTTCACTTCGTGATGAACCGCACCCCTCCGACTGCCACGGCAGCGCAACCCTGAACCGGAGCACATCATGGTGCGCATCGAGATCATTCTTTTTCGCAATCACATGACACTGGAAGAACAGCAACGCTGGTGGACAGAAGACCATGCACCAATCGCGCGCCGAATGCCGGGCCTGCGTGGCTACTTCATCAATATGGCAGGTCGTGGCGAGGGCGCTGAAGAACCGGAGATCTGTGGAACCGACACGCTCAGCTTTGACAGCTGGGAAGCGGCTATGGCGGCATATGAATCGCCTGAGTGGAAGGCCGCACGCGCTCACACGCAAGCCTCCGGGGCCAAAGCCCTTCGCACCTGGGTGCGCGAGCAGATTACCGTCATCTGAGGCAGGAGAAAAAACTTGAAACTCACGACGCAAGAGCAGGACATGCTCGATGGCAAGCATGGCGACGCAGTGCGCGAAGCGCTGGCCTACCAGTTGGAGATCGGCCGCTTCTGGGATGCTGAGCGCTTTGTTCCAATCAGCAATGCGCACATGATGGGCGACATCGAGGTCATGGGCGACGCGGGGCTGGCTTTCTTGGAGCGCGCCTGTGCCCAACAAGCCCGCTGCAGCGTTCCCATCACCACCAATGCGCGCTGCTTTGACTTCGCTCATGCCGAAAGCATGGGCCAGGACATGACCGAAGCTGTCAAGGAGCGCAAGATCATCCGCCTGATGCGCGATATGAATGTTGTCACTACCGACACCTGCATCAATTACCAGACCGTCTACCAACCGCACCTTGGCGAGCACATCGCATGGGGCGATACAGGGACCGTGATCTACGCAAACTCGGTGTTCGGCGCGCGCACCAATTTTGAGGGCGGCCCGTCCGCGCTGGCCGCCGCCATGACCGGACGCACGCCTGAGTACGGTTTCCATCTGGCGCGCCACCGCCGTGGCACCATCAGCGTACGGGTGGATGCCAGGCTAGAAGATGTGGCCGACTGGGGCGCAATCGGGAAGATAGTCGGTGAAAGACACCAGAACTATTTCGCTGTGCCGGTATTTCACGGTTTGCAGCGCGCGCCGGTGGCTGATGAACTCAAGCACTTGGGCTGCGCGCTTGCCAGCTATGGTTCGATGGCCATGTTCCACATGGTTGGCGTTACGCCCGAAGCTCCCAGCTTGGAAGCGGCATTCGCTGGCCAGACGCCGGTGGACGAGATGGTGATCACCGATGCCGACCTGGAACATGTGTATCGCTCCTACAAGCGGGGAGATGGAAGCGCCAACCTGGTGGTGTTCTCCGGCCCACAACTCTCACTGTTCGAGATGAAGGAGCTTTCCGAAATGTTCGCCGACCGGAAGGTTCACCCCGGCACGCAGGTCTACGTTACTACAGCGGCGTCGGTAAAGGCCTCTGCAGAGCAACTGGGTTACCTAGCGCCCCTTGAAACTGCAGGCGTCACGGTGCTCGAAGGGGTGTGCTTCTATATTCTTCAGAATCTGTCGCAGATGCGGATGGCCAATGGCTGGACCAACATGATTTCCAACTCTGCCAAGATCGTGAACATCATCGGCGCACACCGCTTCAACACGCTGCTACGCCGCACGGCAGATTGCGTGGACATCGCCTGCACTGGGGATCTGGGCGGGGGAACATCCTGATGAACAATTCAGTCAGTGCTTGCCTTGACAGCCTTTCGGTTCAGCGAGCCTACGGTCCTGTGGTCGAAGGCGAAGCCTTGATCTCCGAGGAGGGCTTCTCGCCCCGCTACGACTTGGATCGTTGGAGCGGCGTGATCACCAAACCCGGGCACAAGCTTGAAGGCGTGAGCATTCGTGACCGCATCTGTTTTTTCCCCACTGCCAAGGGCGGCATTGCCGCCGGTTGGGCTTTCTATGACATCAAGCACAAGTCGATTGCACCTCGCGCCTTCATCTTTGGTGTTACCAACCCGGTGATGGTGCAAGGCGCTGTTTTCGCCGGCATTGCCATCACCGAAGGATGGTCCAAACTGCCCGCAGAAGTTGTGCAGAACGGCGACTGGGTGCGGGTTGACCCTGGGCGCAAGGTGATCGAAGTCTTGCGGCGAGCCAGCCCACCTGAAGCGGACGGCGGGCCCGCATAGCCTCGTCAGACATTTTTTTTGATTAAAGGAGACATCATGTTTTGGCTAAAAAAATTCTTGAGTACCTGCACCATGGTTGCCGCATTAAGTGCTGCTGGCCTGACCGCCGCCTTTGGGCAGACCGCTCCATTGAAGTTCAACTATGGTATGCCTTCCGCTGACTACTATGTAGTCTATGTTGCCAAAGATGCCGGACTGTTCCAGAAGCACGGGCTTGAACCCAATTTCTTTTTCTTTGCTTCGGGCGCGCCGCTGCTGGCTGGCTTGAAGAGCGAAAGCCTGGACATCATCTCTACCGGCTTGGCATCTGCCTTTGCCCTGGGCCAGAAGATTCCGATCAAGTTGCTGTTCTGGGAGATGGACGACTCGGCTGGCGAGGGCCTGGTGGTGAGTCCCAAGTCCGGGCTGAACAGCTACCGTGACCTGCCCAAGGCCAAGGCCATCGGCGCACCCTCAGGCACTTGTGCCCAAGTGGCGCTGGGCCTGATTGCGCGCAAGATCGGCATCAAGTACACCGACCTCAAAGTGGTCAATATCGCGCCGCCGCTGTACGCCAATGCCTTCGCCAGCGACTCCATCGATGCAGGCATTGCCTGGGCGCCCTACGCCCAAGCGTTGGCCGAACAGGGGCAGAAGATCGTCAACTATGACGCCGACTACGGTATCGATGGTGGCATCTGCCCAGTGATGACCGGCGGGCGTACCAAGTTCTTGCAGCAGAACCCTGAAATCGGGATGAAACTGGTTCGCATCAATGCCGAGGCCACGGCAATGGTGGAAAAGAACCCACAGTTGGCGCTGGATGCCCTGGTGAAGTATCTGTCGGTGACCCCGAGCGTTGCAAAGGCCGCCTACGACCGACTTTGTTGCGCGCGGCGGCCCACATTCGCCCAGCAACTTGATCCAAAGTCGCCATATTCGATGGTTTCCAAGGACGGCGGTCTGGTGAAAAAACTGCAGATTGCCACCCAGATGCTTGCCGAAAGTGGCAGCATCCCAGCGGCATTGACGAGCGAGGAAATCATGGCCGCGCTGGACAGTTCCTACATCCGCAGGTTTGTCGAGAGCGGCGGCAAATAACTTGCTGGCGGGTTCGACGCACATTCGCAGCAATGCCCAGGCCGAGGGGAATCCCGCATTGACGGCGGGCGGGCTCAATTTACTATAGTGCTATATAGTAATTTAACTGGTACGTGGGTTCACCGCTTTCCCACATGCTGGTCAACCTGAGCCCCCCCACATGAATCGCCAAGCAAGAAACCTGCTCGTCATCATGTCAGACGAACACAGTCCCAAGGCTCTGGGCTGTTACGGGCATTCTTTTGTCGAGACGCCTCACCTTGATCGGCTTGCGGCCCGCGGCACCCGATTCACTTCGGCCTATTGCACCAGTCCTGTGTGTATCCCCGCGCGTGCCTCGTTCGCGGTGGGTAAATACATTCACCAGATTGGATACTGGGATAACGCCGATGCCTATGACGGTGAGATTCCGAGTTGGCATCACACATTGCGTGCGCTTGGGCACCAGGTAACTTCGATTGGCAAGTTGCACTTTCGCCTGGCGGGAGAGGACCATGGTTTCACCGAAGAGATCATCCCCATGCACATACTGGAAGGAAAAGGCGATCTCATGGGCTTGGTGCGTAGCGACCTGCCTGTTCGCCGCGGCGCCTACAAAATGGCGCGCCTGGCAGGGCCAGGTGAGAGTCAATACACCTTCTATGACCGCGAAATCACGGCGCGAGCGCAGATCTGGCTGCGCGAACGCGCCGAGGCGGCGGGCGACAAGCCCTGGGTGTTGTTCGTTTCATTGGTCTGCCCGCATTTCCCGCTCACTGCACCACCGCAGTATTTCTACAAGTACTTCGACCGCGACCTGCCACTTCCGAAACTGTATGCACGGGATCAGCGGCCTACCCACCCATATTTGCGCGACTACGCGGGCAGCTTCAACTATGACGACTATTTCGACGAGGTCAGTCTGAAGAAAGCGCTCGCCGGGTATTACGGCCTTTGCTCGTTCTTGGATGACCAGGTTGGCTTGGTGCTCGGAGCCTTGGACGGCGCCGGCTTGACTGACGATACGCGTGTGATCTACACCAGTGACCATGGTGACAACCTCGGCGCGCGAGGCCTTTGGGGTAAATCGACCATGTTTGAGGAAACTGCTGCCGTGCCATTGATCATGGCAGGCCCCGACATACCCCGTGGGCGTGTAGTCGACACACCTGCCAGCCATGTCGATGTGTATCCCTTTATCCTGCAAGCCGTTGGCGAGGCTACACCGCAACTGCTTGAGGGCTATCCCGGCGTTTCTCTGTTCGACCTGGCTGACGGGGCACAGCCCGATCGCAACGTACTGGTGGAGTACCACGGTATGGGATCGACCACCGGCGCCTTCATGATCCGGCAGGGTCAGTACAAGTACGTTTTCTACGCCACCTATCCGGCGCAGTTGTTCGACCTTTTGGCCGATCCGGAGGAACTGCACGACTTGGCCGGAGACCCCGCAAGCCAAGCGGTAATAGCCGAATGTCATGAGCGACTTCTGCGTATCTGCAACCCGATGGAAGTGCACGAACGTGCCTTGGCGCGGCAGGCCGAAATGCTCCAGGCCAGCGGCGGTCGCGAGGCAGTGATTGCACGCGGCGACCTCGGCTTCACGCCCGCGCCCGGTGCCGTCATCGCCTTCGACTGAAACTCTTTTTACCTGAGACTGAAGGAAACACAGACATGCTGTCCACCTCACCTGTCAAGATCTCCTTTCGGGGCGTTTCCAAGTCCTACCCGTCAAAGCATGCCGCGCAATCGCCCACCCTGGCTCTGGAACGACTGGACGTGGACATCCACAGTGCCGAGATCGTCTCGGTACTTGGGCCTACAGGCTGCGGCAAGTCGTCAGCTTTGAATCTGATCGCCGGTTTCGAGGAACCGAGCAGCGGCGATGTGCTACTGGACAATACGTTCGTCCGCGGACCAGGCCCAGACCGTGCGGTGGTGTTCCAGCAAGCTTCTTTGTTTCCCTGGTTGAATGTCTTCGACAACGTGACTTTGGGCGTCAAATGCCGCGGCATGCCCGAACAGGAGTACCGGATGCGCGCTGAGCGCCTGCTGGTCGAGGTTGGCCTTTCCGGCTTCTTGAAGCACTACCCCTACCAGTTATCCGGCGGCATGCAGCAGCGTGTTCAGATCGCCCGCGCCCTGATCTCGGCGCCCAAGGTCCTGCTGATGGATGAGCCCTTCGGTGCCTTGGACTACCAGACCCGCATCTTCATGCAAGAACTGCTGCTCAAGCTATGGGTGGAATATAAGCCGACGGTACTCTTCATCACCCACGACGTCAGCGAGGCCATCTTCATTTCAGATCGTGTGCTGGTGATGAGTCGGCGACCGGGACGTATCAAACTGGCCGTTGACGTTCTGGCTCCCAAGCCACGCACAGCGGAGTTCCTCAGCGCTCCAGAGTTCGTCGAACTGCAGCGTGAATTGCTGCGGGCAGTGCAAGAGGAAGTACAAGCCACCGACGCTCCGCATTGAGCGCTGGACCCCATGCCGTGGCAGCCGCCTTGGCCAAAACTCCCAGGAGATCAAAATGATGAAACTCAGCAAGTGGTGGCGTCAGATAGGAGTGACATTCGCGCTGGCGCTGGCCGGAAATCTGGCGCAAGCCCAGAGCGGTGTGGTGGCGCCACTCAAGTTCAATTGGGGACTGCCCACCGCGAACTATTTCACCTTGTATGTGGCGCGCGACCTGGGTTTGTTCCAGCAGGTCGGACTGGATCCGCAGTTCTACACTTTTCAATCAGGCGCTCCGCTGCTCGCCGGTCTCAAGAGCGATAGCTTGGACGTGGTCACCACCGGCCTAGCCACCGTCTTTGCGCTAGGGCAGAGCATTCCCTTGCGCATGATCTATTGGTCACTCGACCATGCAGCATCCGAGGGCTTGGTGGTCACCACCAAGAGTGGCATCGACACGTACAAGGACCTTGGCAAGGCCAAAACCATCGGCGCGCCGTCAGGAACCTGTGCCCAGGTAGCACTGGCCCTGATGGCCAAGAAACTGGGCCTCAAATACAGCAGCCTAAATGTACTGAACATCGCACCTCCGCTGTATGCCAATGCGATGAGCGGCGGATCGCTTGATGCCGGTATGGCCTGGTCGCCCTATGTGCAGATATTGGTCGAAAGCGGCCACAAAGTGGTCGGGTGGGATCCGGACTACGCGCCCGACGGCGGTGTCTGCCCAGGCATGACGGCAGCGCGTCCAAAGTTCCTGCAAGCCAACCCGGAAGTTGGTGTCAAACTGGTTGAAGTCCAAGCCAAGGCAATGGAGGCCATCGCCAAGAACCCGAACTTGGCCATTGATGCAATGGTCAAGTATTTGTCGATCTCCCGTTCGGTGGCCAAGGCCGCCTATGAGCGCGAGTGCTGTGATCGCTATCCCACGCTGCAGCAGCAACTTGATCCGAACTCGCAATTTTCGATGGTTTCAAAGGACAGTGGCTTGGCTCGCAAGTTCTACATCGCCAGCCAGATGTTGCAGGAAACGGGAACCATTCCCACCGCCCTGACTTGGGAGCAGATCAACGCCGCCATAGATCCGAGCTATATCCGCCAGTACCTGGAGAAGGTTCGCAAATGAACGTGCCGACACTGGCCCTGCGCGACCTAGGTCATGCGACTGCGTTGCGCTTTAGTCCCTGGATGAGGCTCATGAGCGTCACGCTTGCCACCCTTCCGGGATTGCTGGCCTGTATCGTCCTGACGTCACCCAAAAGCTGGCGGGTTCGCGGGCAGAGCGACTGAGACCATGGCAATCGACTATCCGCAGGACCTGGGCTTGTATATCGACGGGGTGTGGCACCGCGGTGGCGGGCGAGCCTTGCGTCCGGTGTTCGACCCGAGTAGTGGCGAGACCGTAGGTCAACTGCCGCTGGCGAACTCGGCTGATCTGGATGCGGCGCTGTCTGCTGCCGAGCGAGCTGCACCCGCCTGGCGCCGCCAAACGGCATGGCAGCGCGCAGCCATCCTCAAGCAAGCGGCACGCATCGTGGCGCAGCGCAAGTCGGCGCTGGCCGCGGTGCTGACCACTGACAATGGCAAACCCCTGGCCGACGCCTTGGCCGAGATCGACCGCGTTGTCGAGACGCTGGAATGGTGTGGCGAAGAAGCCACGAGACTGGACGGTCGCATGCTGCCGCCGCGCAGCCCAGGGCTTTTACAGGCCACGGTGAAGGACCCGATCGGACCGGTGGCGGCTTTCGCGCCCTGGAATTTCCCTGCCGTGCTTTGTATGCGCAAAGTGGCCGCGGCATTGGCAGCAGCTTGCACGGTGATCGTGAAGCCCGCCGAGGAAACACCGGCAGTATGCGTTGCGCTGGTTCAGGCGCTGGTGGATGCAGGCGTACCCGCCGGTGTTTTGAACCTGGTCTTCGGTGAGCCCAGTGAAGTATCCCGGCACCTCATCGCTTCGCCCATCATCCGTAAGGTGTCGTTCACAGGCTCAGTTCCGGTGGGGCGACTGCTGTACGAACAGGCTGCGCGTGGATTGAAAGCGGTGACGATGGAACTTGGTGGCCACTCGCCGGTGCTGGTGTTCGACGATGTCGACGTCAACAAGGTAGCCGCTGCGTGCGCTGCCTTCAAGTACCGTAACGCCGGCCAAGTCTGTTTATCACCGAATCGTTTCTTCGTGCATGAAAGCGTGTACCGGGACTTCGTCGCGGCTTTTGTCGCCGCCGCGCGTGCCCTGCGTATTGGTCCAGGCACCGAAGCCGGTGTGCAAATGGGCCCGCTCAATAACCCGCGCCGCCTCGCTGCGGCCGAACGCTTTGTCGCTGACGCGAGCGATAGCGGCGCGCGCATCGAACTCGGTGGCCATCGAATCGGATCACGCGGTTGGTTCTTCCAGCCCACGGTGTTGACCGGCTTGGACCCGACGGCGGCGCTGATGCATGAAGAGCCTTTTTGCCCGGTAGCGCCCATCGTTGCCTTCACCACGCTCGATGAGGCCGTCTCGCGGGCCAACGGCGTGGCATTTGGCTTGGCTGCTTATGCCTTCACCCGTAGCAGTGCCCGTGCAGCCGAGCTCAGCGAACGACTGGCAGCGGGTTGGATCGGCATCAACAGCTTCACGCCAGCGTTGGCCGATGCCGCTCTGGGGGGCATGAAAGACAGCGGAGTCGGCTACGAAGGTGGCCGCGAAGGGCTAGAGGCGTACTTGCAGACTCGATTCATCAGCCACGACCGCCTCTTTTGAAAACCGGGGAATTCTGATGAATCCAAAGACCAACCCGCCAACCCGCCGCATCCACATGCGTTATGGGGCTTACCACAAGCGTCTTGAACCGGCGCACGACGCCGAGTTGACCGGAACCGACCCGGATACGCCCATGGGCGAATTGATGCGCCGCTTCTGGCAACCTGTGTGTTTGTCTGAACAACTTGGGCAACTACCGCTAGCTATCCGCATCCTGGGCGAAGACTTGGTTGCCTTTCGTGACCACAGTGGCCGGGTGGGCGTGCTCGAGCGGCATTGCAGCCACCGTGGCACATCACTTGAATTCGGCATCATTACTGCGCAGGGTATCCGATGCTGTTACCACGGCTGGCACTATGCAGTGGACGGCACTCTGCTGGAAACACCATGTGAACCGGCGGAGAGTCGGCTCAAAGACAGCATTTGCCAAGGCGCCTACCCGGCTTTGGAGCGCGACGGGCTGGTCTTCGCCTACATGGGACCACCGCAGGCTTTGCCACCATTCCCGGAGTGGGACTCCCTGCGGTTGCCGGTTGGCAACCGATTGGTACCTTTCTCCAACGTTTACCCTTGCAACTGGTTACAGGTGTTCGAGAACATCATGGACCACATGCATACGGCGGTGCTTCACAACCACATGACGGTGAGTGATGTGGATGTGCAGACCTCGGCCGGCGTCTCGTTGGAGGGCTTTGGCGACATGCCAGTGATGCACTGGGAGCCCACCCGAGACGGTGCGGGTTGCTGTTTCGTGGCAGGCCGTCGCCTGCCCGGGGGCAAGATCTGGGTGCGGATCACCGAAATGGCCTTTCCCAATTTTTTGCAGATCGGCTCGTTGGTGCCATCTGCCGCCCGCGAACGTCACTCCTGCGTCGCACTGACCCGCTGGCATGTGCCGGTCGACGACACCCACATGATCATCTTTGGCTGGCGCCATTTCAACGAGGTCATTGATCCCGATCAGGCCGGCTCGCCCGAAGATTGTGGCGTGGACAAAATCGACTTCCTGGTGGGCCAGACCGGCAACCGCAGCTATGAGGAGGGCCAGCGTGCACCAGGTGACTGGGAGGCCTTGGGCAGCCAACGGCCGATTGCCATCCACGCGCTTGAAAACCCGGGCCGATCCGATATGGGTGTCTATCTGTGTCGCAAGCTCTTGCGCGAACAGGTGCGCGCACCGCAGTCCGTGCTGCCCGGTTCCCCGCTTACCCAAGGGCCGAAGGATTCCCTGCCAATGTATTCGCAGGATTCGATTCTGAACTTGCCCCAGCGTGAGGGTGAGGATGACAGACTGCTGGTCATGACCACCGGCACGCAGGTGCTGGCTATCATGAGAGAAGCTGACTTGCTGCCCTCAGAGAAGCGCGATGAGCATGTACGCCGCCGGCTCGATCAACTGGACGGCGGCGCACGCTAAGCAAGGCATGCAATTACTGGTGCGCTCGATCACCCAGGAAGCGCTTGGCATCCGAACCTTCGAGTTGGTGCATCCTCATCGCAATGCGCTACCGGCCTTTGAAGCTGGCGCACATGTGGATGTCCTGGTGCCTGGCGGATCGGTAAGGCAATATTCGCTGTGCAATGCTCCGGCCGAGCGTTATCGCTACCTGATCGCGGTACTGCGCGTTGACAGCGGCCGCGGCGGCTCGACGGGCATGCACCAACATGTCAATGTGGGCGACCTGCTGGAGGTGTCGGCGCCACGCAATCAGTTCGAGTTGGCCGGAGTGGCTCAGCGCCACCTGCTCATTGCAGGCGGCATCGGCGTGACGCCTTTGCTGGCGATGGTCGAGGCACTCTCTGCGCGCCAAGCCGATTTTCGGCTGGTCTATTGCACCCGCTCCATCGACCACACGGCTTTCACGGATCGACTCGAAGGGCACTTGCGTGCTGGTCGAGTCAGACTGCACCATGACGACGGTGACCCCTCACGTGCGCTTGACCTGCTTGCCCTACTGGCCCGCCAGGAAGGCGGTACGCACCTCTACTGCTGCGGCCCTGCAGGCTTGATGCAGGCGGTCAAGACCGCCACAGCCCATTGGGCGGTCGGCAGCGTGCATTTCGAGTACTTCGCTCCGCCCTCAGCATCACCAGCACCCGCTGATGGCGACGGTTTCGAGGTTCGTTTGGCGCGTACCGGTGGCAGTTACCACGTTCCACCGGGTCGCTCGATCATCGATGTGTTGCGCGCCAACGGTGTGGCCTGCGAGACCTCCTGCGAAGCCGGTGTCTGTGGCACTTGCCGTACGCCCTACTTGGAGGGAACACCGTTGCATCAGGACTTTGTTCTCACTTTGCAGGAACAGACCAAGTTCGTTCTCATATGCTGCGCTCGCTCCAGTTCAGCTGTCCTCGTCCTAGACCGCTGAGCGGCCAAATTTTTTGGAAATCAGACCATGACTGAACTCGCTACTTACGACTTTGTCATCGTTGGCGCCGGCTCAGCCGGCTGCGTACTGGCCGACAGGCTCAGTGCCGATGGCCGCCACCGTGTGCTTCTATTGGAAGCGGGTCCACCAGACTGGAACCCATGGATCCACGTGCCTATCGGCTATGGCAAGACGATGGTCAACAAAACGGTGAACTGGCAGTTCATGACCGAGCCCGAACCCGAGTTGCACCAGCGCAAACTGTACTGGCCGCGCGGCCGCACGTTGGGCGGCTCCAGTTCGATCAACGGGCTGGTCTATATCCGCGGTCAGGCGCAAGACTACGATGCTTGGGCTGCGGCCGGAAATGCGGGTTGGGCCTGGAAAGACGTCCTGCCCTACTTCATCCGGTCGGAGTCGAATGCGCGTGGTGCCAACCCCTGGCATGGCGACAGCGGCCCATTGCATGTGTCGGACATCGACGTGAAACATCCGTTGGTTGAAGCCTTCATCCACGCGGCTCGAGAACTCGGCATTCCGCGCAACGACGATTTCAATGGTGCCTCGCAGGAGGGCGCTGGCTACTATCAGCTCACCACCCACAGGGGCCTGCGCGCTTCCACAGCCCGAACCTACCTGAAACGCGCCCGCAGCCGTCCCAACCTCACCGTCATCACCAATGCACATGCCACGCGCGTACTTTTCGAGGGCACTCTGGCTGTTGGCATTGTCTACCGCCATGACGACCAGGAGGTTCAGGTGCGTTCCCGCCGCGAGGTACTGCTGTGCGCAGGCGCGGTCCAGTCCCCTCAACTGCTCCAGTTGTCAGGAGTTGGTCCGCCGGAATTGCTGCGCCAGTATGGGCTGCCCGTGCGAGTGGACAGCCCGGGTGTCGGCGAAAATCTGCAAGACCACCTCCAGGTGCGGCTGATCTACAAATGCAGCCAGCCTGTAACCACCAATGATGACTTACGAACGCTATGGGGCCGCATGCGCATCGGGCTGCAATGGCTATTGCAACGGCGCGGGCCGCTGGCAATCGGTATCCAGCTTGGTGGTCTGTTTGCAAAGGCCTCGCCACAGTCGACTACGCCCGATGTGCAGTTCCACTTCGGCACCATCAGCGCCGACGTTGTCGCCGGCAAGCCGCACGATTTCTCGGGCTTCACGCTGTCGATGTGCCAACTGAGGCCCACCAGCCGCGGTAGCGTTCGGATCCAGTCCGCGGATGCCCGGCAGGCACCGGCAATCCGGGCCAACTACATGACGACTTCGCACGACCAGGACTTGATGGTGGCGGGTACACAGCTAGCGCGGCGTTTGATGACCAGCAAGGCAATGTCGCCCCTGATCGTGGAGGAATACAGGCCCGGCCCGGCTATGGCCAGTGAGGCCGATATGCTGGATTTCGTACGCCGCGAAGGCGTGACCATCTTTCACCCGGTGGGAACCTGCAGCATGGATCCGGGACCCATGGGCGTCGTGGACGAGAGGCTTCGTGTGTACGGAACCGCTGGACTGCGCGTGGTGGACGCCTCCATCATGCCGCTGCTGATCTCAGGCAACACCAATGCGACTTCGATCATGATCGGCGAAAAGGCGGCGGAAATGATTCTCGCCGACCTGACACAAGATGCCCCGGTCCAAGCAAAGCGACCTGCCATGGTTCCCAAGCAGGTTGGCTGAGTGCCGGCCTGAATCGCTGCAGGTGCCACATGCATAATGGTCCGATGTCGCGAAAATTGATTGCCTTTGATGCTTCCGCGGCCATACCTTTCCCCGTTAGCGGTCCGGCTCTTGCCCATACTGTGCAGCGCTATCGGCCCAAAGGGTTGGGCATTGCTAAATACGAACAACTCGGCCAAGCCTTGCTCGGTGCTATAGAGGACCAGGTTTGGCGCCTGGGTGACAAACTGCCCACCGAATCCGCCTTGGCCTCTGCTACACCCTATAGCCTAGGTACCGTGCAGAATGCCTATCGATCACTGGTTGAACGTGGTGTGGTGGTGCGCATCCAGGGCCGCGGTACCTTCGTCGCCGAACGACGCCACAGCATGGACGCGCCGTGGCATTGCCGTTTCCTTAACGACCTGGGCGACGGCTTCCTGCCGGTCTACACCCATGTGCTCTCGCGCGAACTCACCCATGCAACAGGGCCATGGACCAAATTTCTAGGTCAGTCGGCCGACGGCATCGTGCGCATAGATCGCTGCTTGACCATCAACGACGAGTTCGACGTCTACAGCAAGTTCTTCGTCCGTGCTGATCGCTTCGGCACATTGCTGGATCGTCCGGCACGCGAACTTGAAGGCATCAATTTCAAGTTGCTCCTGAGTCGGGAGTTCGGCACGCCCGTTTCACGACTAAGCCAGACGCTCGCCGTGTCCAAGCCACCGCCAATTGTGTGCAAGGCCTTGCAACTCAAGTCATCGGCAAGCGTCACAGTACTGGACGCATCGGCCTCGACACACACAGGAACTCCGGTCTACTTCCAGTCCCTCTATATCCCGCCGAACCGTCGACAACTCAGCCTTGACGACATGACTCGGAGCTGATCGCAGGTCACTACCGCGCGCGTTGTTCGTCAGCGTGCAAGAACCCATGCATGAATCGAGGCCTTGCCTGTGGCGGGGACCCTCAGCTTCGGCTCGATGGTCCAGGCCCAGATGAAATTGGCGATCGGGCCGAAGGCAAACCCCGAGGTGCCCAGGATGAAACCGGCCACCAATGCCCAGAGGGCATCCCTGCTGGGAATTGGAGGCACTTGAGATTGCTCGAAGCATCAGTGTAAACACTATTGTCTACAAATATGTTTCGCGCAACCATCTGCCCGTCATGAGTCAGATCACAGTTCCGGCAAAATCCAAGGCGCGCAGGCAGGCGCCGGCGCAGCTACCGCTGGCTGCGCCTGCCATCCGCATGCAGGAAATTGTCGATGTGCTGCGCGACCGCATCGCGAGCCAACAGGTGCCGCCCGGCTCGAAGCTGCTGGAGCAGGACCTGGCCGAGGAGTTCAGCGCGCCGCGTACCGCCGTGCGCGAGGCCCTCGCGGCGCTCGAGCAGCGCGGCCTGATCCAGCGCATCCCCAACCGGGGCGCGGTGGTCATGCGGCTGGAGATGGAACAGGTCTTTCATCTCTATGACACCCGCGAGGTGCTTGAGGGACTGTGTTCACGCCTGGCCACCGAGAACTCCCAGGCCGAGTCCTGGCAGGATCTCGTCGAGATGTTCCACGGCCCGATGGTGGGCTATGCCGAAAACGCCGACTTTGATGCCTTTATCGCCGGCTACGAACTTTTTCGCCGTCGCTCGCAGGCCGCTGCGGCCAACCCGATCCTCACGCAGATGCTGGACAGCATCTACGAGAAGACCCAGGTGCTGATTCGTCGCATCATCATTCTGCCGGGCCGTGCCAAGGCCGGCTTGCAAGAGCATCAGGCGGTGCTGCAAGCGATGCGGCAAGGTGATGCCGCAGCGGCCGAAAGTCTGCGCCGCAGCAATATGCGCAGCGCCAAGGACTGCCTGATGCGCTACCAGAAGTACCTGCTTTAGTGCGCTGCCAATGAGCGAAACCTCCGCCTCCTCTGCTGCTGCAGCCAACCTTGATGGCCGCAGTGGCCCGCTTGCGGGTATGCGCGTGCTCGAGATCGGCTCCACGGTCGCTGGCCCATTCTGCGGCCGTCTGCTGGCCGATTTTGGCGCCGAGGTCATCAAGATCGAGCCCCCCGAAGGCGACCCGGTTCGGACCATGGGCAAGCGCTTTCAGGGCAAGTCGCTCTATGCCGCCAGCATCTTCAGGAACAAGGAGCTTGCGTCGATTGACCTGCGCAAGCCTGAAGGCCAGGCGCTGGTGGCTGAACTGGCGGCCAAGTGCGATGTGCTGATCGAGAACTTCCGCCCGGGTGCATTGGAGAATTGGGGCCTGGGTTATGCGGAACTTTCCAAGCGCAATCCCGGGCTGGTGATGGTGCGAATCAGCGGCTTCGGCCAGACAGGCCCCTACAGCCAGCGGGCTGGATATGGCGTCATCGGCGAGGCGGTCAGTGGTCTGCGGCATCTGACCGGAGACCCGGACCGCCCGCCGTCGCGCGTTGCCGTGTCGATGACCGACTACATCACCGGACTTTATGCCGCGTTTGGCGCCAGCATGGCGCTGCTGGCCAGACACCGCACCGGGCGCGGCCAATGCATCGATGCGGCACTCTACGAATGTGCTTTCAGCTTCATGGAGCCCTGGATCCCGGCGCATCAGAAACTGGGGCATGTCGCGATGCGCGCCGGCTCGCGCCTGCCGGAGAGCACGCCGAACAATCTTTACCCGACCGGTGACGAGAGCTATATCCACATCACCGCGATGGGCGATGCTGTCTTCCGGCGCCTTGCGGTGGCGATGGAGCAACCCGGCTTGGCCGACGACCCGCGCTTCAAGGATGCGGTGTCTCGTTCGCAGCACGACGATGAACTCGACGAACTGATCGGCCATTGGACCCTGGCCCACCCCTTGGCCAGGCTGGAATCAGCGCTGGCACAGGCCAGCGTACCGGCCACCCGCATCTTCACCATCGCCGACATCTTTGCCGACCCGCATTACCAGGCCCGTCACGCCATCGTGGAAGCGCCCGACGATGAACTCGGCGGCGTTGCCATGGCGAATGTGGTTCCACGCCTGTCTGACACGCCGGGCGCCGTGCGCCACAGTGGCCACCGCGTGGGGCAGGACACGCGCCAGGTCCTGCGCTCCGTGCTGGGCTTGTCGGACTTGCGCATTGCTGAACTTTCCGCATCAGGCGTGGTCCTGTGCGGCCCTGACACCACCACAATGGGCAAGGCATGACCCCCGTCGATCCAACCCTTTCCGCCGCCGAGGTCTCGATGGCCGAATTCCACCGCCGTGAGACCGCCGCCTTGGCCATGGGCGGCGAAGGCAAGTTGTCGCGCCGCAAGGCACAGGGTGTGTTGAATGCGCGCGAACGCATCGACTATCTGTGCGATCCCGGCAGCTTCATCGAGTCGGGCCTGTTCGGAACTTCGGCGTCCAACCCGGCCGATCGCGAGAAGACCCCGGCCGATGGCAAGATTGCCGGCTTCGGCCGGATCCGGTCACGCGAGGCGGCCTTGGTGGTCAACGATTTCACCGTGATGGGTGCGTCGAGCAGCAGCACCAATGGCCGCAAGATCGCACATATGAAGCAGGTGGCCACGCGGCGCGGCTTGCCGCTGGTCTTTTTAGGCGAGTCGTCAGGCGCGCGCATGCCCGACACCATGGGCTCGAGAGGCATGGGCGCGCTGCTGGGCAACGATGGCACGCAGTACCAGCGGACGAGGGAATCGCCCTGGGCATCGGCCACTTTGGGCTATTCCTATGGTTCGTCGTCCTGGTATGCGGTGCTCTCGGATTTCTGCGTCATCCGCAAGGGCGCCGTGCTGGCGGTGTCGAGCGCGCTGCTCACCTCGCTGGCCATCAGGGAAGAGGTTGACCCCGAAGACCTGGGTGGCTGGCGCTTGCATGCCGAGACCACCGGTTTTGCCGACCTGGTGGTGGATACCGACGAGCAGGCGCTGGACGCCATCAAGACTTTTCTGTCGTATCTGCCCGGGCATCAGAACGAAATGCCGCCGGTGCATGCAGTCCCCGAAGGCTCAGGCGCAGGCATGGCAGGCATCCTGGGTCTTCTGCCGCAGCGGCGCACTCAGGTCTATGACGTTCGCACCATCGTTCGCACCATCGTCGACAAGGACAGTTTCTTCGAGCTGAAGGCGCGCTTCGGCAAGGTGGCGGTTACCGGTCTGGCCCGCCTGGAGGGCCGTAGCGTCGGCATCGTGGCCAACAACCCCTTGGTCAAAGGCGGCGCACTCGATACCGACGCCTGCGAGAAGATCACCAGTTTTCTGGTGCTGTGCGACTCGTTCAACATCCCGATGCTGACTTTCGTCGATACGCCAGGCTTCGTGATTGGTGCCGAGGCCGAGCGCAAGCGCGCCCCGGGCAAAATCATGAACATGATGAATGCCCTCGCGTTGATGTCGGTACCCAAGCTGTCGATCATTCTGCGCAAGAGCTACGGCCAGGCCTACCTGAATATGGGTGGCGGCAAGAACTCGGACGAGGTCATCGCCTGGCCAACTGCCGAGATCAGCTTCATGGACCCGCGCTTCGCAGTGAAGGTCGTGCATGGCCTGGACGCTGGCGACCCGGGCTTCGATGAATCCCTGGCCAATATGAACCGCGGCAACGAAATCTGGGACGCCGCCTCGATCTACGCCGTGCAGTCGGTCATCGATCCGGCCGACACCCGCGCTTATCTGATCCGGATGCTGGATCTGCACCGCAGTCGCCTGAACAACGGCATCGGCGAGCACCGCCTGGCCAACTGGCCGACGAGCTTCTGACCATGGCCATGTTCAAGAAGGTCGTGGTCGCCAACCGGGGTGCAGTCGCTGCCCGGGTGCTGCGTTCGCTGCGCGCGCTGGGGGTGCCCTCGGTGGCGGTGTACTCCGAAGCCGATGCCAACGCGCCCTATCTGGCGCTGGCGCAAGAAGCCCTGTGCATCGGCCCGGCACCGGCACGCGAAAGCTATTTGAACGCGGACAAGCTGCTCGACGTGGTGCGCCGGACCGGTGCCGACGGGCTGCACCCGGGTTATGGGTTTCTGTCGGAGAACGCGGTCTTTGCGGCGCAGGTCGAGGCCACCGGCGCCCGTTTCATCGGGCCGTCCCCGCATTGGATTGAAGCCATGGGCCACAAGACCCGCGCCCGCGAACTGGCGGCCCGGCATGGCATGCCGGTGGGGCTGGGATCTTCGGTGCTGGCCGGCGATGCCGACGCGATGCTGCGTGCTGCCCAAGCCATTGGCTACCCCGTCCTGGTGAAGCCGGCTTCGGGCGGGGGCGGCATCGGCATGCTGCCGGCCAGGTCGCCTCAGGAACTGCTGGGTGCGATCGAGCGGGCTGCCTCGATGGCGCAGCGGGGTTTTGCCAACGCCGAGGTCTACCTCGAGCGCCTGGTAGACCGACCGCGTCATGTCGAGTTCCAGATTCTGGGCGACCGGCATGGTGGCCTGGTGCATCTGCATGAGCGCGACTGTTCGGTGCAGCGCCGCCATCAGAAGCTGATCGAGGAGTCGCCGGCGCCGGGCCTTGACCGCAAGGTCGTGGGTGCGCTTGCCGACAAAATCGCCGGAACCTTGCGCAGCATGGGCTACGACAATATCGGCACCGTCGAGATGCTGTTGGGTCCCGACGGCGAATTCAGCTTCCTGGAAATGAATACACGCTTGCAGGTCGAGCATGGCGTGACCGAGGAGGTCAGTGGCGTTGACCTGGTGGCGGCCCAGATCCGCTCGGCGGCCGGTGAGCGACTGGCGGACTTCCTGCCGTCCTCCATCCCCTGCCACGGGCATGCCATCCAGGCCCGGGTCTATGCGGAAGACCCCAAGCGATTCTTTCCATCCCCGGGTCGGTTGGACGTGTTTGTACCGCCTTGCGACCCTGAGGTGCGGGTGGAATGTGGTTATGCCCAGGGCCAGGAAGTGACGCCGCATTACGACCCATTGCTGGCCAAGGTGATCGTGCATGCGGCCAGCCGCGACGAGGCCATCGAAGGGCTGATGAATGCGCTGCGTGCCTTTCGCATCGAAGGGGTCAAGAACAACATCCCCGCGCTGCTGGAAATTCTGGCAGCGCCAGAGTTCCGGGCCGGCAACGTTCACACCGGCCTGCTGGCTGATGTGATGAACCATCCGGTGCGCGCCTGAGACGGCAGCACCATCAACGCAAAGTCAGGAGCCGCAATGAGCAAGATCGAAGCAAAGGCAGAAGTCACCGGATCGGTGTGGAAAATCCTCGCCGCAGTGGGCAGTCGCCTGGAAGCGGGCGACACCATCATGATCCTGGAATCGATGAAGATGGAAATTCCGGTCATGGCTGAAGACGGCGGCACGCTGCTGGCCTTGAGTGTGGCTGAAGGCGAGGCGGTCCGCGAGGGTCAAGTGGTTGCGGTGCTGGAAGACTGATGATGAATTCGCTGCCCACTCACCCCAGCGAAGAATTGGCGGCTGGCGCCGACGCTGCGAGCCTGCCGGAACTTGCCTTTCGCCGCGCCCAGGCTGAGCAATTGGGCGGCGCGGCGTCAGTGGCGCGGCACCATGAGCAAGGACGGCTGACGATTCGCGAGCGCATCAGCGGCTTGGTTGACGAGGGTTCGTTCCAGGAGGTCGGCAAGCTCACCGGCCAGGGACATTACGACGGCGACAAACTGGTCGGCGTGACACCCGCGCCCTATGTGATGGGCCTGGCCTCGATCGGTAACCGGCCGGTGGCGATTGGCGGCGAAGACTTCACCGTGCGCGGCGGCACCAGTTGGAGCGGTGACCGCAAGAAGGGTGGGCAAGGGGGTTTTGTCGAGGATCTGGCGCATCAGTACCGCCTGCCGCTCGTCAACCTGATCGATGGTGCGGGTGGCAGTGTTACCTCCATCAATCGTCGCGGACATTCGGTTTTTCCGGGCGTGCATGGTTTCGAACGATCGGTGCAGTTGATGGGCGAAGTGCCGGTGGTCTGTGCCGTGCTGGGCACTGCCGCCGGTGGGCCGGCCGGCCGGGCCATCCTGTCGCATTGGTCGGTGATGGTGAAGAACACGAGTCAGGTCTTTGCCGCCGGTCCGCCGGTGGTGGAGCGCTCGCTCGGCCAGAAGGTGACCAAGGAGGAGTTAGGCGGCCCCGGCATCGCCGTCGATATGGCGGGCACGATCGACAATGTGGCCACCGACGAGAAACATTGTTTCGAGCTCATCCGGCGCTATCTCAGCTATATGCCGCAGAACGTCTGGGAATTGCCGCCGGTGGTGCACAGCGGCGACCGCGTCGACCGCTGCGAAGACGCGCTGGCCCGCATCGTTCCCGAAAGTCGCCGCACGCCCTATGACATGAAGAAGCTGGTGCGCATGGTGGCGGACCTGGATTCGGTGTTCGAGATCCAGCCGAGTTTCGGCAAGGCCGTAATCACTTGCCTGGCGCGCATGAATGGCAAGGTGGTGGGCATCATTGCCAACAACCCGATGATCTATGGCGGGGCCATCGACGTTCGTGCCGCGCGCAAGCAGACCCATTTCGTCGAGCTCTGCGACTGCTTCCATATTCCGCTGATCTTCTTCGTCGATGTGCCGGGCTTCATGGTGGGCAAGGACGCCGAAGCGGCAGCCACCCTGCGCGAAGGCATGCGTTCGGTCTACGTGGGCCTGCAGGCGACGGTGCCAATCTACACTGTGGTCATCCGCAAGTGCTACGGGATGGCTGGCATGGGGACTACCGACAAGAACGGTCTTGATTTGAAGATCGCCTGGCCCAGCGCTGAATGGGGCTCGCTGCCGATCGAAGGTGGCGTGGCTGCCGCGTTCCGTAAAGACATCGCCAGCGCCGCCGACCCGAAGAGCCGCGAGCGCGAAATCGAGGCCGAGTTGCGAGCCCTTGCATCGCCTTACCGCACCGCCGAGGCCTTTGGCGTTGAAGAAATCATCGATCCACGCGAAACGCGTCCCTATCTGTGCCGCTTCATCGACGCGGCCCAAGGCAGGCTGCAGACCACGCTCGGACAGAAACCCAAGTTCGGAGTTCGCCCTTGAACCGATCGACGCCAACCGGCGTTGGGGCAGGATGGCACCGTCATCCTGATCGGCCCAATACCAAGGAGACAAAGCAATGGACAAGAGAACCCTGATCGGTGGCCTGCTGGCTGCCATCGCCCTGAGTTTCGGCGGCCCTGCGCGCGCCGAGGTCGACGAGGTCAAGCTCGCATCTCAATACGGCATCGGCTACCTGCCGCTGACGGTGATGCAGGTCGACAAGTTGGTAGAAAAGCACCTGGCTAAGGCGAATCTGGGCAGCACCAAGGTGTCCTGGATGCGTCTGGCGGCAGGTGCTGCAGCCAATGATGCGCTGCTTTCTGGCGGGCTGCACTTCGCGTCGGGAGGCACCGGCCCGGCCATCATTCTTTGGGACAAGACGCGCAGTTCGCTGGATGTGCGTGGCGTCGCCGCGCTTTCTTCCATGCCGAACCTTCTGGTGACGCGCAACCCTGCCATCAAGACCGTGCGCGACTTCACCGAGAAGGATCGCATCTCGATGGCCGGCGCCGGGTCATCGGTGCAGACGGTCTACCTGCAGATGGCAGTTGCCAAAGAGTTCGGCATCGAGAACTATCGCAAGCTCAACCCGCTGATGGTGAATCTGCCCCACCCTGAGGGGCTCCAGACGATGCTCTCGGGCTCGGCCGAGATCACCTCCTTGTTCACTTCACCGCCGTTCCAGTACACCGCATTGGCCAGTCCGGGCGTGCGTACCGTGCTGAATTCCTACGACATCATGGGCGGCCCGAACACCTTCCTCATGCTGTGGGCCACCAACAAGTTCCGCGAGGCCAACCCCAAGGTCTATCGAGCTGTGCTGGATGCGCTTCGCGAAGCGACTGCTGCCATCAACGCTGACAAGCGCCGCGCCGCCGAGATGTATGTCAAAGAAGGCGGCGGCAAGGAATCCGTCGATCAGATTCTCAAGATGATGAGCGACCCGCAGGTCGAGTACACCTTGGTGCCGCAGCGCTTGCTGCCCTATGCGCAGTTCATGAACAAGGTCGGGACGTTGAAGAACAATCCGGCCAGCTGGAAGGACCTGTTTTTCCCCGATATTCACGAATTGCCGGGCAGCTGAACCGCAAGCCCCGCCGTTCATGATGAAGGACCTGGTATGACCCTCACCGGCACTGTTGCCCCTTTGTTGCGTGTCGATGGCGTGACCCTGCAATACAAGACTCGCGAGCATCTGGTGACGGCCAGCTACCGCGTGAGCTTCGACGTCTTGAAGTCGGACCGCTTCGTGCTTCTTGGTCCCTCGGGCTGTGGCAAGTCGACGCTGCTCAAGGCGGTCGGGGGTTATATGACACCGGTCGAGGGCAGCATCAGCCTGAACGGCAGGACGGTTACCCGCCCGGGACCTGACCGCGTCATGGTGTTCCAGGAATTCGATCAATTGCTGCCCTGGAAGACCGTGCGGCAGAACGTGGTCTTCGCGCTGGAATCATCGCGGCGTTTGGCGGGTGCCGAGGCCGACGAGCGCGCCATGGCCTACATCGAGAAGGTGGGCTTGACGAAGTTTGCCGACGCCTTTCCGCACACGCTGTCCGGCGGAATGAAGCAGCGGGTGGCGATTGCGCGCGGGATGGCGATGGAACCCGACATCCTCCTGATGGACGAGCCCTTTGCGGCGCTCGATGCGCTGACGCGTCGCAAGATGCAGGACGAGTTGCTGCAGCTCTGGGAAGACACGCGCTTTACCGTGCTGTTCGTGACCCACTCGATTCCAGAGGCAGTCCGCATCGGCAACCGGATCCTGCTGCTGTCGCCACATCCTGGGCAGGTCAAGGCCGAACTCAGCAGCGACGGCCATGACCGGGTCGACCCCGCTACCGGCATTGCCCTTTCAGACCGAATCCACGGCCTGCTGTTTGCTGACGCCGTGGAGTCCACCGAGGATGAGCCACATGCATGACCCCCAACAGAACCGGCCGGAACTGGTTCGGGAGCATCTGCCGGAGCATGACTTCGGTGTCGTGCAGCAGCGGCTGACCCTGCTTGAGCGCATCTACAACCTGGGTTGGGTGCGCAAGAGTCTGATCCTGATGATTTTGGCCTCGCTATGGCAGGCCTACGCCATTTACCTGGCGAATGATTTGCTGCTGCCGACCTTCACCACCACGCTGGACGCCTTCGTCAGCCGCATCCTGACCGGCGAGTTGCCGGCCAAGGCCTGGGTGTCGATCAAGGTGTTGCTGCAGGGCTATGTCGTCGGAATGGCCCTGGCGATGTTGCTGACGGTATTGGCCATGGCCTCCCGTCTGGGCAACGATCTGCTCGAAACGCTGACGGCCATGCTCAACCCCTTGCCGGCCATTGCCCTGCTGCCGCTGGCCTTGATCTGGTTCGGGCTTGGAAGTGCCAGCATCGTGTTCGTGCTGGTGCACGCTGTGTTGTGGCCGGTTGCGCTGAACACCCATGCCGGCTTCATGGCCGTATCGAGCACGCTGCGCATGGTGGGCCGCAACTACGGTCTGGTTGGGCCGGTCTATGTGGCCAAGATCCTGGTGCCAGCCGCGCTGGGGAGCATATTGACGGGTCTGAAAATCGGCTGGGCCTTCGCCTGGAGAACCTTGATCGCGGCGGAGTTGGTGTTCGGCACGACGTCAGGGTCGGGTGGTCTGGGTTGGTTCATCTATGAAAACAAGAACACGCTCGACATACCGGTCGTCTTTGCCGGACTCTTCGCTGTGATCGTCATCGGCCTGGCGGTCGAGGGCATCGTCTTCCGGACCATCGAACAGCGCACGGTAAGGCGCTGGGGAATGCACAGCTGAAGCAGCCAAGCGCTGTTCCTCAGCTTGCAAGAACCCATGCATGAATCGAGGCCTTGCCTGTGGCGGGCATACTTCGGCCGAGGCGCTTGAACTGCCCGCTCCAAAAGAGCCGGCTGCGTCGCCAATCGATTCGCAATTCCGCAACCTGACGCTTCGCGCGTCCTCCAGAAGGCATACAGCATGTTCTCTCACATCATGATCGGCACCAACAACCTGGATCAGGCCAAGACCTTCTACGACGCGGTGCTGGGGACCCTCGGGATTCCCGCCGGTGCAGTAGATCGCCACCGTGTCTTCTGGCGCACGCCGACCGGCGTTTTCTCGGTCACCCTGCCGATCGACGGGCAGCCCGCCACGCTGGGCAACGGCAGCACCATCGGCTTTGCCTGCCAGTCGGCCGAGCAAGCTGACGCCTGGCATGCCGCCGGCGTGGCCCATGGCGGGACGACCTGCGAAGACCTGCCCGGCAAGCGCGAAGGCGCCCATGGCCACCTCTACCTGGCTTACCTGCGCGACCCCGACGGCAACAAGATCTGCGCCCTTTACCGGATGCCGCGGGCCTGAGTGATCGGTTCGAGCTGAGGCCTTGCCTGGCTCGCTGCCAGCAGCTTCGGATGGCCTTGGCGCGGCCGAGAAGCGCATGACAGGCTATCCTTCGGTCGATGCACTCACCGATACTTTCCGTCTCTCATCTCAGCAAGACTTTTGACGGCGGCTTTGCCGCGCTCAAGGACATCAATCTGGAAATCTGCAAGGGCGAAATCTTCGCCCTGCTGGGTCCCAACGGCGCCGGCAAGACGACGCTGATCAGCATCATTTGCGGTATCGCCAATGCCAGCACCGGGACGGTGACGGTGGCCGGCCACGACAATGTGCGGGATTACCGCAAAGCCCGCTCACTGATTGGCCTGGTGCCGCAGGAGCTCACGACCGAATCGTTCGAGACGGTCTGGAACGCGGTCACCTTCAGCCGCGGGCTGTTCGGCAAGGGGCCCGACCCGGCCCATGTGGAGAAAACTCTCAGGGCCCTGTCGCTGTGGGACAAGCGCGACAGCAAGATCATGACTTTGTCGGGCGGCATGAAGCGCAGGCTGCTGATCGCCAAGGCGCTCTCGCATGAACCGCAGCTGCTGTTCCTGGACGAACCGACGGCCGGCGTTGATGTCGAGTTGCGGCGCGATATGTGGGCTCTGGTGCGCAGCTTGCGCGACACCGGCGTGACCATCATCCTGACCACCCATTACATCGACGAAGCTGAAGAAATGGCTGACCGCATTGGCGTCATCAGCAAGGGCGAAATCATTCTGGTTGAAGGCAAGGACGCCTTGATGCACAAGCTCGGCAAGAAGCTGTTGACGCTTGAGTTGCCCGGGCCGCTGGCCGCGATTCCTGAGGTCTTGAGCCACCATCCGCTGACGCTGGCCAAGGGCGGCCATGAATTGATCTACACCTACGACAGCCAGGAAGACGGACGCAGCCGCATCGCCGAATTGCTGCGTGACCTGGGCACAGCCGGCATCCAGTTCAAGGATCTGCATACAACCCAGAGTTCGCTGGAAGATATTTTTGTACAGCTGGTCAAGGAGGGTCAGGCATGAACTACCACGCTGTTTTGGCGATCTATCGCTTCGAGATGCAGCGCACCTGGCGCACGGTGATGCAGAGCATCCTCTCGCCGGTGCTCTCGACCACGCTGTATTTCATTGTCTTTGGCGCCGCTATTGGTTCGCGCATTCCCGAGGTGGAAGGCATCAGCTATGGCGCTTTCATCGTGCCCGGCCTGATCATGTTGTCACTGCTGACGCAAAGCATTTCCAATGCATCGTTCGGTATCTACTTCCCAAAGTTCACCGGCACGATTTATGAGTTGCTGTCGGCACCGGTCTCGCATGTCGAAGTGGTGCTCAGCTATGTGGGCGCGGCGGCCAGCAAGTCGATCATCGTCGGGCTGATCATCCTGGCTACTTCAAGCATTTTCGTGCCCCTGCATATCGCTCATCCGTTCTGGATGTTGCTGTTTTTGCTGCTGACGGCAGTCACCTTCAGTCTGATCGGTTTCATCATCGGCATCTGGGCCGACGGCTTCGAAAAACTGCAGGTTGTGCCGCTGCTGATCATCACGCCGCTGACCTTTCTGGGCGGCAGCTTTTATTCGATCAATATGCTGCCGCCGGCCTGGCAGACGGTGGCGCTTTTCAACCCGGTGGTTTATCTGATCAGCGGTTTTCGCTGGAGTTTTTACGGCCTAGCCGATGTCAGTCTGGCCCTGAGCCTGGGCATGACGCTGGGCTTTCTGGCCCTGTCGCTGGGCGTGGTCAGCTGGATGCTGAAAACCGGCTATCGATTGAAGGCCTGAGCGACCTGGAAGAATGTCTTGCCGTCGATAGTGCGCGGCGGGCAGCCGGGCTGCAGATGCCCGACCCGCGCCCGGTTCGCGATGGATTGGGTTGCTTTGCCGCCGTGACCGCCGCTGGCTGCATCCAGTATCCGGTGGTGGCCGCTTCAACCGACGGTTCGATTTGCGCAAATTGGTAACGGAACTGATTGTTGCCGTCGCAACATGCGCTCCGTTCACCCAAGGGAAGACACCATGCTGAGGCACCGCCCTGATCAGAAAAATTTATTGGTTTGTGATGTTCGCCGCCTTTACGACTTTGGCCCATTTCTCGGTGCTACTGCGGATGAGTTCAGCAAACTGCGCCGGCGTCGATGCCACTGGCTCTGAACCATCTTGCAAGAACAACTTCTCGATCTCCGGGCTGCGGAGAATCTTGCCAATCTCCAGATTCAAACGGTTAATGATGGCTGGTGGCGTGCCAGCCGGGACTAGAACGCCGCTCCAGGATATGGCCTCGTAGCCAGGAACGCCGGACTCTTCGACAGTTAGCACAGCTGGCAACAGGAGCAGTCGTTTGGATGTGCTCACCGCGAGTGCCCGCAGTTTGCCAGAGTTGATGTGAGGCAGCGTTGGCGACACGGTGCCGAGCATAAAGGTGATCTGGCCACCGAGTAGGTCGGTAAGGGCCGGGCCATCACCCTTGTATGGGACATGGATCATGTCCACGCCCGCCAACATTTTCATCAGTTCTGTCGCAAGATGCCCACCGCTGCCCGTACCCGGCGTGGCAAAACTGACCTTGCCGGGGTTTGCCTTCGCATGGGCCAGCAGTTCAGTCAGATTTTTGAATGGCGATTTTGCATTGACAACTACCAAGTAAGGCTGGAATGCAGTCTGGGTCACTGGCGCCAGGTCAACAAGCGGCGCATATTTAAGCGGGGCGTGTGTGCTCGGCGTGATGGCGAGGCTCGAAGAGCCGTGCAGCATGGTGTAGCCATCGGGCTGGGATCGCACGACAAACTCGGTTCCTATCGTCGTCGCGGCCCCCGGTTTGTTGTCGACGATCACCTGCTGGCCGAGTGCTTCAGAGAGCTTGAGTGCAATGCGCCGCGCCACGATGTCACTACCACCACCCGGCGCGAACGGAACGACGTAGCGGATCGACTTGTTTGGGTAGGTGGATTGTGCGCTGGCTGGGGTTACGGCCGTCACCAGTGCCACCAGCGCCACTGCAATACTACGAAGCGCGGATAGAATTTTCTTCATGCTTGTCTCCTGATTTGAAGCGTTTGGATGAGGCAATTTCGGATCACTCGAACTTGATATTGGAAACCTTGATGACATTGGCCCAGGTGTCGATTTCGCGCCGGATGAAGGCAGCAAATTCCTCGGGCGTGCCCGCCATTGGTTCAGCGCCAAGTTTGGCCATGTCGCGGGTGAACTCTGCAGACTCGACGACGCGCACCACAGCCTGGTTGAGCCGAACGACGATGGCCTTAGGTGTCCCTGCCGGGACCAATAGCCCATTCCAGGACATGGCGGAAACGCTTGGCAGGCCCACTTCAGTCATCGTCGGCACTTCCGGCAGTACAGCCAAGCGTCGCGGACTGGTTACAGCCAGGGCGCGCACCTGCCCCGACTTGATAAACGGCATCAAGGCTATGGACGTGCCAAACGATAGCTGTACCTGACCCGACGCTAGATCGGCCAGCGCCTGCCCGGTCCCGCGGTAGGGTACGTGTAGCAGGTCCACGCCAGCCTCCAGCTTAAAGAGCTCGGCGGCCAGATGAGGCGCACCGCCGTGGCCTGATGACGCATAGGCCAGCTTGCCTGGATTGGCCTTCGCAAAGGCTACGAGTTGGCTTACGGTCTTTGCCGCGACCGACGGGTGGGCGACCAGCACGTTCGGCGCATAAGAAACCATCGAGACTGGCTGGAAATCCTTGATCGCGTCGTACTTCAGGTTCGGGTAGATGGAAGGGTTGACGCCGAAGGTGCTGGAGCTTCCCATAACAAGCGTCAACCCATCCGGCGCGGCCCGTGCCGCAGCTTCTGTGCCAATGTTGCCGGCGTTGCCCGACTTGTTGTCCACGATAACAGTCTGCCCCAGGTGCTTGCTCAACCCCAGGGCCACGAATCGTGATGCGACGTCAACACTACCGCCTGCCGCGAACGGGCAGATTAAGCGGACCGGATATTTGGGTGTCCATATATTGGCCTCCTGGGCCGAGACACCGCCAGCAGCCAGTGCTCCCCATGCAACAAAGGATCGTCGTGTCACCAGATCGAACTCAGGCCGACTTTTCTTCATGCATGTCTCCTATTCGGAATTTTGAAGTGAGGCTATCGAGTGGGCGTCTTGTGACGCTGCTACTGCCTCGACAATTGTTAGGCTAACAAAAGCAAATCAATCCGTCTCTAAAGTTCATATATCGGACAATTAGAAGTATTCGTAAGGCGCATCGTTATAGTGAATACGTTCATCTAAGGAAGGATATTCTGCGTGTCGAATCAAGCCCCCTCCGAAACCGAAAGGCCAGGCGCGCTGACTGGTTTGCGCGTCCTTGACCTGTCCGGCGATCTCGGCAATTACTGTGGCAAACTGTTTGCGGACATGGGCGCTGATGTCATTCTCATCGAGCCCCCAAGCGGCTCGGAACTGCGCTTCGAACCCCCGTTCATCGGCAACATGCCGGCGCTCGAGAACAGCCTGTCCTTTGCCTATCACAACACCAGCAAGCGTGGTGTAACGCTGGACTTGGACACAGCCACCGGTCAGGCCATGTTCAAGGAACTGGCGGCACGCGCAGAAGTAATCATTGAAACCAGCAAGCCAGGCACCATGGCCCGCCGCGGCTTGTGCGCCGAATCAATTCATCGCCTATACCCGCAAATCGTCTATACCAGCATCACCCCGTTCGGATCAACGGGTCCGTACGCCCACTACGAAGCCGACGACATCACTGCTCTCGCGATGGGCGGCCTGCTGTATCTGGGCGGCTATGCAGATACAGCCCCAATCCGTGTCTACGGCAAGCAGGCAATCCTGTGCGCCAATATGTTCGCCTCGGTCGCCACAATGCTGGCCGTGCTCGAGGCCGAGGCCGGTGGGCTTGGCCAACACGTCGATGTGTCGATGCAGGAGGCCGTGTCGATGGCGCTGGAGACCTCGGTGCAATACCTTGACCTGGAGGGTTTGGTAAGAAAGCGCCACGCCGGTGAGCAGCGCTTCGCAGGCACTGGGGTGTATCCGTGCCTCGACGGCCAGATTTACCTGATGGCCGGCGGCGTCGGTGCGAACAAATTCTGGGAACGCACGGTGCAGTGGTTCGCCGACGAGCAAATGCCGGGCATCGAGGCCTTTCAGGGCGAGCCGTGGAAGCACATCGAGTACCTGCGATCCGACGAAGCGAAGGCTATCTTCGAGAAGGTTTTCGTACCCTGGTCGCGCACCAAGACCAAGGGATATCTCTACCACGAGGGGCAGCGCCGCAAGATCCCGATAGCCCCGATCTCTGAAACCTCGGACCTGCTGAGCAGTCGGCAACTCGCGTTCCGCCGCTATTTTGTCGAAGTACTTCGAAATGGCCACAGCCTGTTGATGCCCGGTGCGCCCTACAAGCTCGACCGCACACCCTGGCGCATCCAACGACCTGCTCCGCTTCTGGGTCAGCACAACACCGAGGTCTACGGCGAGATCGGAATTTCTCTGGACGAACTCACCAGACTCTTTTCGCGGAGGATCATCTGATGGCAATCCTGAACGGCCTGCGTATTACCGATTTTTGTTGGATCGGTGCTGGTGCCTACGCTACAAAAATACTGGCAGATTTCGGTGCTGACGTCATCAAGATCGAGAACACCGAACGCATCGACTCGCTGCGGATGGCCGCCCCCTACAAGGACGGCAAGCCGGGTATCAATCGAAGCGGCTACTTCGCCGACCGAAATAGCAGCAAGCGGAGCCTGACATTGGATATGAAGCATCCGCGCTCTCGCGAACTGGTGCTCGACTTGATCCGCCAGAGCGATATCGTGGCCAACAATTTCACACCCGGCGTGATGGAGCGTTTCGGCCTGAGCTACAGCGAAGTACGGGCGGTCAAGCCCGACATCATCTACCTGTCAATGTCAATGCAGGGCGCGCAGGGACCGGAGCGCGACTATTCGGGCTATGGCGCAAGCATGGTGGCGCTCACCGGTTTGCAGCATTTGTCGGGCCTGCCCGAGCGCGATGGTGCCGGTCCAGGCACCAACTATCCAGACCATGTCCCCAACCCTTGTCATGCCACATTCGCGATCCTCGCGGCGATCCGGCACCGCCGGCGCACGGGCGAAGGGCAGTGGATCGACCTTGCCCAGATCGAACCGACAATTGCCCTGCTCGGTCCGACCGTGCTCGACCTGACTGTCAACGACCGCCGCCACGAGCGTCAAGGCAACGCCCATGGCTACGCTGCCCCACACGGCGTTTACCGCTGCGAGGGCGATGACCGCTGGATCGCGATTTCGGTGAAGACCGATGAACAGTGGCGTGGCTTGCAGTGCGCGCTGGGTTCGCCGACTTGGGCCGCGGATCAGCAATGGGCGGACGCGCGCACGCGCGGTGAACACGCCAGTGAACTCAACCGTCTCATCGAAGGCGAGACGACTCGCTGGCAGGCCGAGACTTTGATGGAGGCCTGCCAGACCGAGTCCGTTCCAGCGGGCGTTGTGCAGACCAGTGCCGATGTGGTTAACACCGATCCGCAACTCGCGTGGCGCAAGCACTGGATCCGCCTGGACCACCCCGAGATGGGTGATTCGCTCTACAGCGCACCACCCTTTCGTTACTCGCGCACACCAGTCGAGTTACGCGCCCCGGCGCCGCTACTGGGTCAGCACACACGCGAGATTTGCCAAACGCTGCTCGGCTTGAGTGATTCGGAGATTGACGCGCTGGTGGCCGACAAGGTCCTGTGTTGAATTCCCAGTGACCGCGATGACACGCGACGAAGCAGTTGCCTATATTGAGCGGGTGGATGCTACAGCCTGCCGTGAGTTTGTAGTTCATAGCGGAACGCGCGTCATGTGGCGTCGCTTCGGCAGCGGCTCACCGCTCTTGCTGCTGCATGGTGGCCATGGCAGTTGGCTCCATTGGGTGCGGAATGTCTGCACCCTGTCGGCTTCCCACGAGCTGTGGATTCCAGATATGCCGGGTTACGGCGACTCCGACGCTCTGCCGCCCGAGGCTGGCCTGAACGAACTGCTTGAGACCTTGACGGCAAATGTGAACATCTTGACGCGAGATGCCGGCAGCATCGCACTGGCGGGCTTCTCGTTTGGCGGTCTCGTCGCGACCCACCTTGCGTCTCGACTGGAGCAGGTGTCCCGATTGGTCTTGCTAGGTGCAGCCGGCCACGGCGGTTCGCGGCGGCAGTTAGCAGAACTGGCGAATTGGCGGACCTGCACCAGTGAGGCCGACCTTGAAGCTGTGATGCGCTCAAACCTGGCAATTCACATGCTCAGTGATCCGACGGCCATCGACGGACTGGCGCTAGAGGCACATATCCGATCGTGCCGTCGAACGCGGTTCAAGAGCCGAGCCATTTCGCGGCGCGGCGGGCTCGCGGATGCGCTGGCATGCTGCACCATGCCGACCC
>JBIKPD010000098.1:0-11953 GCA_044357665.1 Roseateles sp. | reverse complement strand
AACGGATCAAGCCGTTCAGCGTGATCGAGCTCGATCGCGACCTTGCTGCGCGCCTGCGTCAACGCGAGGGGCTTGACGTGATCGAGTCGGACGTGCTGCGCGTCGATTTCGCAGCGCTGGCCGCTGCGAAGGGCAAGAAGCTGCGGGTGGTCGGCAATCTGCCCTACAACATCTCGACACCGATCCTGTTCCATTTGCTCGGCTTCGTCGACCATGTCGTCGATCAGCATTTCATGCTGCAAAAGGAAGTGGTCGACCGCATGGCCGCAAGCCCGGGTTGCAAGGACTTCGGCCGTTTGACGGTGATGCTGCAATGGCGTTATGCGATCGAATCGGTGCTGGACGTTCCCCCCGAAGCATTCGATCCACCACCCAGAGTCAACTCGGCAATCGTGCGCATGCAGCCCTATGCAAGGCCGCCGGTCGTGGATCCGGTCCTGCTCGGCTCACTGGTGACATCGGCGTTTTCACAACGCCGCAAGTTGCTGCGCCACAGCCTGGGCATCTGGCTGACCGCGCGTGGTTTCATTGGGCAGTTCGATCTGCAGCGCCGCGCCGAAGAAGTGCCGGTGGCTGAATATGTGGCATTGGCACAGACAATCGCTGCAACCCCGGCCTCACTGCCAGGCAGCTGATAGCTACGTCGGATCCGTCATTCGGCCTTCAGGCCAGCTTTGTCGATGACGATTTTCCATTCGCGAATACCCGTTTTGATCTGCTCGGCCATCAAAGACGTGGGCGCGTGCACCGTGGTCCAGCCTTGCTCAAGCAAGGCGTTCTTGACCTCCGGCATCAACAGGATCCGGCTTACATCGGCGTGAATTTTCTCGATGATCGCTGTTGCGGTGCCCGCGGGTGCGAGCAGGCCATACCAGGACGCGACCCGGTAGCCGGGTAGCCCCAGCTTCCTGATCGGCTGCACGCCAGGCAAGATCTCGATCTGATTTTCAGCCGTCACCGCCAGAGCCCGCAGGCGCCCGGATTTCACGAACTGGACCACCGATGGGACCGTGGAGAAGATCATGTCGATGTCGCCGGCCAGCAGGGCCGAGGCCGCTGGAGCACCACCACGGTAGGGGACATGCAGCATGTCCACGCCAGCTTGTTGTTTGAAGACTTCGCCCGCCAGATGGCCGGTGGTGGCGATGCCTGAGGAGCCGAACTTCAACAGGCCAGGATTGGCTTTGCCATAGGCAATCAGCTCGGGTATCGATTTGACCGGCACCCGGTCATTGACCACCAGCACGTTCTCGACGTTCACCAACATCGCGATCGGCGCGAAATCCTTCTCGGGGTCGTAAGGCATTTTCTTGACCAGGCTCGGCAGCACCTCCATCGGTCCGACCGAACCGAGCAGCAAGGTATAGCCATCGCGCTCGGCCCGCGCCACGGCAGTGCCAGCGATCAGCCCGCCAGCGCCGGCCTTGTTCTCAACGATAACGCTCTGGCCCCAGACTTCGCCGAGTTTTTGCGCCAGGATCCGCGCCAGGATGTCAGTGGCACCACCCGGGGCGAATGGGCTGATGATCTTGACCGGGCGATTCGGGTAATTTCCTGCTGGCTGCGCAGCAGCGCTGGGCGCAAGCAGCAAAGTCGCGACCGCAATCAAGCAAGCTGTGAAAGTTGTCTTCATTGGGTTGTCGCGCGAGCGTTCTGACGGCTTTGCAAGGGGGGCCTTGAATTTCGCGGCGAATGCGGCGACAAGAATGATGGTGATCTGGCGCAGCACAGGATTCCTTGTTCGAATTTCGCGGTTTGAACTGCCAGTGAAGGCCGGCAGTTGATCCTACAGCAGCATTGCCGTCGCCGCCGGGGAGGTCCCGGCTTGACTGCGGACCGATTGAACTACTGCGCCGGTCGCCCCGGCCCTTGCGTGCCCTCGGCGCGCGCCGACAGGAAGGCGTAGAGATCGACGATATGGGCGCTGACGCGCGGCTCGCCTTGCCAGACCGGCATCGTCAACGAATAGGTTTCCTTGCGCTGCTCGAGCAAATCGATCAGGGCTTCGCTTTCGGCCGGCGCGCTGCTGAGCGGACTTGGCGCGAGGTTCCAGTCATAGCGCTTGAGTACCAGGCCGATGAAGCGGCGTGAGCCCATATTGCGGACCCGCGGCAGCAGGTCAGGAGCGCCGTTGGTGCCGGTTGCTGCCTGCCCATGACAGGCAGCGCAGCGATCCTGGAAGATGCGCCAGCCGGTATAGACGGAGCCGGGTGGCTTTGAGCGCTGCGCGAGCTCCCTGGCCGGTTGCAGGTTCTGCACTTCGACGGCGCAGCCGGCCAGCGCCAAGATGCCGGCACATAGAGTGAATATCGACAATCTGGCCATTCTCACCACCTCCGCCTAGTTTGCCTTGTCGATTGTGGCGAGGTGGGTCCGGCCGGGACTTGCCGAAGATCAGTTCAATGAAGGGTCAGCAGGATCTGCTCCACCTCGGCGAACAGCGGGCGGGCTCCCGGCTGGTCTTGAAAGCAAGCGTATTTCAGATCGTCGAGCAGCTTGATCGCTGCACCCGCATCAGCCGAGCCGGCCGCGCTGCTGCAACGGGCCAGCAGTTCTTCCAGCAAGCAGGCAAAAGCGCGTATTTCCAGCCGCTGCAGGGCCTCGGCCTGCTGCCGGTCATCGGACGCCAGAAATGAAGCGGCGCCAAAGTCTCCCAGCAAGACCGCGCCGCAGCCCTTGTGCAGGATGTTGTGTGCATACAGATCGCCATGCATCAGCCCTTGAGCATGCAGATGCCGGGCTGCCGAGGCGATGCCTTGTGCAATCAGCAGCAACTCGTGTAGCGCAAAACCGGCATCCGGCGCATAGATGTCGCGGGTGCAGGACTCCAGGCTGGGAGGCTGGGCCAGGTTGCGAAAAGCGGGGTCGATCAGGGGCATCACCATCGCGCATTGATCGGCCGGATGCCCCACCACCTGGCCGAGCATCTGGATCAGTTGCGGGTGAGAACCCGCGTTGATGCAGGCCGCCAGTTCGGATTGCGGCAGGCCGTCGCTGGTGACATCGCCCTTGAACAGCTTGACTGCCACCGGCAGCAAACCGTCCGCTTGCTGCCATTGCGCCTGGTGGATGACGCCCGAAGCGCCCTCGCCGAGCTGCTGTTGCAGGCTCAGTTCCTGCCAATCAATTCTTGCCATCGGCGCAGCGTTGATCGCGGCTTGCTCGCGCTGTTCGCAAAAGGGATTGCCGGCATAGGCCAGCCAGGACAGGCGCGGCAGCTCGAGCAGAAAGGCCGGGAATTCGCTCAGCTGATTGGCTGAAATCCGCAGCAATTCGAGCGCCTTGCAAGCTGCCAGTTCTGGCGGCAAGGCGCGCAAGCGGTTGCCGGCCAGCATCAGCTTTTGCAACTGCGTGCAGCGCCCGATGTCGGCGGGCAGCGCCTCGAGCTGGTTGTCGGTGAGGATCAACCAGCGCAAGCCGGCCGGCAAAGATCCGCTGGGAATGGTTCTGATCCGGTTGGCCTTGAAGCCGATCATGCTCAGCTGCGGGCATTGGCCGAGAATTTCCGGCCAGGCAGTGAAGTTGTTGTCCGAAAGAAACAGCACGCGCAGCCGCTTCAGTCGAGGCAAATCATTGGGCAGACTGGACAGTTTGTTGTTCGACAGGTCGAGGATCTCGAGGCTGTCGGCAAGCGCAAAAATCTCTGGCGGAAATTCCTCCAGACCGCAGGCCAGGGTCAGGCGCTTGGCGCCGAGCCATGAGCCTGAGCGGAGTAACGAGAGGCTGCTGATCGAAGCGCTTTCCGGCAAGGCCCGTGCTTCAGAGCTTGAAGTCATAGTCGATCGTCAGCGGCGCATGGTCCGAGAAACGCGTCTCGGTATAGATGCATTCGCGCCTTGCCAACGCGGCCAGTCCGGGTGTGGCGAGGTGGTAATCGAGCCGCCACCCGACGTTCTTGGCATAGGCCTCACCGCGGTTGCTCCACCAGGTGTATTGCTCCGCCTTGTCGTTCAAGGTACGGAACACATCGACCAGCCCTTCCTGCTCGAACAGTTCGGTCATCCAGGCCCGCTCTTCGGGCAGGAAACCGCTGTTTTTCAGATTGCCTTTCCAGTTTTTCAGGTCAATTTCCTTGTGGGCGATGTTGACATCGGCCACCAGGATGAACTCACGTTCGGCCTTCATCGCCTGCAGATGCGGATGCAGCGCGGCGAGGAAACGGAACTTGACTTGCTGGCGGTCCTCGCCGCTCGAGCCACTGGGGAAATAGCAGCTGATCAGGCTGAGCTTGCGCCCGGGTTTGTCAAAACGCTTCTCGATCCAGCGGCCTTCATGGTCGAACTCTTCTATCCCCAAGCCGGTGATGACATCGCTCGGTTCTTCCTGGGTGTACAGGCCGACACCCGAGTAGCCCTTCTTCTGCGCATAATGGAAATGACCCTTGAGCTTGCCGGGGCTGCAGAAGATACCGTCGATATGCTCATGCTGGGCCTTGACTTCCTGCACGCCCAAAGCATCGGCCTCCTGCCAGGCCAGCCATTCAAAAAATCCCTTGCTCGCAGCCGAGCGGATGCCGTTCAAATTGGCGGTGATAAAACGCATGCTGTAACCCTGCTGGTGTCGATTGACGATCTTGAAGGGCGCAGTATCGCAGCCGGGCGCTGGCGCCTGAGCCGGGCTGCAGTCGGCCCCTACAATCTTGCCATTCCGCTACAGGTTCCCCATGACAGCTCCCGCACATCCCGATCAACTGGCCCAGGATTTCGTCGCCTTTGCGGTCGAAACCGGCGTGCTGAGCTTTGGCCAGTTCCAGACCAAGGCCGGCCGCCTGAGTCCGTATTTCTTCAACGCCGGATCGTTCAATGACGGCGCCACACTCGGCCGCCTGGCGCAGTTCTATGTGCAGCGGCTGATCGCTTCCGGGCTGCAGTTCGACATGATTTTCGGCCCCGCCTACAAGGGCATCACCTTGGCAGCGGCAGTGGCGGTCGAACTGGCGCGGCAAGGGAAGAACGTACCTTTTGCCTACAACCGCAAGGAAGCCAAGTCACATGGCGAAGGCGGCAACCTGGTCGGTGCCAAGGTGCAGGGCCGGGTGCTGATCATCGACGATGTGATCTCGGCCGGCACCTCGGTGCTCGAGTCGATCGCCATGATCCGGGCCGCCGGCGCCACGCCATGCGGCGTCACGATTGCTCTCGATCGCCAGGAGAAGGCCGCCGAAGCCGGGGTCGAGATGAGCTGGTCAGCGGTGCAATATGTCACCGAGCAATTGCATTTGCCGGTGCTGGCGATTGCCGGTTTGTCCGACCTGCTGCAATACCTGCGCCGTGACCCTGCGGCCGTTGCGCATTCGGTCGCTGTGCAAGCCTACCGGGATCGCTACGGGGTTTAGGCAGACCATCCTTAGAGCGCGGCCGCCAGCCTTGTTCCTTGCAGGATCGCGCGTTTGGCGTCGAGCTCGCCCGCCTCAAAGGCCCCGCCGATCAGCTGCACTTTGCAGCCTGCAGCGCGCAGCGGTGCTTCGAGTTCCCGCAGCGGCAGTTGACCGGCGCAAAGCACGATGGTGTCGACCGCCAACAGCTGGGTGTCGAGGTGTTTTTCGCCATAACTGATCCACAAGCCCTCGGCCGTGATCGCTTCGTAATTGACGCCGGCGAGCATCTCGACCTGCTTCATCTTCAAGGCTGCGCGGTGGATCCAGCCGGTGGTTTTTCCCAGTCCGGCGCCGGGTTTGCCGGCCTTGCGCTGCAGCAGCGTGATGTTGCGCAGCGGTGCCGCAGGTGCCGGCCGCAGCAGGCCGCCGCGTGTCTCGGCCGGATCGCCGACCCCCCATTCGCGCCGCCAGGCCGGGGCGTCCAGCGCCAGCGAATGACCCGGCGCATCGACCAGGAATTCGGCCACATCGAAACCGATGCCGCCGGCGCCGATGATCGCAACGCGCTGGCCGACTTTGGCTCCGCCTGCCAGTACATCGATATAGGACAGCACCATGCCAGTCAGCGCCGGATCATCCTGGCCCTTGATTTGCGGGTCGCGCGGCGTGACGCCGGTGGCCAGCAGCACTTCGTCATAGCCCGACAAGTCAGAGGCGCTCACGCGACGGTTCAGGTGCAAGGTCACGCCGGTGACCTCGATGTGGCGACGAAAGTAGCGCAGCGTTTCAGCAAACTCTTCCTTGCCGGGGATCAGTCGCGCCATATTGAACTGGCCGCCGATCTCGGCCGCGCTGTCGAACAGATGCACTTCATGGCCGCGAGCAGCCAGCGTCGTCGCCGCAGCAAGTCCGGCCGGACCGGCACCGACGACGGCAACCTTCTTGCGCGGCATTCTGGATGCTGTGATCGGGATGATCTGCAACTCCTGCTCGAAAGCGGCGCGAGGATTGACCAGGCAGGTCGAGATTTGCTGCGCGAAGGTATGGTCGAGGCAGGCTTGGTTGCAGGCGATGCAGGTATTGATTTCGTCGCTGCGTTGTTCGCGTGCTTTTTTGACAAATTCCGGGTCGGCCAGAAACGGCCGCGCCATGCTGACCATGTCGGCATTGCCTTCGGCAAGGACGTTTTCGGCCACTTCAGGCGTGTTGATCCGGTTGCTGGTGATCAGCGGGATGTTGATGCCTTCCAAGCGCAATTGATCGCGCAGCTTTTTGGTGACCCAGGCAAAACCGGCGCGTGGCACCGAAGTGGCGATCGTCGGGATGCGGGCCTCATGCCAGCCGACGCCGGTATTGATCAGCGTTGTTCCTGCCTTGACCACCGCTCGAGCCAACTGCAGCACTTCGTCCCAACTGCTGCCGTTGGGGATCAGGTCGAGCATCGACAGGCGATAAATAATGATGAAGTCAGGCCCGACCGCCTCGCGCATTCGGGTCAGGATCTCCACTGGCAAACGCATCCGGTTGGCATAGCTGCCGCCCCAATCGTCGCTGCGCTGGTTGGTATGGGTAACCAGGAACTGGTTCAGAAAATAGCCTTCCGACCCCATCACCTCGACGCCGTCATAGCCGGCTTCGCGGGCCAGCTTGGCGCAGCGGATGAAGGCGCGGATCTGTCTTTCGATGCCGCGCGCCGACAACTCACGCGGCGTGAAGGGCGAAATCGGCGACTGGATTCTGGAGGGCGCGACGCAAAAGGGTTGATAGCCATAGCGGCCGGTGTGCAGGATCTGCAGGGCGATCTTGCCGCCTTCGGCATGGACGGCACGGGTGATCGTCTGATGCCTTCGGGCCGCACCGCTGGTGGCCAGGGTGCCGGCAAAAGGCTTGGCCCAGCCTTCGATATTGGGTGCGAAACCGCCGGTGACGATCAGTCCGACTTCGCCCCGCGCGCGCTCGGCGAAGTAGACGGCCATCCGTTCGAAGTGTTTGCGCCCGTCTTCAAGCCCGGTATGCATGCTGCCCATCAGCACGCGGTTCTTCAAAGTGGTGAAACCGAGATCCAGCGGTTCGAATAAATGCGGATAGGTCATGGCTGCGGATTCTGAAGTTGTAGCGTGGTGCTAGCCCGCGCCGGGCTTGCCGGCAGGCTTTGGGGGTTGCTTGACGCCTTCGAGCGCGGGAATAGGACAGCAACAAGGCCGTGCGTTCGAACATTCCAGACGACTCAGGCGATGCGGCCTTGAACTCTACCGCCAAGCACGGTGATCGACCTGTCAAGCGCGCGACAGCAGCGCCCGGCAGCGCTTTTCATGCTGGCTGATTTCGGCCAGGGTGACCTCGATGTCATCGAGTTGCTGCTCGAGTTGCCGGCGATGTTGCTGCAGGATCTCCAGAAACGCTTTGAGTTGCGGCGCCGCATCAGACTCATCGTCGTACATGCCGACCAGTTGCTTGATTTCCTGCAGCGACAGCCCGAGGCGTTTGCCGCGCAGGGTCAGTTTCAGCCTTGTGCGGTCGCGCTGCGTGTAGACGCGATTGCGGCCGGCACGCGAGGGCTGCAGCAGCCCCATGTCCTCGTAGAAGCGGATCGTTCGGGACGTGATGTCGAACTCCGCAGCCAGTTCGGTGATCGTGAATAAACGGGGATCATGGGTCATGGCTAAACTGGCGGTTCATTTGACGTTAACGTAAACGTCAATTTTATGCTCGGCATCCCCAAAAATATCAATCATGGCCAATCTCAGAGAATCAGAACTGCAATACCCGCTGGGCGACGCCTTGCCGGCACCGGGTAGCGTGCTTGAAGTTGCCCTGGGTCTGCGCTGGTTGCGCATGGGTCTGCCATTCGCGCTCGACCATATCAATCTGTGGCTGCTGCGCGATGAGATCGACGGCCGGCCGGGCTGGACCATCGTCGACTGCGGCATCAGCAACGATCTCACCCGTGCCAACTGGGAGCTGATCTTCGCCGGACATCTCGACGGTCTGCCGGTGCTGCGCGTGATCGTTACCCATTTCCATCCCGACCATATGGGCTTGGCTGACTGGCTGACCCGCCGCTGGGATTGCCGCTTGTGGATCAGTGCGACTGATTTCAATCTGGCGCGCTTGGCCAGTGGGTCGACGGTCGGGATGGGCGGTGCCGCCGCCGCCGATTTCTTTGCCAGCCATGGACTGACCGATGCCGATTCGCTGGCCCAGATCCGTTCGCGCAGCAGCTATTACCCGAGCATGGTGCCGGCCGTGCCCGACAAGTTCCGCCGCTTGATGAACGGCAACGGCATTGTGATCGGCGGCCGGACCTGGGTCTGCATTGCAGGTTTCGGCCATGCGCCTGAGCATATGAGCTTGTATTGCCAAGCTGCGGGGCTGCTGATTTCCGGCGACATGGTGCTACCGCGGATCTCGACCAATGTCAGTGTCGTCGATGTCGAGCCTGAAGCTGATCCATTGAGCCTCTACCTGGCATCGATCGCGCAGATGCTCGCATTACCCGCCGACACCTTGGTCTTGCCTTCGCATGGCAAGCCGTTCATCGGCTTGCATGCCCGTGTCGACCAACTGCAGCAGCATCATGCCGAACGCTTGGCCGATGTGACGCTGGCCTGCGCGGCCAAACCCTGCCATGCGGCCGAGTTGCTTGACCTGCTATTCAGGCGCAAGCTCGATCTGCATCAGACGACCTTTGCGATGGGTGAGTCGGTAGCGCATTTGAACGCGCTCTGGCTGGCCGGGAAACTGACCCGGCAGCAAGATGCCGATGGCATCTACCGGTTCGCTGCAGCGCTCACTGCGCGATGATGGACTCCGCGCGCAGACGGTCGCGCGCGGCTTCGAAATCTGGTACCACCGATCGCACGACTTCCCAGAAGCGTGCGCTGTGATTCATCTCGCGCAGATGCGCCAGTTCATGCGCCACGACATAGTCGATGATCGCCGGCGTGAAATGGATCAAACGCCAATTCAGCCTGACCTTGCCATTGACGCTGGCGCTACCCCAGCGGGTCTGTGCCGAACTCAGACTCAATTGCGGCATGGCCACACCGAGTGCGGTGGCGAAATGCTGGCAACGCGGCAGGAACCAGGCCTTGGCACTGCGCTGCAGCCAGGCTTGCACGGCATCGCGAATCTGTGTTTCGCTGGCATTGGATGGCAGGCCGACAGCCAGCAGGCCTTCGGCATCCAGCAGCGCCACACCTGAGCGCCCAGGCTCGAGGCTCAATTTCAGGACGCGGCCGAGGTAGGCGAGATCGGCGCCGTCGCACCAGGACTGGCGCGATGCCTGGACCCGGCGGGCACGATCACGCTGCTCGATCAACTTGCGCAGGATCCAGTCGGACTTTTGCTGCAAGGCGCGGTCGATGTCCGCCTGCGGCAACCAGCGTGGCGCGCTGACCCGCAGGCCTTCGGCGCCGACGACAAAGCCGATGCTGCGTCGCCTTGCGCGCTTCAACTCATAGCCGACCCGATGCTCACCCAGGCATAGCTCGCGCATAGCGCGGGGGTTGTTGAAAGCGTCCAGCGAGGGCTTTGCCGGTGCTGCTTCCGGCTCGGCTTCGAACAGCGAAATCTGCTTGTCCTGCAGCAAATTGGCCAGTCGTTTCAGCATCGCTTTGGGTCCTGTCAGCGGGTTGCTTCCGGCAGATAGGCTTCCGGATCCAGTCGGTGCATTTCGGCCTCGATCCAGGCTTCGACTTCTTGCATCAACTCACCGGCCTTGCGTCCGTCAGAAGAGATCGGCTTGCCGATCGAGATGTCGACCATACCGGGGCGCAGCAGGAAAGTCTTGCGCGGCCAGCAACGTGCCGAAGTCACAGCGATCGGCACGACCGGCACCCCGCTGGCGATTGCCAGGCGGCTGCCACCGGTCTTGTATTCGCCTTTTTGGCCACGGGCGATGCGCGTGCCTTCAGGAAACATGATGACCCAATGGCCCAAGGCTGCCAGACGGCGGCCCTGCTCGGCGACCTTGTTCCAGGCCTGCGCGCGCTTGCTGCGGTCGATATGGATCATGTCCATCCGGGCCATGGCCCAGCCGAAAAACGGGATGTAGAGCAACTCCCGTTTGAATACATAGGCCAGCGGATGCGCCATCAAGCCTGGAAAAGCCAAGGTCTCCCAAGTGCTTTGGTGCTTGGCGAGCAAGACGACGGCAGCTTTGCTGTCGGTCTTGTCGGGCAGATTTTCCATGCCCTGGATGCGGTAGTGGACGCCGCAAATATAGCGTGCGCCCAGCGTTGCGGTGCGCAGCCAGCCAACGCAGGACCAGTACACCGGGTCGCCACGGACGAACAGGGAAATCAGCACGACGGCCAATGCCCAGGGCACGACCGTGACAACCAACCAGACGATGTAGAGCAGTGAGCGTATTGCAGCAAGCAGCGTCGACATCAGTTCAATTCCCCATTGCGGACAGCTTGCGGCAGAGTCTCGCCGCGGGCCTCGGCTTTGACCCGGCGGCCCTGTTTGATCAAATATTCGGCAAAGGCGCTCAGATCGTCATGGATCCTGGTGCCCGGCACCTGGGCCGCCAAGGCCGCCAGCTGGGACTCATCGATCGCACCGAGCCTGTCGCTGCGCAGCAGATGCGGTTGGCATCCGGCCGCATGGGCAGTCTGGATGTCGCCGAGCGAAGCGCCGACCATATGGACGGTGGCCAGGTCGACGCCGAAGCGCTCGCCGATCTGCTGCAGCATGCCGGGCAAGGGCTTGCGGCATTCACAGTTTTCTTCCGGCGTGTGCGGGCAGAAGAAGGCGGCGTCGAGCCTTCCGCCTTTTTCGGCCAGCAGCTGATTCAGACGGATGTGGATCGCGTTCAGTGCCGACATGTCGAGCAGACCGCGGCCGATACCGGGCTGGTTGGTGGCCAGCACCGTATGCCAGCCGGCATGGTTGAGCCTTGCCACGGCTTCCAGCGCGCCCGGCAGGGGCTGCAACTCCTCAACCGCTTTCACATGATCATCGCGGTATTGATTCAGAGTCCCGTCGCGCCCCAGCACGACGAGTTTCATGGCATGGCTATGGTCGTTCCTCATCCAGGCTCCTTGTTCAGGTCGCCAGGCGAGCCAGATCGGCCACCCGGTTCATGGCTTCGTGCAGGGACTTAAGCAGACCCAGTCGGTTGGCGCGCAACAGTGGGTCTTCGGCATTGACCATCACATGGTCAAAGAAGGCGTCGACCGGTTCCTTCAAGGCTGCGAGTTCGCGCAGCGACGCCGCATATTCGCCGTTATGGAACAGCGCATCGGCGAGCACCTGTGCGCTTTTCAGTGCGGTCGCCAGATGCTGCTCTGCAGGCAATTGCAGCAGCGCCGGATCGATCCGGGCAAGCACAGTCGTCTCGCTCTTTTTCAGGATGTTGCCGATGCGCTTGTTGGCAGCCGCCAGCGATGCGGCTTCAGGCAGGGTTGCGAATTCGCGCACCGCCTGCAATCTCGGCGTGACATCGGCCAGGCGTTGCGGTCGCAGCGCCAGCACCGCATCGACTTCCTGCGCGCTGAAGCCTTGCTCACGCGCGGCGCCTGACAGGCGGTCGAAGATGAAATCAACCAGCGCTTGCGTCGGATCTTCGATCAAGCTGCCGAAGGCCGGCAAGGCCGCGGCGATCAAGGCGTCGAGTTGCAGCTTTCCGGC
>JBIKPD010000425.1:0-3429 GCA_044357665.1 Roseateles sp. | reverse complement strand
CAATCGATCGCTGCCAGGGTCACCAGGCAGGCTGCAAAACCGCACCAGAGCAGCGTCACCGGCGCTGGGCCGAAACGCCAGGACAAGGCGGCAAAGAGCAAGGCGGTCAGCAATTCGACCATCGGGTAGCGGGCCGAGATCTTCGACTTGCAGGCCGAGCAGCGCCCGCCCAGCCTCAACCAGCTGAGCAGGGGCAGGTTTTCATGCCAGGCCAGTTGGTGGCCGCAGCAAGGGCATTGCGAACGCGGCAAGGCCAGGCTCAGCTTCGGCAAACGCTCAATCCGGTCGGATAGGTCGCGGGCCTGTGCGGCAATCGCCTCGGTCTCAGCTGCGGGTAGCTGTACGAGCTTGCCCAGCCCGTCTGCGTCGCTGACTTCAGCGGCGGCATCGCTGAGCCATTGCCGCTGCAGCATCAAGGGCAGGCGATGAATCACCACATTGAGGAAGCTGCCGATGCACAGCCCGAACAGGCCCAGCATCGCCGGCGAGAGGAAGAATTCAGCGCTCATCGAGTTCATACCGCCTGGCCGAGCTTGAAGATCGGCAGGTACATCGCGACGACGATGCCGCCGATGATGGTGCCCAGAAAGACGATGATGATTGGCTCCATCAGGCTGGAGAGCGAATTCACCGCCTCATCGACCTCGTCTTCATAGAACTCGGCCGACTTGGCCAGCATATGGTCGAGTGAGCCCGACTCTTCGCCGATGGACGCCATCTGCAGCACCATCGACGGGAAAATGCCGGTCGCATGCATCGAGGCCGTCAAGGCGACGCCGGTGGTGACATCGCGCTGGATTTTCCTGGTCGCTTCTTCAAAGACTGCGTTGCCCGATGCGCCACCAACCGAGTCGAGCGCCTCGACCAGCGGCACGCCGGCGGCAAACATCGTTGCCAGCGTACGCGTCCAGCGAGCCACTGCCGATTTGTAGAGCAGATCGCCGAAGATGGGGATCTTCAGCAGCAGGCGATCCATCACATGTTGCATCCGGATCGAGCGCCGCCATGACTGGAAGAAGAAGTAGAGACCGCCGCCGATCGAGCCGAAGATGGCCCACCAGTAAGCGACAAAAAATTCCGACATCGCGATCACCAACAGCGTCGGTGCCGGCAGGTCAGCGCCGAATGACTTGAACACATCCTTGAAGGTGGGCACGACGAAAATCATGATCACCGCCACGACGATGAAGGCGACGATGAAGACGGCAATCGGGTAAGTCAAGGCCGACTTGATCCGGTTCTTCAGTGCGACGGTTTTTTCCTGATAGATCGCCAGCCTCTCGAGCAGGCCCTCCAGGATGCCGGCCGTTTCGCCGGCCTCGACCAAATTGCAGTAGAGCGCATCGAAATACAGCGGGTGTTTGCGCAGCGCAGCCGACAGGCTGTTGCCGGTCTCCACATCCTGGCGGATCTCGGTCAGCAGCGTGGTCAGGCGTGGGTTGCTGCTGCCGCGGGCGACGATGTCAAACGACTGCAGCAGTGGCACACCCGCTTTCATCATCGTGGCCAACTGGCGCGTGAAGACCGCGATGTCCTTGGCTTTGATCGTCTTGCCGCTGCTGATGCGGCGTTTTTTCACCCGGCTGACCAGCACGCCCTGACGCCGTAGCGTCGCGCCGACCATCGCTTCACCGGCAGCGCGCAGCTCGCCGCGAACGATCTTGCCGCTGCGGTCCTTGCCTTCCCATTCGTACATGAAGTCACGCACGCGCCTCGTGGCTGTCGCCATCTCACCTCTCCTGGCCGCACCGCTCGGTACGCCCTGCATTATTCATTGGTCGCTGTCAGCACCTCTTCCAGGGTCGTCACGCCAGCGCGCACCTTGGCCAGACCGGACTGGCGCAGATCGCGTACACCTTCGGACTTTGCCAAGGCCGCGATGTCGAGCGCCGAGCCCTCGGCCAGAATCAGGCGCTGCATCGCTTCGGTGATCGGCATCACCTGGTAGATGCCGACCCGCCCGCGGTAGCCATTGTTGCAAGCCGGACAGCCGACCGCGCGATAGGGTTGCCAACTGCCATCGAGATCGGCCTCGAGGTAGCCGGCGCGCAGCATTGCTGTGCGTGGAAATTCGGTCCTTTGTTTGCATTTTTCGCAGAGTCTGCGCACCAGCCGCTGCGCCGTGATCAGCAGCACGCTCGAGGCGATATTGAAGGCCGCAACGCCCATGTTCAGCAAGCGGGTCACTGTCCGCGGCGCGTCATTGGTGTGCAAGGTCGACAAGACCAGATGACCGGTCTGGGCTGCCTTGATCGCAATGTCGGCGGTTTCCAGGTCGCGGATTTCACCCACCATGATGATGTCGGGATCCTGGCGCAGCATTGATTTCAGCGCGGTCGCGAAAGTCAGCCCGGTTTTGTCGTTGACATTGACCTGGTTGATGCCGGGCAGATTGATTTCGGCCGGATCTTCAACCGTCGAGATATTCACGTCGGCCTGGTTGAGGAGATTCAAACAGGTATACAGAGAAACCGTTTTCCCCGAGCCGGTCGGGCCTGTCATCAGCACCATGCCGTAGGGCCGATGGATCGCGGCGAGCAGGCGCGACTGTTCGATTTTTTCATAGCCGAGCGCCTCGATGCCGAGTTTGACCGAACCTGAATCAAGAATCCGGATGACGATTTTTTCGCCGTGCAGCGTCGGCAAGGTGCTGACGCGAAAGTCAACCGCCTTGGCCCCGAACTGCAGCTTCATGCGCCCGTCTTGCGGGATGCGACGCTCGGCGATGTCCAGTCGCGCCAGCACCTTGATGCGAGAGGCGAGCTTTTCCTTGATTGCCAGCGGCGGCCGAGTGATTTCGCGCAGTTCGCCGTCAACGCGAAAGCGCACCCGGTAATGGCTTTCATAGGGTTCGAAATGCAGGTCTGAGGCGCGCAAATTGATCGCCTGGGTCAGCATCTGCTGCAGAAAACGTACGACCGGTGCGTCATCGACCTCGGTCGACGCGGCCGTCGGTCCATGGGGCTTGGCGTTGTCCTTTGGCAGTTCGGTGGTCAGTGGCGCTGCGGCAGCGGCGGCGCTGCCCGAATCGTTCAGCCGCCTGGCGAGCTTGTCATGCTCGACGATGACCCACTCAGGCGCCAGCTGCGTGGCGAACTTGATTCGCTCGGCGGCTTCGGCGTCCGAGGGATCGGCGCTGCCGATGAACAGGCGTGCGCCGCGCTTGCCCAGCACCAGCAGCCGGTAGCGGGCCGCCAATTGGCTGTCGATGAGGTTTTTCGGCAGGCTCTGCAGGTCGACCGCATCGAGGTCCAGCAAGGGCAATGCCAGGGCCGCTGACAGGGTATGGGCGAGCTCGGCCGCGGTCAGCAGCCCGGTGGCCAGCAGGGTGTCGACGAAGCTCGATTGCTTGTCCTGCGCGAGTTGCAATAGATCGGCAGCTTCCCCTGGCGCGAGCCGGCCGGCCTGGACCAGCATGCGGGAAAGGCC